>NZ_VISU01000028.1:0-63942 GCF_007827625.1 Micromonospora sp. CNZ297 | reverse complement strand
GCCATGATCCACGTCATGGTCACCCGCCTGGCCCGACACACGAAACCGGCCCAGGCAACCCACACCTGAGCCGGAATCTCAAACACTCACTTAACACTTCCGTCAGCGCGCCGGGAACGCCTCGTCCAGCGCCAGGTTGAGTTCCAGCACGTTCACACCGGGCTCGCCCATGAAGCCCAGCGCCCGGCCGGTGGTGTGCTCGGCGACCAGCCGCCGTACCGCCGCCGGGTCCGCGCCGCGCTCCCGCGCCACCCGGGCCACCTGGATCCGGGCGTACGCCGGGGAGATGTGCGGGTCGAGGCCGCTGCCGCTGGCGGTGACCGCGTCGGCCGGCACGGCCGGGCGGGCCGGGGCGTCCCGGCGTACCGGGGTGACGATGCCGCCCTCGGCCACGTAGTCGTGGCCGGGCTGCGCCGCCTCCACCGGTACGCCCTGCCAGGTGGCGACGAACGGCGTCGCGGGCGCGGCCTGGTTGACGCTCACCACGCGGGTGACCCGGCCGGTGAGGCCGTCGGCGCGGAACACGGCGAGCACCGCGCCCACCCCGTCCGGCGTGCAGTACGGGCGCCGCCCGTCCACGCCGTCGAGTTCCCCGACCGCCTTGCTGCGGGCGCAGACCTGGGTGAGCAGGCTCTGCGCGGAGGTCTCCTCATCGCCGGTGAGCGTGTCCACCACGCTCTCCGGGCCGAGGTTGCCCGCCGCGGTGGCGGTCGGGTCGTAGCCGTCCCCGGCGGCCGACGGGCGGGACTGGAAGTAGCGCGGGACCGGGTTGCCGTCCGCGTCGGTGAACGACTGGCCGATCAGCGAGCTGCCGACGGTCCGGCCGCCGGCGGTGAGCAGTGAACCGTCCGCCCTGCCGTCGAGGCCTGGGAGCCGGCCGACGGCGACCAGGGCGAGCGGGTAGACCAGGCCGAGCAGCACGGTGAAGACGAGCACCGCGCGCAGGGCGGCCAGGTGCTGGGAGAGCCAACTGGGAAGGCGCATCACGAGATCCCCGGGACGAACTGGACGAGCAGGTCGATGAGCTTGATGCCGACGAACGGCACCACGATGCCGCCGAGGCCGTAGAGCCACAGGTTGCGGCGCAGCAGCGTCGAGGCGCTGGCCGGGCGATAGCGCACGCCGCGCAGGGCCAGCGGGATCAACGCCACGATGACCATCGCGTTGAAGACGACGGCGGAGAGGATCGCCGACTCGGGGCCGGCCAGGCGCATGATGTTGAGCCGGTCCAGCGACGGGTAGATGCCGGCGAACATGGCCGGGATGATCGCGAAGTACTTCGCGATGTCGTTGGCGATGCTGAACGTCGTCAGCGCACCCCGGGTGATCAGCAACTGCTTGCCGATCTCCACGATCTCGATCAGCTTGGTCGGGTCGGAGTCGAGGTCGACCATGTTGCCGGCCTCCTTCGCGGCCGACGTGCCGGTGTTCATGGCGACGCCGACGTCCGCCTGGGCCAGCGCGGGCGCGTCGTTGGTGCCGTCGCCGGTCATGGCGACGAGCCGGCCGCCCTCCTGCTCCTTCTTGATCAGCGCGAGCTTGTCCTCCGGCGTGGCCTCGGCGAGGAAGTCGTCCACGCCCGCCTCGTCGGCGATCGCCTTCGCGGTATGCGGGTTGTCACCGGTGATCATCACGGTGCGGATGCCCATCCGGCGCATCTCGTCGAAGCGCTCCCGCATCCCGGCCTTCACCACGTCCTTGAGGTGGATGACGCCGAGCGCCCGGGCCGGTTCCCCGGTCACGTGCTCGGCCACCACGAGCGGCGTGCCGCCGGTGCCGCTGATCCCGTCGACCAGTTCACCGACCTGCTCGGTCGGGTGGCCGCCGTTGTCGCGTACCCACTTCATCACCGCGGCGGCCGCGCCCTTGCGGACGTGCCGGACGCCCCCGTCGGCGTCGAGGTCGACGCCGCTCATCCGGGTCTGGGCGGTGAACGGCACGAACGTGGCGTGCGGGATGAGACCGGGCTCGCGCTCGCGCAGCCCGTACTCGTTCTTCGCGAGCACCACCACCGAGCGGCCCTCGGGGGTCTCGTCGGCCAGGCTGGACAGCTGCGCCGCGTCGGCGAGCGTGGCCGCGTCCACGCCGGTCACCGGCAGGAACTCGGCGGCCTGCCGGTTGCCGAGCGTGATCGTGCCGGTCTTGTCCAGCAGCAGCGTGTTGACGTCGCCCGCCGCCTCGACCGCCCGGCCGCTCATCGCCAGCACGTTGCGCTGCACGAGCCGGTCCATGCCGGCGATGCCGATCGCGGACAGCAGCGCGCCGATGGTGGTCGGGATGAGACAGACCAGCAGGGACACGAGGACGACGCCGGTGACGCCGGAGTCGGTGATCGCCGCGGTGTCGGGCGCGGCGGCCTGGTAACCCTTGGCGAAGATCGCCATGGGCTGGAGCGTGACGACGGCGAGCAGGAAGATGATCGTCAGCGCGGCCAGCAGGATGTTCAGCGCGATCTCGTTCGGCGTCTTCTGCCGGTTGGCGCCCTCGACCAGCGCGATCATCCGGTCGATGAAGCTCTCGCCCGGCTTCTGGGTGATCCGGACGACGATCCGGTCGGAGAGGACCCGGGTGCCGCCGGTGACCGCGCTGCGGTCGCCGCCGGACTCCCGGATCACCGGGGCGGACTCGCCGGTGATCGCCGACTCGTCGACGCTGGCGATTCCCTCCACCACGTCGCCGTCACCGGGGATGACCTGCCCGGCCTCGACCAGGACGACGTCACCCTGCCGCAGTTGCGGGGCGGGCACCGCCTCGTCCCGGTACGCGTTCGCGGCGGCACCGGGCGTCCAGCCGACCAGGCGGGTGGCGATGGTGTCCTGCTTGGCCCGGCGCAGCGTGTCGGCCTGGGCCTTGCCGCGTCCCTCGGCGACCGCCTCGGCCAGGTTCGCGAAGATCACGGTCAGCCAGAGCCAGACGGTGATCGCGACCGCGAAGACCGACGGGTCGGCGACCGCGAGCACAGTGGTGAACAGCGCGCCGATCTCCACGATCAGCATCACCGGGTTGTGCCACAGGGTGCGCGGGTCGAGCTTGCGCAGCGCGTCCGGCAACGACCGGAGCAACTGGCGAGGGTCGAGCAGTCCGCCGCCGACCCGGTCCCGGCGGCCCGGCGTGCTGGGAGTCGGCGCGTCGGCAGTCTGAGCAGGCGCGGTCATGTCCTTGTCTCTCATGGTTGTCACAGCCCTTCGGCCAGCGGGCCGAGCGCGAGTGCGGGAAGGAAGGTGAGCGCGACGAGGACGACTGTGACGCCGACGACCATGCCGACGAACAGCGGCCGGTGGGTCGGCAGGGTGCCCTCGGAGGCGGGTGTGGGTTGCTGGCGGGCCAGCGAGCCGGCCAGCGCGAGCACGAAGATGATCGGCAGGAACCGGCCGAGCAGCATGCAGAGCCCGAGCGCGGTGTTCCACCACTGTGTGTTCACGGTGATGCCGGCGAACGCGGAGCCGTTGTTGTTGCTGGCCGAGGTGAACGCGTAGAGCACTTCGGACAGTCCGTGCGGCCCGACGTTCAGCGCCGTCGAGTCGTTGCCGGTGGCGAACGCGGCGGCGGTGCCGGTGAGCACCAGTGCCGGGGTGATCAGGAAGTACATCGAGGCGAACTTGATCTCGCGCGAGCCGATCTTCTTGCCCAGGTACTCCGGGGTGCGCCCGACCATCAGCCCGGCCACGAACACCGTGATCACCGCGAGGATCAGCAGCCCGTACAGACCGGCGCCGACCCCACCGGGGGCGACCTCGCCGAGCATCATGTTGCCGAGCGTCATCATCCCGCCCAGCGCCGTGTACGAGTCGTGGAACGAGTTGACGGCGCCGGTCGAGGTGAGCGTGGTGGCCGCCGCGAACGTGGCCGAGTTCGACACGTCGAAGCGCACCTCCTTGCCCTCCAGCGCCGCACCGACCGCCTGCGGCACCGTGCCGTCGCCGGTCAGCTCGAAGACGTTCGTCAGCGTGATGCTGGCGAGCGCCAGGATCGCCATGACGGCGACGATCGCGTAGCCCTGCCGCTTCTGCCCCACCATCCGGCCGAAGACCCGGGGCAGGCTGAACGGGATCACCAGGATCAGGAAGATCTCCAGCCAGTTCGTCCACGCGGTCGGGTTCTCGAACGGGTGGGCGCTGTTGACGTTGTAGAAGCCGCCGCCGTTGGTGCCCAGCTCCTTGATGACCTCCTGGCTCGCCACCGGCCCGCCGGTGACGGTCTGGGTGCCGCCGGTCAGCGTGGTCACGTCGGTGCCGCCGGACAGGTTCTGCACCACGCCGCCGAGCATCAGGGCGAGCGCGCCGAGCACCGCGATCGGCAGCAGGATCCGCAGCGTGACCCGGGTCAGGTCGACCCAGAAGTTGCCCAGCTCGCCGGTGCGGCTGCGGGCGAAGCCCCGGACCAGCGCCACCGCCACGGCGATGCCGACGGCGGCCGAGACGAAGTTCTGCACCGCCAGGCCGGCCATCTGCACCAGGTGGCCCATCGTCGACTCGCCCGAGTACCACTGCCAGTTCGTGTTGGTCACGAACGACACAGCGGTGTTCCAGGCACCGTGCGGCACCACCGGGTCGAGTCCGAGCGAGAGCCACAGGTGGTTCTGCAGGCGCTGGAACGCGTACAGGAACAGCAGGGAGACGGCCGAGAAGGCCAGCACCGAGCGGGCGTACACGCCCCAGGTCTGCTCGGCGGCCGGGTTGACCCCGACCAGCCGGTAGATGCCCCGCTCGACCCGGGACGACCGGGTTCCGGCGACCACGCGGTACATGTGGTCGCCGAACGGCCGGTGCACGGCGACCAGCGCCACCACCAGGGACAGGACGAAGAGCACGCCGGCTGTCGTCATGCTCATCAGAAGCGCTCCGGGAACAGCAGTGCGGCGACCAGGAACACGCCCAGGCCGATCGCCAGCACCAGGCCGACGGCGTTGACGGCGTTCACAGCTTCTCCACGCCCCTCACCACGAGGGCGAGAGCCGCGAACAGCCCCACCGTCAGCAACACGAACAGCACGTCAGACACGGCTGATCTCTCCTAGCGGAAGATGTCCTCGCGACCGCCTCCCGGCCGCGCCGGGCAATCACAGCGCCGTATCCGCCGGACGGACAGGGGTCTTGACGCGACCATCACGCGCGGCCGCGGTTTCTTGACGCGCTTTTCACGCCGCCTCCGCGGCCGGTGATCCGGGTCACCGGACGGGCCTCGACGCCGATCGACCGGAGGTGCCGGCAGCCGGCGCCGAGCACCGCGGCGAACCCGATCGGCACGGCCCGGGACCAGGCGTCACCCGGGCCGGTCAGCTCGCCGTGGCGGTGGGCGAGGAACCCGGCGAAGACCGCCGCACCCAGCGCGGCCACCGCCGCGACCGCGCGCAGGTCGGCCACCGCGAGCGGCGAGGCGCGGACCTCAGCGGGCGGCGGCGCGGGAGACGAGCGCCTCGGCCACCTCGCGCAGCTTGCGGTTGGAGTCCTGAGAGAGCTTGGCGAGCAGCGTGAACGCCTCCTCGGCCGAGCAGCGCCGCTGGCCCATGATGATGCCCTTGGCCTGCTCGATCACCGCCCGGCTGCGCATCGCCTCCTGCATCTGCCGGGCCAGCGTCGCGGTGCTCTCGTAGAGGTGCGCGTTGGCGAGCGCCACCGCCGCGTACGCCGCGAACTCCTCCGCCAGCTCGATCGACGACTTGTCGAACGCGCGCGGCGCGCCGCCGTGGATGTTCAGTGCCCCGGTGACCGCCTCCTGGATCGGCAACCCGATCGACAGTGAGCTCTGGACTCCCGCCGCGCGGGCCCGTGCGGCCCAGCCCGGCCAGCGCGGCTCGTCGGCCAGATCGGGCAGGCAGATGCTCACCGCGCTCATCGAGGCGTCCAGGCAGGGGCCGTCGTCGTGCGCGTACTGCCACTCGTCGAGGCTGCGGGCCAGGTCGCTGGTGTAGGCGATGGCCCGGTTCGCGCCCGCCTGCACCAGGGAGACGGACACGTGCGCGCTGCCCGGGACCGCCCGGTTCGCCAGTTCGGCGACACGTGCCAGGACGTCGTCGAGCGCCACCTCGTCGAGCCGGATCCGGCTCAGCTCCGCGAGGGCGTCGGCGGGTTCCATGCTGGCGGATTCCATCCTCGTGTCCTGTCCTGGCGGGGTCATCGGCGTCTGTCGTTCCGCTGACGGTACCCGGCACGGGCGGGTCCGAACGCCTCCCACGCTGCGATGTCCACCCGGTCGACGTATCGTCGGGTACGGGTCAAGACATGTGCCCTCCCTGCTCGCGGCGTGCCTCGCCGCAGGCTTCCTCAATCGGTGAGGTCGGAGGTGACATGTCGGACGAACGGCCGGTCTTCGGCTGTCATGACGTCCCCACGGCGTCCGGGGCGTTCCGCCGGGACGAGCCGATCATGTGGCTGAGCTGCGACGCAGGCGTGGACATGACATGGATCTCGGTGGCCGGCGAGGTGGACCTCAGCAACGCGCACCTGCTCACCGAACTCGTGGAGTCCGCTGTCGCCGCGCCCGCCCCGCTCGTGGTGATCGACCTGTCGGAGGTCAGCTTCTTCGGCGCGTACGGGACGAACGCGCTGGTGCTGGCGCAGCGGATGCTCACCCGGCACGGGCGGCGGCTGGTCCTGCACCGGCCCTCCCCGGTGGTCCGGCGCGTCCTCGGCGTCACCGGCACGCTCACCGCGTTCGAGGTCGTCGATCGGCCCGCGTTGCCGGCCGCCGGCGACGGGTCGGCACGTCCCGTCGTACCCACCCGCTCCGGGTCGTAGAGTTGTCCCGGTAGTCGACGTCCCGTCGGGGGCGTCACGAACGAGCGTCAAGAAGCGGCGCAGGTCCCGATCCATGCCGGAATCGGGATGCTGGTCCGTCACCACGGGCCGATCCCCGCCACCAGCCGTCCCGGCCTACCGGGCCGACGGCGTCGCTTCGCACAAGGACGTCACAGCTCATGCCGCAGGCCCACCCCGACCTCGCCGCTGCCTTGATCAGACTCGGCCGGATCAAGTACGACGAAGTCGACCTCGACGTGGTGTTGTCGACCATCGCCCAGGTCGCCAAGGACACCCTGCCCGGTACCGCCGAGGTGTCGGTCACCCTGGTCCAGGGCACGGAGGCGCACACCGCCGCGTACACCGGCGAGCTGGCGCTGACGCTCGACGAGTGGCAGTACGCGCAGGGCCGCGGCCCGTGCCTGGACGCCGCCACCACCGGCACCGCCATGCTGGTGCCGGACATGGCGGCGGAGAGCCGCTGGCCGGAGTGGGCGGCCCGGGCGCACGCGGCGGGCGCGGCCAGTTCGCTGTCGATCGGCCTGCCCATCCAGGAGGCGATGGTCGGCGCGCTGAACATCTACGGCGCATCGCCCGGCGTCCTGGACCGCCAGGTCGAGCTGGCGCAGACGCTGGCCGGGTACGCCGCCATCGCGCTCGCCAACGTCCACCTCTACGAGAGCACGGCGACGCTGGCGCAGCAGATGCAGGAGGCGATGCAGAGCCGGGCCGTGATCGAGCAGGCGAAGGGCATCATCATGGGGCAGCGGCGCTGCTCGGCCGACGAGGCGTTCGCCATCCTGGCCCGGGTGTCCCAGGACTCCAACCGCAAGCTGCGTGAGGTCGCCGAGTCACTCGTCGATCGCGCGGTGCACGGGCCTCGTGACTGAGCGTGAGGTCAGCGCGGCATCTCGCGCCAGCCGGAACCGCTCGCGCGCCACGCCCCGGCCAGGATCGTCGCCGAGCCGCGGCTCGGGCACTGCTGGATCCGGGACCGGCCGCTCGCCCCGCCGATCTGCGCCTGGACCTGCCACTGGCTTCCGTCGGTACGGATGTAGACGTCGCGCCGTCCGCGAGGGTTGCTGACGCCGTTCCACCAGTGTTCCTCGACCACCATGCGGTGACCGTACCTCAGGAGACCCGGACCGGCCCAGACCGGAATTCCGTTGCTCCGCGTGACCGGGCGGCGCACCCTCCACGAATGACCTCACCGGACCTGCCGCGCCAGTTCACCATTCGCGAAGGCGAGCTGCCCATCCTCAACCCGTTCGACGACGTCAAGCTGGCCACGCTGGGCCGGGCGATCCGGCTGCGGCCCGGCGACGAGCTGCTCGACCTGTGCAGCGGAAAGGGCGAATTGCTCTGCACCTGGGCCCGTGACCACGGGATCACCGGCACCGGGGTCGACATCAGCACCGCCTTCACCGCCGCCGCCCGGCAGCGCGCCGCCGAACTCGGCGTGGCCGGCCGGGTACGTTTCGTGCACGGCGACGCCGCGGCGTACACCCCGGAGCGGCCGGTCGACGTGGCCGCCTGCGTCGGCGCGACCTGGATCGGCGGCGGGGTGCCCGGGACGCTGGAACTGCTCGACCGGGCGCTGCGGCCGGGCGGCATGGCGATCGTCGGCGAGCCCTACTGGCGGCGTGACCCGCCCGACGACGAGGCCGTCACCGGCTCGCACGCCCGGTCCCGCGACGAGTTCAAGGATCTGCCCGGCCTGGTCGAGTCGTTCGGAGAGTGCGGCTGGGACCTGGTCGAGATGGTCCTCGCCGACCAGGACAGCTGGGACCGGTACGCCGCCTCGCACTGGCTGAACCTGCGCCGCTGGCTGGACGCCAATCCGGACGACGAACTGGCCCCGGAGCTGCGGCGGGAGCTGACCGAGGACCCGGTGCGGTACGTCCGTTTCCAGCGCGAGTATCTGGGGTGGGGCGTGTTCGCACTGCTGCGGCGCTGACCTGCTTAGCGAACGGCTACGCAGGGTAAAGACAGATCATGGGACAGTTGCGCACCTCGCCGCCGCCGCCGCAGGCCTCAGAGCTGGAGCGGTGGGTGCTGGACAGTCCCGAGGATCTGCGCGGCCTGCGCGCCTCCCTACGCGACGCGCTGAACCGGCACGGCCTGGTGCAGGGTGCGGACCTCGACGAGGTGCCGCACCTGGTCGTGCTGGTCGCCACCGAGCTGGCCAGCAACGCGCTGCGGCACGGTCGCCCGCCCACCATCATCACGCTGCTCGCCACCGACGACCGGTTCCTGCTCGACGTGGCCGACCACGACGTCAGTTCGGTGCCGGAGCTGACCGACATCCACCCGATGGACTCGGGCGGGCGAGGACTGTTCCTGGCCCAGTCGGTCTCGCTCGACGTCGGCTGGTACGGCACCGAGAAGACCAAGAACATCTGGGCCTCGTTCTCCCGGTGACGACCCGGCCGACCGGCCGCTCAGCGGTCCCCGGCCGGGATCGGGTCGTCGTACTGGCCGGACGGCCCGGCCAGCGGTTCGCCGCCCACGATCGGCCACGGGTTCGGGGTGCAGCCGTGCAGGCCGAGCGTCTGCTGCACCATGACCGGCGCCGGGCCGCCGGCCCGGGGGCAGCGCTCGTGCCCGCGGCCCAGCCGGTGGCCGACCTCGTGGTTGAGCAGGTACTGCCGGTAGCGGGAGAGATCGGTCACGTGCGGCACCCCGTACACCCAGCGGGCCACGTTGATCACCACCTGGTCGCCGTTGCGGCAGGACGTGTAGCGGTCACTCGGGTCGCCGCAGAGCCGCCCCCGGGTGACAGGCGTGGTGAGCAGCACTGTGAAGTCGGCCGGGTCGTCGCGGCCCACCCGTTGCAGCCGCCACCGGCCGTCGCCGGTCCAGCCGCGCCGGTCGGCGAGGGTGGCGGCGACGTCCCGGGCGAACCGCTCCACGTCCACGTTGCGGATGCCGTCCTCCACCGCGACCCGATAGCGCAGCAGCTCACCGGAGCGGCCGGCGACCGCGCCGACCGTGTCGGCGGTGCGGAAGGTGCCGTCGCCCCGGGCCGGATAGCCGATGCCGGGGGCCACCCGGCCGGCCGCCGGGACCGGCGTCGGCGCGGCGCGGGCGCCCGCTGGGGGCGCGCTCGGTGCCGCCGCCGGCACGGTCCGCCGCACCTCGATGCGGTCCAGCAGGTCCGGGTGCCGCGCGGCGTACCCGCCGGCGGCGAGCGCGGCCCCGACCAGGACCACCGCCAGGAACCGCCCTGATCGCGATCTCCGCCGCCGGTGCAGCCCCCGCTCGTGCCCGCCCACGTCGATCTCCGTCCGTCGCGCCGCCCCGCTCCGGGCAGGAGTACGGACGCCGGGCCCGGACGGTTGAACGGGCGGGCCGGGTACCGTCGGTGCCGGGGTGGGCGACCTGCCGCCTGTCGGAGTCCAGGGAGAGCCACCCGTGTCACCAGCCGAGCGACTGCTCGACGCCGCCGTCGCGACCGCGCGCGGCACCGACGTACGCGAAGCCGAGCGAGCCCTCGACGGGCTCGTCGTGGCCGACGGCGCGGCGGTGGACGCGGCGCTGCTCGCCCGGCTCACGCGCGACGTGGGCCGGCTCTGGCCGCGGGGCTGGCAGCCCGCCGACCTGGACCGGCTCGCCACCCGGCGGCTCACGCCGCGCGGCGCCCGGCTGCTGCGCGACGTCATGGCCGCGCAGCGGCGCACCCTGCCCGCGCCGGTACCGGCCTGGTTCGACGACCAGCTCACCGACACGGGCGCCCGCTGGGACGACGACGCGGGCTGGCTGGACCGGCGCGCCGACGGGGACCGGATCACCGCGCTGCGGGACGCGGTCGACGCGGCCGTCCTGGTGGCGGGGCTTCCGCCGGTCGCGGCGCTCCGGCCGCCGCCCGGCTCGGCGGGCACCGCACTCGCCGCCGTGACACCGAGCGGTTCCCGGATGCTCGACCGGGTACGCGCACTGCTGGCGAAGGCCGAGTCGACCGGCTACCCGGCCGAGGCGGAGGCGTTCACCGCGAAGGCGCAGGAGCTGATGGCCCGGCACAGCATCGACGCGGCGCTGCTCGACGCCGGGGCCGAGCGGTCCGGCGGCCCGGGCGGCGTGCGGATCGGCGTCGACGCCCCGTACGCGGCCGCGAAGGCACTGCTGATCCAGGAGGTGGCGGCGGCGAACCGGTGCGAGTCGGTCTGGTCCGACGACCTGGGCTTCGCCACAGTGCTCGGTTTCCCGGCCGACCTGGCGGCGGTCGAACTGCTGCACACCTCGCTGCTCGTGCAGGCCACCGCCGCGATGCTGCGCGGCCGGGGCGAGCGCGGCAGGGCCGGCGGGCGGCGCACCAAGGGCTACGACGAGTCGTTCCTCAACGCGTTCGCGCTGCGCATCGGCGACCGGCTGCGGGAGGCGAGCGCGGCGGCGGCCGAGGAACTCGACGACGACCGGCTGCTGCCGGTGCTCGCGGCCCGCTCGGATGCCGTCCGGGAACGCGTCGACCAGCTCTTTCCGGGCACCACCCGGCACCGCCTCCAGGTGCGTGACGAGCAGGGCTGGGTCTCCGGCACCAGCGCCGCCGACCGGGCCTCGCTCGACCCGGGCCGCCCGGCACGCCGTCCGCTGCGCGGGGGCCGCTGACCTTTCCCGGGGGATGATGTCGGATCGGGCGGACCGGCTCCGACCCGTCTGCGAGGCGCCACCGCCGGTGGCCCGCACCCGAGGAGTGCACCGTGAAGTACATGCTGCTGATCTGGAACCGGCCCGGCTTCGTGGAGGAGCTGTCCGAGGCGGAACGCACAGCCGTCTTCGGTGAGGTCGACGAGATCATGAAGGAGCTGACCGAGTCCGGCGAGCTGGTCGGCGGCGAGGCGCTCGCTCACCCCTCGCAGACCCGTACGGCCCGTCCGGCCGCCAGTGGCGGCGTCGAGGTCACCGACGGGCCGTTCATGGAGAGCAAGGAGCAGTTCGCCGGCTACCTGACTGTCGACTGCGAGACCCCGGAGCGGGCCGCCGAGATCGCCGCGCGCTGGCCTGACGTACGGCACGGTTTCGGCGTACTGGAGGTGCGCGCGGTGATGGAACAGGCCGGGACGGAGATGTGACAGCAACTGTGGTCGAGGACCTGCTGCGTACGCTCGCGCCGCAGGTCCTCGGCGTGCTCGTCCGCCGCCACGGCCAGTTCTACGCCTGCGAGGACGCCGTGCAGGAGGCGCTGCTCGCCGCCGCCGTGCAGTGGCCGGAACAGGGCTTGCCGGACCGTCCCCGCTCCTGGCTGGTCACAGTCGCCACCCGGCGGCTCACCGACGAGTGGCGCAGCGAGCACGCCCGCCGGGAACGCGAGGTGGCGGTGGCGGTCCGGCAGCCCGCGTACGCGACTGTCGCCCCGCCCGCCGACGAAGATCCGCCCAGCGGGGACGACACGCTGCGGCTGCTGCTCCTCTGCTGCCATCCGGCGTTGCCCGTCAGCGGGCAGGTGGCGCTCACGCTGCGTGCCGTGGGCGGGTTGAGCACCGCCGAGATCGCCCGCGCGTACCTGGTGCCGGAGGCGACGATGAGCCAGCGGATCCGCAGGGCGAAGCAGCGGATCGAGGCGTCCGGTGCGCGTTTCACGCTGCCGTCCCCGGCGGACCGGGACGAACGGCTCGCTGCCGTGCTGCGGGTGCTCTACCTGGTCTTCAACGAGGGTTACACCGCGTCCAGCGGGGAGGCGCTGCACCGGGCCGAGCTGACCGGAGAGGCGATCCGGCTGACCCGGGAGCTGCGCCGGCTGCTCCCGGACGACGGCGAGGTGGCCGGGTTGCTGGCGCTGATGCTGCTCACCGACGCGCACCGGGCCGCCCGTACCGGGCCGGACGGTGAGCTGGTGCCGCTGGCGGAGCAGGACCGCAGCCGATGGGACCGGGACGCCGTCGCCGAGGGGGTGGCGTTGGTGACCGAGGCGCTCACCTGGTCGGCGCCGGGGCCGTACCAGGTGCAGGCGGCCATCGCCGCGGTCCACGCGGAGGCGCCCGCCGCCGAGGACACCGACTGGCGGCAGATCGTCGCGCTCTACCGGGTGCTCGCGCGGGTCGCGCCGAACCCGATGGTCACGCTCAACCAGGCCGTCGCCGTGGCCATGGTGGACGGTCCGCGTGCCGGGCTGTCGCTGCTGGCCACGCTCGACGCCGACGACCGGACCGCGGGCCACCACCGGCTCGCCGCCGTCCGCGCGCATCTGCTCGACATGGCCGGTGACCGTACGGAGGCCCGGGCCGCGTACCTGGCCGCCGCACGGGCCACCACGAGCCTGCCGGAGCGGCGTTATCTGGAGGTACGCGCCGCGCGCCTGGCCGGCGACAGCGGAGACCGGCCGGGCTGACCGGCGCGGATCAGAACAACCGTCCCCGGTACGGATGCGGCCGGCCCCACCGCTCCTCCCACTGGAGCAGTTCCGCCTGCCATCGCGGCAGGTCGGGCCGGTATTCGCGGATCAGTTCACGGTTCTCCGGGCGGCCGGCCAGGAACCGCCAGTAGGACTCGACCGCCTCGCGGGTCTCGTCCAGCGAGTAGCGGCCCCGCTCGTCCGCGACCCACTCGTTGACGAACTCGACGCCGGTGGGGGCGAAACTGACCTCGTACTTGTCGCTGTCCCACCCCTCGTCGAGCGGACGGCCGTTCGCCACGTCGTCGATCATCTGCAGGGCGTCCAGGCAGGCCGAGTAGGAGACGGAGACGTCGGTGATCAGCCACGCGCCGAGAGCCCGATAGCGCTGATCGGTCACGTTGAACAGCGGGAGCCGGTACTCATCGACGGAGAAACTGATGAACGCCAACGGAAGTCCTCTGGATCATGGGATGACGACCGGCCATCCGTGGGTGAAGCCGCCCGAGCCATTGTAGAAACCCTCGATCACCAGGCCCTTGTGAGTGCCACGCCACATGCTGGTGCCGGGTACCGGCTTCGCATTCTGGAAGGCGCCGGTGATGGCGTTGTCGACCTGGGCCGGCGTCCAGTCGTCGGGGAAGAACGAGCTTTCCCCGCCGTTGCCCTTCTTCGGCTTCCAGGCCCCGTGCGGAGGGTTCAGCGTCGGATCGAAGAACTCCGGTTTGGCGGTGTAGGCCCCGGTCTTGGGATCCTTGACGACACTGCCGGGCTGAAGCCGGCGACCGGGGAAGTCCTCACCGCCGGGCCGGTAGTGGTAGCCCGACCCCTTGGGCATGCCCGGCTTCACGTGGCCGCCCATCACGTGCTCGGTGAAGTGCGGGTTCATCCGGTCGGGCCGGTTACGCGTCTTCGTCCGCTTGAGAAAGCGCAAGGCGGCGCGCATCAACCGGCCGCCTGCTCTACCCCCGCCCATGTCACCTCACCCGTCGACGAGTTTCCAGAGGGCTTCCTGGACGAGGTTGCCGACGATGGTCCGGGCCAGCGCATGGAAGATCGGGATCTCCAGCAGCGAGGCGCCGAAGGTGACAGCCGCGGTGGCGATCGCCTGCGCGATCTGTATGGCCAGGATGACCAGTTGCACGATGACGGCGACCTTGAGGGCGAGCACGATCGCGCCGCAGATGATCAGCCCGGTCCCGGTCAGCACGGCTGCGGTGACGCCGTCGCGCAGGCTGTCGGCCGGGCTGTCCTCCTTGTTCCACCAGGTCTGGAACGCGGTGATGTCCTGGCCGGTGTGCTGGGTCCAGACCGTCGCCGCACCGGTGTTCGCCTCGGTGACCACGCCGGAGAGGGTGCCGGAGAACCCGATCCAGGCGTTGCCCATCTCGAAGAGTTTGGTCTCGTCCGCCTCGGGCCAGGTGTAGCCGAGTACGCCGAGCAGCGACCGCAGCTCGCCGGGTAGCTCCATGCCCATGCTCAGCCTCCCAGCTTCCGCCGCAGGCCGTCGAGGTTGCGGGTGATGGCCGCCTCGGTCTCGGCGTAGCGGACGGCCATCCTGCCGAGGTCGGCGCCGGCGGCGGCGATCTCGTCGAGCGCGCTGTCGAAGCACTCGAACGCGAACGCGGAGACCTCGTCGTGGGCGGCGCCGATCAGTGAGCCGATGTCGTCGGCCCCCCAGGGACGGCCGAAGCCGGCCAGCTCGGCCCGGAAGGCGGTCAACGCCGCACCGAACCGGGTGGCGACGCCGTCCAGCGCCGATCCGGAGGCACCCAGCCGCTCCGGATCGACCTCGACCGGCATCAGCGCCCGTCCTGGCGGGCGAGCCGGTCCTGGGCCTGCATCAGAGCGTCGGTGAACATGCTGAACTGGCGCCCCGCGTCGGCCTGGATGCGGCGCAGTTGCTCACCGAGCGAGCCCAGGTCGACCTCGCCGGGGGCGGTGGCGGCCTGCTCCCGCAGGTCGGCGAGCGCCGCGTTGACCGCAGCTTCGATCTCCTCGGCGAGGGCCTCGCTGGCCATCCGCATCACACGGGGGTCGAGCGTCAGCCCGGTGACCTGTCCGGGTGGGCCGACGGTGACCCGGATCAGGCCGTCTGCGGCCTCACCGACGCCTTCCGGCGGTGCCACCTGCTCGCCCGCATCGGTCTGCCGCTGGAGCGCGGCCATGGTTTCGGACAGCACCCGGCCGAAGCCGGACGGGTCGGCGGGATCGGCCATCGAGGAGCTCCTCCGCATTCGAGGTCGCCTCGCATCCTATGCACCGGAGCCGATCCCGGTGGTCCCGCCGGATCGATGTGGACGGTGGCATCCGCCACTCGGGATCGTCACCGTCCGTACACAGCACTCCGGGCCGGCCCGTGGGCCGACCCGGTGGCGTGTGTGCGTCGCGTACTCAGCTCTTGAAGGCGTCCTTGATCTTCTCGCCGGCCTGCTTGAGCTTGGCGCCCGCCTGGTCGTTGCGGCCCTCGGCCTCGAGGCGCTCGTTGTCGGTCGCCCGGCCGACGCCCTCCTTGACCTTGCCCGCGGTGTCCTGGGAAGCGTTGTCGATCTTGTCGTCCAGACCCATGATGACCTCCACTGATGCGGTTGCCTGACGACAACTGGTTACCCCGTCGGCCGTCGGCTCAATCCCCTCACCCGATCGGGCGGAAGCTCCGCAGCCGCAGGCTGTTGCCCACCACGAACACCGACGAGAACGCCATGGCCGCCCCGGCGAGCATCGGGTTGAGCAGTCCGGCCGCCGCCAGCGGCAGCGCCGCGACGTTGTAGGCGAACGCCCAGAACAGGTTGCCCTTGATGATCGCCAGCGTCCGCCGGGAGAGCCGGATGGCGTCCGCGGCGGCCATCAGGTCGCCCCGGACCAGCGTCAGGTCGGCCGCCTCGATGGCCGCGTCCGTGCCGGTGCCCATGGCCAGCCCGAGATCGGCCCGGGCCAGCGCGGCGGCGTCGTTCACCCCGTCGCCGACCATGGCGACCACGCGGCCCTCCCGCTGGAGCCGCTCGACCACGTCGACCTTGTCGGCGGGCAGCACCTCCGCGATCACCTCGTCGATGCCGACCTCGGCCGCCACCGCCTTCGCCACAGTGGTGTTGTCGCCGGTGAGCAGCACCGGCTTCAGGCCCAGCTCACGCAGCCGCGCGACAGCAGCCCGGCTGGTCGGCTTCACCGCGTCGGCCACCGCGAGCACGCCCCGGGCCCGCCCGTCCCAGCCGGCCAGGATCGCCGTCCGCCCGGCGGCCTCCGCGCCGGTCGCGGCCCGCTCGACCTCCTCGGGTACGTCGAGACCCCGCTCCCGCAGCAGCCGGGCCCGGCCGACCACCACGGTCCGGCCGTCGACGGTGCCGGTCACGCCCAGCCCTTCGGCGTTGGCGAACTCGCCGACCGGAGGCAGCGGTCCGGCCTCGGCCGCGGCTTCGGCGACGGCCCGCGCGATCGGGTGCTCGGAGGCGGCCTCCAGCGCACCGGCCACCCGGAGCAGTTCGTCGGCGTCCTCGCCGTCGGCGGGCAGCACCTCGGCCAGCGCCATCCGGCCGGTGGTGACGGTACCGGTCTTGTCCAGCACCACTGTGTCGACCCGGCGGGTGGACTCCAGCACCTCCGGCCCCTTGATCAGCACGCCGAGCTGCGCGCCCCGCCCGGTGCCGACGAGCAGCGCGGTCGGGGTGGCCAGGCCGAGCGCGCACGGGCAGGCGATGATCAGGACGGCCACCGCGGCGGTGAACGCGGCGGTCGGCCCGGAGCCGGTGCCGAGCCACCAGCCGAGCGTGCCGGCGGCCAGCGCGATCACGATCGGCACGAAGACGCCGGAGATCCGGTCGGCGAGCCGCTGCACCGCCGCCTTGCCGGTCTGTGCCTGCTCCACGAGTCGCGCCATCTGGGCGAGCTGGGTGTCCCCGCCGACCCGGGTGGCGCGGACCACCAGGCGGCCGCCCGCGTTCACCGTGGCGCCGACCACGGCGTCGCCCTGGCCCACCTCGACCGGCACCGACTCGCCGGTGAGCATGCTGGCGTCGACTGCGGACGTGCCCTCCTCGACCACACCGTCCGTGGCGATCTTCTCGCCGGGCCGGACCACGAACCGGTCCCCGACCGCGAGCCGGCCGACCGGGATCCGGGTCTCCTGCCCGTCGCGCAGCACCGCCACGTCCTTGGCGCCGAGTTCGAGCAGGGCGCGCAGCGCCGACCCGGCGGTGCGCTTGGAGCGCGCCTCGAAGTACCGCCCGGCCAGGATGAACACGGTCACCCCGGCGGCGGCCTCCAGGTAGATGTTGCCGGCACCGTCGCCGCGGGTGATGTCGAGGCTGAACGGGTGCTTCATCCCGGGCATGCCGGCGTCGCCGAGGAACAGCGCCCAGAGCGACCAGCCGAACGCGGCCAGCGTGCCGAGCGAGACGAGCGTGTCCATGGTCGCCGCGCCGTGCCGCAGGTTGATCAGCGCGGCGCGGTGGAACGGCAGCCCGCCCCAGACCACCACCGGGGCGGCCAGGGTGAGCGAGGCCCACTGCCAGTAGTCGAACTGCCAGGCCGGAACCATGGCGAGCACGATCACCGGCAAGGTGAGCACGGCGGAGACCCAGAGCCGGGTACGCGCGGTGCGCAGCTCGTCCACCGGCTCCCCGGCCGCTGCCGCCTCCGCCTGCTCGGGCGGCGGCGGCACCACAGCGGTGTAGCCGGTCTTCTCGACGGTGGCGATCAGGTCGGCCGGCGCGGTGTCGTCGGCGTACCGGACGGTGGCCTTCTCGGTGGCGTAGTTCACCGTCGCCTCGACGCCGTCCATCCGGTTGAGCTTCTTCTCGATCCGGGCGGCGCAGGACGCGCAGGTCATCCCGCCGATCGCCAGTTCGATCAGGTTCGGCGCGGTGGGCAGCGCCTTTCCCGTGGCAGTCATCGCGGCACCTCCGGCGCTCAACTGTGCCCGTGACCCGGGGTGCCGTGTCCGGCGTCCGGGGTCGGTGCGGTGGTGGGTGCCGGCGCGGTGGGCACCGGCGCGGTCTGGTCGCCGGCCAGGACGGTGAACTCGGCGGTGTGCACCGCGTCGCCGTGCCGGAAGTCCAGGTAGAGACGGTACGCCCCGGCCGAGGGCACCTCGGCGGCGAACGTGATCGCCGGCCCGGCCGGTGTGCGCCCGTCGCCGGGCGTGCCCTCCGGGTGCACGTGCAGGTACGCCAGGTCGCCCTGCCGCAGCGCCACCAGGTGCCCGTACGCGCCGAGGTAGGGCGCGAGGTCGGTGACCGGCCGCCCGTCACGGCTGACGGAGAGCGTGAGCCGGCTGGTGCGGCCCGGCTCCGGCGTGCCGGTCAGGGTGACCGTGTAGCCGTCGACGGTGGTGCTGGTCGCCGGTGCCGGCAGCGGCCGGGCGGTCAGCTCGCCGGGGACCGTGACGTCCAGGCCGAGGGTCAGCGGCTCGCCGCCTTCGGGGGTGAAGTCGGCGAACGCCCGCCAGACGCCGGGGCCGCCGAGCGGTGAGGCGACCCGCCAGGTGCCGTCGCCGGTCATCTCCGGATGGACGTGCCGGAACCCGGAGAGGTCCCGGCGGGCGACGATCAGGTGCATGCGCTTGTCGTGGGCCACCTCGAAGCGGGTGACCGGCGCGCCGTCCGGGCCGGTGATCCGGAAGGCGAACTGCCCGGCCGGGGCGCCGGCGGGCTGGAACGTGTAGCCGCGCTCGGAGACGAGCAGCCCGCCGGGCAGGTGCGCGGAGGCGCCGCCCGCCTGGCTCTCGTCACCGTGGCCGGTGTCGCCGGCCCCGTGGTCGCTGTCGGTGTCGTCGTGTCGGGTCTCGGCGGCCGGGGCGACGGGATCGGTCAGGTTGCCGATCCCGTACGCCGCGCCGAACACCGCCACGAGGCCGAGCGCGAAGCCGCTGAGCTTCGTCGCCGTGTTCATGGTGTCTCCTCGGTTGTCGCGGGTCCGCCGGACCCGTCACACACCGACGAGGTCGTAACCGGCCTCGTCGACCGCCGCGCGGACCGTGTCCACGTCCAGCGGGTTCTGACTGGTGACGGTGACCCGGCCGCCGGCCAGGTCGACCTGGACGTCGGTGACGCCCGGAAGTGCGCTCAGCTCGGTGCTCACCGAGTTGACGCAGTGCCCGCAGGTCATGCCGTTCACCTGGTAGGTGGTCTCCATCTCGCCCTCCGATCTGATACCCCCCAGGGGTACGTCCCGAACGTTAGCATACCCCCGAGGGGTACGCTATCCTCGGTTTCATGACCGCGCCGTCCAGCCCGACCCGGGGCTACACCGCCAGCAAGGACCAACTCCTCGCCCGGCTCCGCCGGATCGAGGGCCAGGTCCGTGGCATCGAGAAGATGGTCGAGGACGACCGTTACTGCATCGACGTGCTGACCCAGATCTCGGCCATCCAGGCGGCGCTGGACAAGGTCGGCCTGGGCCTGCTCGACGGCCACGCCCGGCACTGCATGCACGAGGGCGCCGCCGAGGGCCGGGCCGACGAGATGGCGACCGAGATGATGGCCGCCGTCGGGCGCCTGATGAAGCGCGGCTGAGCGGGGACCTCCGGCCCTCAGGACCAGGGCACATCGACCCGTGCCGACGCGCCCGGGCGGACGTACCGTCGAAGTGGCGGGCAGGCCGGACCGGCGGACCCGCGGCGACGGACGGAGGGCGGCCCGATGATGTGGCAGAGCCCGATGATGGGCTGGATGTGGATCTGGTCCCTGCTGGTGCTCGGGGTGCTGGCGGGGCTCGTCTGGGCGGCCGTGCGGTGGACCGGCCCGCAGTATCTGGGCCCGACGACGGCCCGGCGCATCCTGGACGAGCGGTACGCCCGCGGCGAGATCGACGAGGACGAGTACCGGCGGCGCCGGGCGGGCCTGGCCTGACCCGAGCGGGGCGCGTCACCGGTCGCGCCGCCCGGGAGCGGCCGGCCGGGCTGTCTACCATGGCCGGGCGACGACCCGGACGTGGTCGACACGTCCGCGCCGGCCGGGTGACCAGACCGGTCCGGCGGACCAGGCGTCGCCGCGACCGTTGGGAGAGACGCCATGGGTGCCGACCACACCCGCCCCGCACCCGCCGCGCCGCCGGGCGTACGACGGCTGCTCGTCGCCGTGGTGGTGCCGCTGTTCGCGCTCACAGTGATCGCGGCGCTGGTGCTCTGGCCCGGGCAGGACCGGGAGCCGGTCGGCGGCGCTGACGTCCCCCGCTACCACGGCACCGTGACCCGGGTGGTCACCGAGCCCTGCCCGCCGACCCCGGAGGCCCCGGAGGGCGGGGGTGGCCCCTGCGGCACGGTGACGGTCACCGCCGAGCAGGGCCCGGACGCGGGCCGGCAGGTCGAGACGCCGATCCCGGCCGGGCCGGGCGCACCCCGGGTCGCGGTCGGAGACGAGGTCGTCCTGGTCGAGCTGACCGACCCGGCCGACCCGGCGGTGAAGTCCTACAACATCGCCGAGCACCAGCGCGGCACGCCGCTGATCTGGCTGATGGTGCTGTTCGCCGCCGCGATCGTGGCGTTCGGCCGGTGGCGCGGGCTCGCCGCGCTCGGCGGCCTGGTGGCCAGCTTCGCCATCCTCCTCGGCTTCGTGCTGCCGGGCATCGGCGCCGGCCAGCCGCCGCTGCTGGTCGCGATCGTGGGCGCCGCGTTGATCATGTTCGTGGTGCTCTACCTGACCCACGGGATCACCGCGCAGACGTCGGTCGCGGTGCTCGGCACGCTCGGCAGCCTGGTGGTCACCGGCGTGCTCGGCCTGCTCGCCACGTCCGCCACCCACCTGACCGGCTTCGGCAGCGAGGACGCCACCACGCTGTCCATGTTCCAGGGCGACGTGGACCTGCACGGGCTGCTGCTGGCCGGCATCATCATCGGCTCGCTGGGCGTGCTGGACGACGTCACAGTCACCCAGGCGGCCACCGTCACCGAACTGGCGCACGCCAACCCCGGACTGTCCCGGCGGCAGCTCTACCGGGCGGCGACCCGGGTCGGCCGGGCCCACATCGCATCCACCGTCAACACCATCGTGCTGGCGTACGCGGGCGCCTCGCTGCCGCTGCTGCTCCTCCTGGTTGCCGACTCCCGCCCGGTGAGTGAGATCCTCACCAGCGAGTTCCTCGCCCAGGAGATCGTCCGCAGCGCGGTGGCGACGCTCGGCCTGATCGCCGCCGTACCGCTGACGACCGGACTGGCCGCGATCGTGACCACCGCCGGGCGGCGCTCGCGCGGCGCGGAGCCGGCGCCACCCGCGGCCCGGCCGCCGGCCGGACGCGACGACGCGCTGGAGGCCCTGGGCGGCGGGAAGAGTACGGAGGCCGCATGGTGACACTCCGCAGCGTGACCATCGATTTCAAACGCGACGCTGGTCACGGTGCGCCACGGCGAAATCTCGCTATTGGTCGGCTTCCGGACGTAGATCCTCAGGAGTGCTGTCAGGTAACCTCGCTGCCGGTCACCGCCGAAGGCGCGCACCGGCGCCAGCGGTGCCGCCGCCCAATCGCCTGCGGGCGAACCGGGGAACCAGGTACATGGGGTGAATCCGCGACAGCGGTAGGGGCCACTTCCGTCCCGAACCCGTCAGCTAACCCGGTCGGCGGCCGACGGAAGGGAACACTGTGACGGCACCCCTGCGCCGCTGGCTGACACCCGTGGTGGCCGTGCTGGCCTCGCTGGCCGTGCTGGCCGGGCCGACCCCGGCGACCGCGGCCCCCACCGCGGCGGCCCCCGGCAACCCCTCGGGACACGAGGAGGACGGCGAACCGCCGCTCATCACCGAGGCGATCGACGCCGCCAACCGGGCCTTCCTCCAGGCCAAGGCGAAGCTCGCCAAGTCCCAGGACCGCCAGCGGCGGCTGGCGGCCGAGGTGAAGACGGCACAGGCCGAGCTCGAAGCGCTCAGCCCGCAGGTCAACCAGCTCGCTGCCCAGTCCTACCGGACCGGCCGGATGGGCGCGATGGCCATGCTGCTGGAGAGCAACTCACCCGACTCGTTCGTCCGCCGGGTCAACGCCCTGGACGAGCTGAACCTCCTCAACGCGCAGCGCCTGGCCGCCATCAACGCGGTCAAGACCCGCGCCGAGCAGGCCAAGATCGCGCTCGACGCCGAGGTGCGCGAGCAGGAGAAGCAGAAGAACGCGATGGAGCGCGAGAAGGTGCAGGCCGAGCGCGCGCTGAAGCTCGTCGGCGGTCTCGGCTTCACCGGCGGCCTGGTCTCCGCCACCTCACCGGTCGCCAAGATCGGCCCCGGCCGCACCGCCGACGGCGGGTGGAAGGCGGAGTCGTGCAGCGAGGACGACCCGACCACCTCGGGCTGCGTCACGCCGCGCACGCTGCACGCGTACAAGGAGGTCCGGCGCGCGGGCTTCAAGCGCTTCGTGGGCTGCTACCGGCCCGGCGGGCCGTGGGAGCACCCCAAGGGCAAGGCGTGCGACTGGTCGCTCCAGAACAGCGGCTTCGCGCCCTGGCACAACAACGACACCCGCCGGTACGGCAACGAGGTGGCCGCCTTCCTCATCCGCAACGCCGACCGGCTGGGCATCTACTACGTCATCTGGAACCGGCAGATCTGGTTCCCGGCCACCGGCTGGAGTTCGTACAGCGGACCCTCGAACCACACCGACCACGTCCACATGTCGATGCTCTGACCCGGACACCACGAGAAGGGGCCGCCCTCGGGCGGCCCCTTCTTCGTCGTCCGTGCGTATCAGCCGGCCAGCGCCGGGTCGGCGGGCGCGGCCGGGGCGGGCAGCGGGGCCGGGGCCTGCGCCACGGTCCGCACCTCGCCACCGGCGAGCCGGTACGACATGCCCACCACCGTGCACCGCCCGGCGGCCACCCGCTCGGCCAGCACGGCGGACCGGGCCAGCAGCGTCTCCACGGTCTGCGCGATGTGGACGTCGACGATGCCGTCGAGGTCCTCGACCCCCTGGCGGGCGGCGCGCAACAGGCTCGGCGAGACCGCGTCCACCACAGCGCCCAGGTGCCCGGCCGGGGCGGCGCCGGTCCGGACCCCCTCCCGGGCGGCCTGGACCGCGCCGCAGGAGTCGTGCCCGAGCACCACCACGAGCGGGGTGCCCAGCACGGTGACGGCGTACTCGACGCTGCCGAGCACCTCCGGCCCGGCGGTGTGCCCGGCGGTACGCACCACGAAGAGGTCACCGAGACCGCGGTCGAAGATGATCTCGGCGGCGAGCCGCGAGTCGGAGCAGCCGACGATCACCGCGAACGGGTGCTGGCCGTCGGCCACAGCCGCCCGGTGCCCGGCGTCCTGATTCGGATGCTGCGGGACGCCCGTGACGAACCGGTGATTACCGGCACGCAGTTCGGTCAGTGCCTGCTCCGGGGTGCTCGGCGTCATGTCCCTCACCTCGTCTACCTGGGGAACCACCAGGCCGAACGGCCTCGCGACCCACGGTCACACGCACCTGGGGGCACGTCAAGATTCGTGATACGCATTTCATACTTTCCCGTCGGCGCCCCGCCCCGGACCGCGCCGATTCGGCAGGTGGCGGACGTGGCCATAGCATGACCACCATGGCGACCACACCAGTTGAGGACGGGAGCCGCCGTAACTGGACCTTCCTCACCAACCACGGCCACGTGCTGCTGGCGATCGCGCGCAACCCCACCGCCCGGCTGCGGGACGTGGCCGACGAGGTGGGCGTGACCGAACGGGCGGCCCAGGCCATCGTCGCCGACCTGGAGGCCGGGGGCTACCTGCGTCGTACGCGGGTGGGACGGCGCAACGAGTACACGATCAACCCGAAGGGCCGCTTCCGGCACCCGGCCGAGGCCGACCAGCAGGTCGGCGCGCTACTGGCCCTGTTCGCCGCCGAGTCGGCCGGGGACGCTGCCGCCGACGGGTGACCCGGGCCGGCACCACGTGTGCCCGCGCGGGCCGGCGAGGCGGGTAATCTCACCGCGTGCGCGACAGCTTGCGGCCGGGCGCGACCACGGGACGCGTCCGGGCCGGACACCGGATCAGGTCCGTCCTCTCCGGAGCGGCGGTGACCGCCCTGCTCGGCGGCGCGCTGGCGGTGCCCGCGCCCGCGCAGGCCGCCCCGAAGTGCGGCCCGGCCGGCGGCCCCGCGCCCACCGAGGTTCCGTGGGCGCTGAGCCGCCTCGACCCGGCCGCCGCGTGGCGGATCGGCAAGGGCGCGGGGGTCACCGTCGCGGTGATCGACTCCGGGGTCTCGCCCGCCCATCCCCTGCTACGCGGGCGGGTGCTGCCGGGTGAGGACTTCAACCAGCTCGTCCGCCTCAAGGGGCAGTGCGACCTGGTCGGCCACGGCACCATGGTCGCGGGCATCATCGCCGGCCGGGAGGGCACCGGCTCGCCCTACACCGGCATCGCGCCGGAGGCGAAGATCCTGCCGCTGCGGGTGCTGGCCGAGAACAAGGAGAACTTCGACCCGGACGTGCCGGCCGAGATCGGCAAGGCGATCCGCTGGGCTGTCGACCACGACGCCGACGTGATCAACCTGTCCCTGGTCACGCTCGACGACCCGGCGCTGAAGTCCGCGGTGCAGTACGCGCTCAGTAAGGACGTGGTAGTCGTCGCCTCCGCCGGCAACCGGCAGGAGAACCGGGAGGACCGGCCGGCCTATCCGGCGGCGTACGACGGTGTCGTCGCCGTCGCCGGCATCGACGAGCAGGGCGGGCACGTCGGCAGCTCGGTCAGCGGGGACTATGTGGACATCGCCGGCCCCGGCCTGAACATCGTCGGGCCCGCTCCGCAGGGATCGGGCTACCGGGCCGAGCCGCAGGGCGGGACGAGCTTCGCCACCGCGTACGTCTCCGGGGTGGCCGCGCTGGTGCGGGCCGCACACCCGGACATCAGCGCCGACGAGGTCGCCTACCGGCTGACCCGTACCGCCGACAACCCGCCCGACGGGCACAACGCCGAGGTCGGCTTCGGGATGGTCAACCCGTACCGGGCGGTCACCAGCCTGCTGGGCACCCGGGAGGACCCGCCGCTGGGCGCGATGCCGCCACCGGCGCCGCCCGCCGACCCGCTGGCCTGGCAGCGCACCGTCGCGATCTGGGTCGCTGTCGTCGGCGCGCTGCTGGCCGGCGTCCTGCTGACGTTGCGCCCCATCCTGGTACGCGGACGGCGGCGCGGGTGGCGTCCCGGCCGCCGCGACGTCCCGCAGGACGCCTGACAACACACGACGGCTCCGCCCGGCACGAGCCGGAGCGGAGCCGCTGTGGACCGGTCGGGGGTCAGTTGCCCCAGACCTTGGAGTTGCTCATCTCCGTGGTCATGTAGTTCTCGCGCGCGATGCCCACGGCACCGCCGATCTCGTTCAGGACCTTGTTGATGTCCCGCACGGCGGCGTCCCACTGGGCCTGGTGCTGCTGGTAGGCGGCCCGGTCCTGGCCCTCCCACTCGAGCTTGGTCAGCATCGCCCGCAGCGTGTCGAGCTTCTCGTCGATGGTCCGCGAGATGGCCTGCATCTGCTGGTTGCTGCTCTCCAGAACAGCGTAATCAACCTTGATGCTCATCGATTCCTCCTCTGCCTGTCTTCGCGGATCACGGGTTGAGAGCAGCGTGGAACTTGTCCAGCATCTGCTGCTGCTCTTCGTCGTTGACCTGGTGCGTGGTGCCGGACTTGTCGAGCAGGTCCGCGATGTTGTCCATCGCGGTCAGCAGCTTCGTAGTGTCCTCGTTCCAGCGAGTCATCAGGCTCTGGAAGCCCGTGGACGCCTGGCCCTTCCAGGCCATCGCCAGGTCGTCGACCACGTTCCACAGCTTCTTGAGCTCGCCGTCGACGTCGCTGCGCGTGGACCGCACGTCACTCGCGGCGGTGTGCAGAGTCGCTGCACTGACCTCGAACGCCATGCTTCACACCCTTCCGTCATCTTGTGGCGGCGGTTCCGCCGCGCCCTCCCCCGCGGCAAGGCGTACACACCCCACCGACGGACACTTCATCCGAACCGTAGCGGACGATGTCCAACCCGCGCAGCCCTGCCGTCCCATGGTCGTATTCCGACATCCCACTGTCGACAGACGCGATCCGCGGCCCTCAGTACGAGGTGGACGGTCGAGGCCGAGGTCACGACCGCTCGCGCGAGGATTTGACGATCGTCGACACGCCGAAGACCAGCACCGCGACCAGCAGCACCACCACGGCCCACAGCATCGGCTTCTCGAAAGCGCGCTGGAACGACAGCACCAGCAGTGCCGCGCAGGTGCTCAGCGACACCACCTCGGCGGCCCGCCGCAGCCGCGCCGAGCGGGTCAGCGCGGCGAACAGCATCAGGACCACGAAGACCGGAATGGTCAGCAGGACGTACAGCAACAACGAGAAGAGCAGGGTTTCCATGCGTCGCTCCCGTCACCCGTAGAACTTGGCGTCCCGCACCCAGTCGATCTTGATGTCCTTGATGTCCGGGTCCGAGCCGGTCGGCGCCCAGCCGGGGCGGGAGTCCGCGGTGAAGGTGAACCGGTTGTCGGTGTGGAAGGCGGCCAGCAGCGCGTGCAGCAGCGCGCTGATCTCACCGAAGACCAGGACCAGGACGGCGGCGGTGGCGGTCAGACCGACGATGCCGATGGCCTGCGCCAGCGCGGTGGTGGCGGGGAAGAACTGGAGCGCGATCGAGGCGATCACCGCGACCAGGATCGGCATGAGCGCCTGGGCCAGGCCGGAGATCGCGTCGTTGTACGCGTCCCGGGCCGCGGTGAGCGTGTCCCGGTTGGCGGCGAACGCCTCGGCCAACGAGTTGATCTCCGCCCCGAGCTTGCGGAGGAACAGGTCGAACGCGTCCCGGTCGTCGAAGTCCCACTCCGCCGCGTCCGGCGGAACCGCCGCCATGGCCGCGCCGAACTGGTCCGCGCCGAGCAGGCGGGCCGCCTCGTCCCACTTCTTGATCGACTCGTTGACCTGCTGGTTGTCGAACGACTCCAGGTAGAGGATCGCGCCGATCAACGCCGCCGAGGCGACGATCCAGACCAGGTTGCCCTTGGCGACGGCCGCCGCCGACCGGACCGGAGCCGTGGTCTCGGCGACCGTCACGGTGCCGGTCACCGTCCCCGAGGCGTTGGCGATGAGGATCTCCGGCGGCATCAGGCGTCCTTCCCGTGGCGGGCCCGGCCGGTCACTTGACCACCCAGGGCTGATCCGACCTCTCCCAGTTCTTCGCGCTCTGTTCGAGCTGCGCGGCGGCCTTGCGCAGATGCTCCACGCCGGTGCGGACGTTGTCCAGGTGCCCGTCCACAGCCGCGTTGTGCCGCTCGACCGCGCCGGTGCCGAACCAGCTCAGCGCGCCGCTGGGCAGCTTCACCTCGCCCAGCAACGTCTCGACGTTGCGGAGGTATTGGATCGGGCCGTCCGGGGCGTCGAGCATCCGGCCCGCCTTCCGGATCGCGTCGACGTCGACCGTGTTCGGCATCGTCGGCCTTCCTCTCGCTCAGCGCCGCAGGTTGCGGGTCGGGTCGGACACGTCCACCCCGAACTGACGGAACCAGTCCTCCGGGGTCAGCGTGCCGTCCTGCGCACGGCGGACCATCTCGGAGTCGCCGAGCATCTCGCTCAGCATCTCGCGCTGCCGCTCCTCGAAGGCCGCGTAGGCCGCGTCGATCGCCGCCTGCATCGCCTCGGACAGGGAGAAGCTGTCCAGCCGCATCGCCCGCGCGTTCAGCTCGATGTCGCCGACCTTCATGCCGCCGTCGACAGTCACCCGCACCAGCCCGTCCGGGCTCTCCCCGGTCACCCGCAGCTCGGCGCGCTGCCGCTGGAGATCGGCCAGCCGGCGCTGCTGTTCCTGCGCCTGCCGCAGCAGGCCCTCCATGGCCGCACCGAAACCCGACGGGCTGCTCACGTGCGCGCCCCTCTCCACTCGCGACGATCGATCGGGCCGACGCTACCGGACCGGGCCGCCCGGCGTCCGTCCCGTCAGGCCGGCTCCGTCCACGCGGTCTGGATCAGCTGCTGGCCGTCGCGGCGACGGACGAGCGTGCCCCGGCCCGGCGGCTGCGGCGTCGGCCGCAGGTTGCCGAAGACCGCACCCTCCTCCCGGCTGCCGGACATCAGCAGGCCGGGCGAGTCCAGCTCGCGCAGCCGTTGCAGCACCGGCTCGTACAGCGCACGGGCCACACCGCCGACCCGGCGCGTGATGATCAGGTGCAGGCCGATGTCCCGCGCCTGCGGCAGCAGCTCGTGCAGCGCGCTCAGCGGGTTGCTGCCACCGGAGGCGACCAGGTCGTAGTCGTCCACCAGGATGTACAGGTCCGGACCCTTCCACCAGCTCCGGTCACGCAGCTGGGCGGTGGTAACGTCCGGGCCGGGCAGCCGGTTCTGCAACGCGCTGCGGATCGAGCCGAGTCCCTGGCTGAACACCTGGTTCGACGGCGCGTAGTCGAGCAGGTGGTCACCCTCGACCGCGCCCAGCAGACCACGCCGGTAGTCGGCGATGACCAGCCGCGCCTGGGCCGGGGTGTACCGCTCGGCGATCCCCCGGGCGATCAGCCGCAGCAGGTTCGTCTTGCCGCACTCGGCGTCGCCGAACACGGTCAGGTGCGGCTCGCCCGCCAGGTCCAGGTAGACCGGGGCGAGCGCCGACTCGTTGACGCCGATCGGAATGCCCGGGGCGGACCGGTCGACCACCTTCGCCAGCTCGGTGACCGCCAGCTTGCGCGGCAGCAGCCGGACCTTCGGCGCCGGCTGTCCCGGCCAGTTCGCCGCGACGTGACCGGCGAGCGCCACCGACGCCTCGGTCAGGTCCTCGATGTCGCGCTTGCCGTCGATCCGGGAGATCGCGGTCAGGAAGTGCAGCTTGTCCCGGGTCAGACCGCGACCGGGCGCGCCCACCGGCACGTTCTGCGCGGCCCGCCTGTCGATCTCCGACTCCGACGGGTCACCGAGCCGCAGCTCCAGCTTGGTGCCGAGCAGGTCCCGCATGTTGATCCGGATCTCCGCCCAGCGCACCGCCGTGATCACCACGTGGACGCCGAAGCCGAGGCCCCGGTTCGCCAGGTTGGTGATCGTCTGCTCCAGCTCCTCGTACTCCTGGCGCAGCGTGTTCCAGCCGTCCACGACGAGGAAGACGTCACCGAACGGGTCGTCGGCGAACTCACCGGCCGCCCGGCGGCGCCGGTAGCTCGCCACCGAGTCGATGCCGTGCTGGGTGAACCGGTTCTCCCGCTCGTCGATCACGGCGACCACCTCGGCCACCGTCCGCCGGACCGCCTCGACGTCCCGCCGGCCCGCCACACCCGAGGTGTGTGGCAGCCCGTCCAGGCTGCGCAACGCGCCACCGCCGAAGTCGAGGCAGAAGAACTGCACCTCGCGCGGCGTGTGGGTGAGCGCCAGCGAGGCCAGCATCGAGCGCAGCATGGTGCTCTTGCCGCTCAGCGACGCCCCGACGATCACCACGTTGCCGCCGGCCCCGGCCAGGTCGACCATCATCGGGTCGCGGCGCTGCTCGTACGGGCGGTCCACGATGCCGACCGGCACGGCGAGCCGGCCGCGGCCCGGCCAGTCGGCGGTGGTCAGGCCGTACGTCGGGTGCACGCTCAGCTTGGGCAGCAGCTCGGCCAGCCCGGACGGCTCGGCCAGCGGCGGCAGCCACACCTGGTGCGCCGGCTTGCCGCGGCCCTTGAGCTGGTCGATCAGCACGTCCAGCATCGCCACGGCCTTGCCGTCGCCGCTCTGCTCCGGCTCCGGGGCGGCCTCCGCCGGGCTCGGCGCCGCCGGCACCGGCACGTAGTCGATGCCGTACGGGACGATCCGGCGTTGCACCTGCGCCCGGGTGGAGCGCTGCACCTGCCCCGGCGCCCGGTACGGGCCGGACACGTACGCGGCGCGGAACCGCAGCATGGTCGCGGTGTCGGTCTTCAGGTAGCCGTGACCGGGCGCGCTGGGCAGCTCGTACGCGTCCGGCACGCCGAGCACGATCCGGCTCTCCACAGCCGAGAACGTGCGCAGACCGATCCGGTACGACAGGTGCGTGTCCAGGCCGCGCAGCTTGCCCTCCTCCAGCCGCTGCGAGGCGAGCAGCAGGTGCACGCCGAGCGACCGGCCGAGGCGGCCGATCATCACGAACAGGTCGATGAAGTCCGGCTTGGCGGCGAGCAGCTCGGAGAACTCGTCACAGATGATCAGCAGGCTGGGCATCGGCTCCAGCGGCTCACCGGCGGCCCGCGCCTTCTCGTAGTCGTACCGCGAGACGTAGTTGCCCGCCGCCCGCAGCACCTCCTGCCGGCGGTTCATCTCACCGGCCAGCGCGTCCCGCATGCGGTCGACCAGCGGCAGCTCGTCGGAGAGGTTGGTGATCACCGCGCTGGTGTGCGGCAACGCGTCCAGCGACGCGAAGGTGGCGCCGCCCTTGAAGTCGACGAGAACGAAGTTCAGTTCCTCCGACGAGTGCGTCACCGCGAGCGCCGCGACCACCGTCCGCAGCAGCTCGCTCTTGCCGGAACCGGTCGCGCCGATGACCAGGCCGTGCGGGCCCATGCCCTCGTGCGCGGACTCCTTGAAGTCCAGCTCCACCACGTTGCCGTCCGGTCCCAGGCCGAGCGGGATGCGCAGCCGGTCGCGGTGGCTGCGCGGACGCCAGGTCTGCCGGGTGTCCACCGTGGCCGCGTCGCCGACACCGAGCAGGTCGGGCAGCTCCATGCTGCGGGCCAGCGGCTCCTCGGTGCTCGCGCCCTGCTGCTGGGAGAGCCGGAACGGGGCGATCTGCCGGGCCAGCCCCTCGGCCGCGCTCAGGGAGAGCCGGTCCGGGCGGCCGAGCCGCGACGTGGCGGTGCCGCGGACCAGGTCGAGGCCGGTGCCGTCCCCGGCGTCCAGGCAGAGCAGCCAGCGCCCGGCGTCACGCGGGACCGCGCCGGACAGGTCGAACACGGTCGTGCCGAGCAGGCCCGGCCCGGTCAGCGCGCAGGTCGCCGAGACCTCGCCGCCGTCGAGCACCACCACCACGTGCGGCGCGGTGGTCAGCGGCTTCGCCTCGGGCGAGAACCGGGGCCGCCCGCCCAGGTCCTGGGCCAGCGCGGTCTCCGCCTCGTCCAGCGCGGCGAACACCATCCGGCGCGCGCCGGCCGCGTCCGTACGCCCCGGGTGCTGGGCGTGCGGCAGCCACTTCACCCAGTCCCAGGCCGCCTGCCGGTCCGGCGCGGCGACCACGACCACCAGGAGGTCCTCCGGGGCGTGGAACGTGACGAGCTGGCCCAGCGCGGCCCGGGTCAGGTCGAGCACCGGCTCCCGGTCGCCGCGCAGCGCGATCCGGCTGAACGCGCGCAGCGACAGCGCGGTCGGCAGGTCCGGCACGCTGGAGTGGGCCCGGACGAACCGGCGCAGCGCGATCGCGCTCATCGGTTCCAGGTCCTCCACCGGCTTGGTCTCCGGCGGCACGATCTCCACCGCCAGCCGCTGCGGGCCGAGCGCGATCCGTACCTCGCCGAAGTCGTCCTCGGTGATCCGCCGCTCCCAGAGCCGGCGCGAGGCGGCGATCGACCAGAGCGCGTCCGGCTCCGGGTGCCGCCAGGTCATCGCGGCGCGCTGCTGCTCGGCCGCCCGCCGGGTGCGCTTGCGCATCTGCGCGAGGTAGCGCATGTAGTCGCGCCGCTGGGCGTTCAGCTCGGCCTTGTCGTTGCCGCCGTTGCCGAGCGTGCCGATCGCCATGCCCAACATGGACACACCGAACAGGCCACCGGCGACGTACGTCATCATGCCGCCGCCCCGGCCGGCGTAGAGGAACGCCATCGCGCCGACGCCGCAGAGCATCGGCAGGATCATCAGCACCTGACCCATGCCCTTGGCCTGCGGCTCCGGCAGCTCGGGCGGGGACTCCAGCAGCACCTCGCCGCGCGGCAGCGCGGGCCCCGGTTGACGCGGAAGTCGGCGGAACACCACCGTACTCACGGCTCTCCCCTCCCCAGAAGCGGCCCTGATCGTGGTCTGCCACCGCCGGTGAGCGTCGGGTGGGCAACCTGTGCGACCGCCATCGTAGGTAATCTCCCGGTGGCGTCGTGGACCCGTGGGGGCGGCGCCGACGGCCCAGCGGATCGTATGCGAGCACGAGGAGGCCACTGTGGCGACGAAGACGGCGACCGGTGGGCTGAGCCGGATCACCATCGTGGCGCCGCGTACCAGGATGGATCTGGCGCTGCCGTCCGACGTGCCGCTCGCCGACCTGCTGCCCACGCTGCTGCGGTACGCGGGCGAGGACCTGGCCGACGAGGGCGTGCGGCACGGCGGCTGGGCCCTGTCCCGGCTCGGCGGTCAGCCGTTCGACGGCGGCCGGACCGCCGCGCAGCTCGGCGTCCGCGACGGCGAGGTGCTCTACTTCAACCCGCGTGCCGCGACCGCCCCCGAGATCGTCTTCGACGACGTGGTGGACGCGGTCGCCACCTCCACCACCCAGCGGGCGGGCGCCTGGCAGGTCGGCACCACACGGGTGTTCGCGGTCCTGCTGGCCGCCTCGGCGCTCGCCGCGGGCGCGGTGGCGACGCTGCTCACCGGCCCACCGCAGCTACCCGGCGCGGCCGCCGCGTTCGTGGTCGCGGTGGCGCTGCTGGTCGGCGCCGCGGTGCTGTCCCGCGCCGCCGGCGACAGCCGCACCGGCGCGGTGCTGGCCCTGGTCGGGATCGGGTACGCGGGCGCCGGCGGCCTGCTGGTGCTCGCCGGTGAGCGGACGCTCGGCGAGCTGGCCGGTCCGCACGTCCTGCTCGCCGGCACCGCTGTGGTGGTCTTCGGCGCGATCGCCGCGCTCGCCGTCGGCGACCGCCTGCCGCTCTTCCTCGGCGCGGTGGGCGTGGGCGCGGCGGTCGGCCTCGGCGCGGTGCTCAGCCTGGCCTTCGACATCGGCGCGGCGGCGGCTGCGGCGGTGGTGTCGACAGTCGCGTTCGGCGCGCTGCCCGCCCTGCCGATGCTCGCCTACCGCCTGGCCCGGCTGCCGGTGCCGTCCATCCCCACCGGCCCGGACGACCTCAAGACCGACACCGAGTCGGTGGACGGGCCGTCGGTGCTGCGCAACAGCGAGCGCGCCGACGCGTTCCTCACCGGTCTGCTCTGGACCGTCTCGCTGCTGGTGCTCGGCGGCGAGGTGGTGCTGGCCGAGAACGGCCGGCTCCCGGCGGTCCTGCTCTGCCTGGTGCTGGCGCTGCTGTCGCTGCTGCGGGCGCGCCCGTTCCTCAGCCGCGCCCAACGCACGCCGGTGCTGCTGTCCGGCACCGTCGGCCTGGGGCTGGTCGCCGCCGCCACGTTCGCCGCCGGCTCGCTGGCGGTACGCCTCGGGCTGATCCTGGGCGGCCTGGCCGTGCTGGCCGTGATCAGCCTGGTCTACGGCCTGACCGTGGCCGGCAAGCGGATCTCCCCGGTCTGGGGCCGGACCCTGGACATCGTCGAGATCCTGCTCATCATCGCGCTGGTGCCGCTGGCCGTCTGGGTCTGCGGCGCGTACGGCTGGATCGTCAACCTTCGACCGTGACGGTCCCCATCGCGGTGCCGACCGGCGCGGTGGCGTAGACGCCGGGGCCGTGCTGGCCGTCCAGCGGGCGGGCCGGCACGCCCGCGCGCCGCGCCATCTCGCGGACCGCCTTCACCAGCGCCTCGGCGTGCCCGTCCATGGCTGCCACCCGCAGCAGCGGCGGCACCCGCCGGCCGCCCGGGAGCACCACGGCGGCGACCGTGTGCGAGGGCGCGGAGGTGGCGGTGACCGCGTCGACCAGCGCGCCGAGTGAGCCGTTGGGGCGTACCCGCAGGGCCAGGCAGCGCTGCGTCCAGCCGCCCCCGCGCAGGCTGGTCCACGTCTCCACCGGGGACTCCGGTGCCAGGTCGAGCCCGGCCCCGGACACCACCGCCGCGTGCAGCTCGTTCCGGTCGAGCACCCGGTGACCGAGGCCGGCGGCGTTGAGCGCCTTGCCGAGCCGGCCCACCCCGGCCGCCACCGTGCGGTGCACGCCGCGCAGGCCGCCGCCCCGGCTCACCGCCTCGGCCCGCGCGTCGGACACCGACAGGCGCAGCGCCACCCACACGGTCCGGTACGCGGACGGCGGCGCGCCGGGCGCCGGGTACCAGACCAGGGTGTGCGAGACGACCTGGGTCTGGGTGACCGGGCCGGAGAAGTCGGCGAGCACCGCGAGCACGCGGTCCACCACCGCCGCCTCGATCGAGCCGGCGGGCGCGCCGGGCCGGCCGGTCAGCGCCAGCGCGGCGAACCAGCCCCGGTCGTCCTGCCCGATGCCGAGCCGGGTGCCGCGCTCGGTCAGCTCCACCACTGTCAGCTCCGGGGCGAGCGCGGCCAGTCTCGGGTCACCACCGGGCGCCGCGCCCCGGGCGCGGTCGCGGCGCCGGCGCAGCCGGCGGCGGAGCATCAGGTCCTCGTACCACCAGCGGCCGCCCCGGCGCGCGAACGCCGCGGCCACCGCCAGCAGCGCCAGGACGGCGACCACCGCGAGCAGCCACGCCGGGCCGGCGGTGGCGAACCAGACCGCGAGCGCCGCGCACTCCACCACCACGAGCTGCCCGACCACGACCGGGCCGAGGCGTCCCCGGCGGCGCTTGTCGGCCGGGGTGACCGGCCGGTCCGGCGGTACGGCGGGAGTGGTGGCGGTACGACCGGGTGGCGCCTGGAGCTGCGTCATCGGTGTGCGTCCCTTCTGGACATCCTGGGCATCCGCCGGGCGGGTGCGGTCGTTCGGTCGGCGGACGGGGTCCGGCGCACCCCCGACGGCCCCTTATCGTAGGGAAGCCCGCGGCGCTGTTCGGACCTGTCGCCGCGGACCCACCCCCGCCGGAGGTTAGTCATGCGGACCCGCCGCGATCAGGTGCAGGCGTACCGCTTCGTCACCCGCCGCATCGTCTCGGCGCTGCTCTCCGGTGATCCGGAGACAAACGACCTGCCGATGCGCCGCCTCGGCATGGCGGTGTTCGGCAGCGTCATCGCGGCCGCAGTGGTGCTCGGCGGCGTGGGCGCGTACGGCCAGCTCACCAGCAACTCCGCGCCGCTGGAGCCGAACACGCTGGTGATCGAGCGGGAGACCGGCGCGACGTACTACTTCGGCGAGGACAAGGTGCTGCGCCCGACGCTCAACTACGCCTCGGCGCGGCTGATCGTCAACGACGCCGCGGCGCAGCCGCGCACCATGTCCCAGGCGTCGATCAAGGACCGTCCACGCGGGCGGCTGGTCGGCATCGTCGGCGCCCCGGACGACCTGCCGGATCGCAAATCGCTGGTCGGGCTCCCCTGGTCGGTGTGCGACGTGCCGGACCCGAACGACCCGCAGCGCTCCACCACCCACCTGGTGATCGACCGCGCGCTGCCCGGCGGCACGGCGCTCACCGACCGGGCCGTGGTGGTGCGGACCGGCGACGCGCGTTACCTGCTCACCGGTGGTTCCCGGCTGCGGGTGGCCGGTGACGAGCAGGCGCTGGTGGCGTTGAAGATGGCCGGCGCGACGAACCTGACCGTCGGGCAGCAACTGCTGAACGCGGTGCCGGCCGGGCCGGTGCTGCGCAAGCCGGCGATCGCCGGGGACGGCGGCGCGAGCGGGCTCACAGTGGCCGACCGGCCGGCCCGGATCGGCCAGGTCTACCAGGCCGCCGGCCAGTACTACGTGCTCACCCGGCAGGGCCTGGCGACAGTCCGCGAGGTCACCGCGCTGCTGCTGCTCGGCGGGGGTGGCGAGGTGACGCAGATCACTCCGGATGAGGCGGGCCGGCTCCTCACCGACCAGCGGCTGGACGCGGACGGCCTGCCGGCCCGGCTGCCGACGCTGCACGAGGTCCGTCCGGGACGGACGGTGCTCTGCGCCACCTACCGGCCCGGCCCGGCCGGTCAGCCGCCGACCACCACGCTGGAGGTCTTCGACTCCCCGCCGGCCGAGCTGACCTCGGCGACCGCGATGCCCGCGCGGCAGGGCGCCCGGGACGCGGTACGCACCGCCGAGAGCGTGCTGCTGCCCGGCGGCAAGGGCGTGCTGGTGCAGGCCACGGCCGGGGAGAGCGGCAAGGCGGCGGCCGGTTCGACTGTCTACCTGATCACCGCGCAGGGCATCCGCTATCCGCTCGGCACCGCCGGGGGCGACGCGAAGAGCGCGCTCGGGTACGGCGACGTGACGCCGCTCGCCGTACCCGCCTCGCTGCTGGCGCTGGTGCCGACCGGACCGACGCTGTCCCGCGAGGATGCGATGACCTACTTCGATGCGTCGACGCCTCCGGGGGCCACCGCGACACCGTCGGCCGGTGGCGCGGAGGCGCAGGTCCAGGGCGGTTGACAGGCCCTGCCGCAATCCGAAGTGGAGGATCTCCGTCACGGGTCGCCCGGGTTGGCTCGCTTCGACTAACCTGAGTACGGCGAACGGTTATCGACGATGACTACGGGGATGCAGCCATGACGGGGCGCACGACAGTAGACGTACTGTCCTTGGAGGACTTTCACCAGCGGCTCGAGCGGCGTCTGCACGAGGCGGAGTCGGTGTTGCGCAAGCTCAACACCCAGATGCAGTGCCGCCCGCCGGCCCTCGGCACGTTCACCGACGCGACCGACAACGCACGTCGCTACTCCGAGACCCACCAGAGCTACGTCAACCACGTCGACCGGCTGCGCCGGGCGATCCTGGCCGCCCGCGAGGCGACCCACAAGATCATGACGAACTACAAGACCGCCGAGGCCCGCAACGCCGCCGCCGCGGCCGACATCGCCGCCGCCCTCTCCGGGCTGAACGAGGCGATGAAGCAGCCGAAGGAGGACCCGCGTGTCTGAGTACACCCGGCGCTACGAGCACGTCAGTCACGAGGAGCTCTACCAGGGCGTCAACGCCGGCGACCCGAAGCAGATCGAGGCGCTCAGCGCCCAGTGGACCTCCCTCAAGGGCACGCTCGACGATCTCGGCCGCGACCTGACCGCCGACCTGGAGGCGCTGGCGAAGACCTGGACCGGCGACGCCGCGCGGGAGTTCCACCGCCGGCTGGACATGGTCGTCCGCTACTCCGGCAACCTCGCCGAGGGCATGACGGGTATCCGACAGGGCCTCGACATGATGTCCAGCGAGCTGCGGGCCGCGCAGTCCAAGGCGGAGAGCCCGGAGAAGACCGACGACAACGACAAGCTGCTCTCCGGCGCCGGCAAGGGCTTCCTGATCGGCGGCGCACCCGGCGCGGTGATCGGCGGGATCGTCGGCCACCAGCAGGACAAGGCCGAGCAGGAGAAGGCGCACCAGCGGATGGTGCAGGTCGTGGCCAAGCTCGCCGAGGGCTACGACTTCTCGGCGTACGGCCGGATCGTCGTACCGGACCCGCCGGAGACCGAGCTGCCCGGCCACACCGGCAACGGTGACCCGACGCTGCAGAACGGCCCGTCGGTGAAGACGCCGTCGTCCGGCCCGAGCCTGGGCAGCTTCGGCCCGGGCGCCAACGCCACCGCCACCACGTCGGGCGTGCACCACACGGCCCCGACCGGCGGCACGCCGGGCGAGGGCACACCGGGTGCGGGCACTCCGGGCGGCCAGCCGGGCGCGGGCGCTCCGGGTTCGGTGCCGACCGGCGGCACCGTCGACCCGACCGGCACCTCGCTGGCCGGCGCCGCTCCGCTGACCAGCACCGCGGGCGGTCCGACGATCGGCGGCGGCCCGGGCTTCGGTCCCGGCGGCGCCGGACCGACGACGATGAGCGCCGGCGGACCGGGTGGCGGGCTCTACGGCGCCCCCGGTGTGCTGAGCACCGGCTCGCTCGCGGGCACCGGCGCCAACTCGGCGTCCTCGGCCCGCTTCGGCGGCATGTCCGGCGCGGAGAACCGCTCGGCGGCCGGCACGGGCCGGCTCACCTCCGGCCGTGGCCTCGTGGTCGACGCCGGGAGCAAGTCCGCCGAGCGCACCGGCGGCGCCACCGGGCGGCCCGCGATGGCCGGCCGCAGCGGCGTGCTGGGTGGGCGCGGCGGCCACGGCGACGACGAGTCCGACGGCCGGCTGACCTGGCTCACCGAGGACGAGATGGTCTGGGGCGACGGAGACGCCGCTCCGCCGCCGGTGCTCGGCGGCAACTGACCCCGGCATCCACGAGACGGCGCGGCACCTCGGCAGGGGCGCCGCGCCGTCGCACGTCCGGCCCGCGTGGGTCTCCGTCCACACCGACCCGTGGGGTGGCTCACGTAAACCGCAAGATCCTTGAGCTGCGGGATCGTCCGTCGACCGATAGGTTGAACAGGTGCTGCCCGTAGCGTTCGCCTCGTCCACCTGGACGGCGACGCTGCGCCGGATCGCCCGCACGGCTGTGGCCGGCCTGGTGCTGATCGCCGGCCTCCAGGGCATCACCGCCGCACCCGCCCACGCCGCCGCGGCCTCGCACGCCACAGTCGCCTCGCATGCCGTCGTCACTGAGCACGTCGCGGCGATCGAGCACGTCGCGACGCGGCAGGCGGTCACGGCCGGCGCCGCGGAACTCACGGCGGCCGACGCCACGACCGCCGCCCTGCGGACCACCGGCCCCGGCACCGGCCCGGCCGTCACCGAAGGCCTTTCCGCCGACTCCGCCGGGCGCGTTCCCGGCGTCGAGGTCGCCGCCGCCGACCCCGGCCGGGCGCACATCGCCCGTCGCGGTCCGCCGCGCGCCTGACCGGGCACCCTTCCGGTACGCCCCGGCGCGGTCCCACGGGCCGCACGCCTCGCGCCCTGCCGCGCGTCCCGTCGCGTCCGAGTCACGACGCGCACCCGCCCGGATGTCCGGGCCACAACCGTCGATCGTCCTACGTTCCACCCACGAGGTGCTGGTAATGCAGACCGTCTTCTCCTCCGTCCTGCCCGACATGCCCGCGGCCGCCGTGATCTGGCTGGTCCTGCTCGCCGTGGCCGCGACAGTGGTCGCCGCGCTGATCGTCCGCCCGTCCCGGTTCCGTTCGGAACTGGTCGACCGGATCAGTGACGCCGCCCGCCCGAGCAGCATCGAACGCGCCGAGCGCGCCCGCGTACGGGACCAGGAGAGGATCCGCTACGCCGACGAGGTGGCAGTGGCCGCCTCCCGTGCGACGGCGACCGCCGAGCGGAGCCGCGCCGAGTGGCTGACCGCCCAGGAGGAGGCCGAGGCTGCCTGGCAGGCGTACCAGGCGGCCGAGGAGGACGTCCGGCGCCTGACCGCCGCCGCGGCGCTGCCGCTGCCCCGGACCGCCCGGACCCCGGCCGAGTACGCGGACCGGGAGCGCTGGCTGCACCGGGCCGCGATGGACGCCCAGTGGCGCGACGAGATCACGGTGCGGCAGCTCAGCGACATCCTCGGCGGCAACGGCTGGGATCCGAGCCGGCACCCGGTGGAGCAGGAACTGCTGCTGCGCCGGCTCGTCCGGGACAACATGGCGGCACGGCACCGGGCCGCCGCGCAGCGGGAGCAGGCCGCCTGGCAGACCGCCGAGCTGGCCGCGGCGGCGGCGCAGAGCCTGCGCGACGAGGCGTTCGCGGCGCTGCACCCGGTCGCCGAGCCGCAGACGGAACTCTCCATCGTCGGGTTCGCCGGGCCCGAGGCCACCCGGGAACTGCCGACCGGAACGGCGAGCCCCGAGGTCACCCGCGAGCTGCCGCCCGTGGCTCGCGGCCGGGCGGCCGTCGCGGCCTGAAAACCCGTCACCGGCAGCGGCCTGAAAGCCCGTCACCGGCAGCGGCCCGACAGGCCGTCGCCCGGCAGCGGCCCGACAGGTCGCCGCCCGGTGCGGGCGCCGAAGGCGAGCGCCCCCGCGGCGGGGACGACCGCCGCGCGTGGCGGGCTCGGCTCGGCTAGCGTGGTGGCGTGTCCCGTGAAGCCTGGGTGCTGGTCGTCCTCGCCGCCGTCCTCGCGGCGGCCATGCTGGCCGGGGCGGTGCTGCTCGCCATCCGGGTGGTCCGCACCCGCCGCATGCTCGGCGCGCTCGGCGCCGGTGGCAAGGTCGCGTTCTACGGCGCGCTGATCTACACGATCCTGCCGGTGGACCTGCTTCCCGACCCGATCTACCTGGACGACATGGGCGTGCTGGCCGGCGCACTGTTCTACCTGGGCCGGCTGGTCGCCAAGCACCGCGCCGAGCAGCGGGCCGCCGGGGAATCCCCGGTGGCGACGTTGCCGCCCGGCGCGGCGCCCCGCCGCTGAGACGTCACCGCACGGAACGAGGAGACGACATGGCGGCACGGCATCGGTTGGATCCGAGCGACGAACGGGTGGCCCGCTTCTTCGCGGATCGGCACCTCGCCACGCTCACCACACCGCGTGCCGACGGCACCCCGCACGTCGTACCCGTGGGGGTGACCTTCGACCCCGCCACCCGGCTGGCCCGGGTGATCACCTCAGCCGGGTCGGCCAAGGCCCGGCACGTCGCGGCGGGCGGGCCGGACGGCGTCCCGGTCGCGGTGTGCCAGGTCGACGGCCGCTGGTGGCTGACCGTGGAGGGCCGGGCGGTGCTGCGCCGCGACCCGGAGTCGGTGGCCGAGGCCGAGCGCCGGTACGCCGAGCGCTATCGCACGCCGCGTCCGAATCCGGAGCGGGTGGTCATCGAGATCGCGGTGACAGGGCTGCTGGGAAGCCTGCCCGGCTGAGGCGTCTGTCCGGTTCCGCGGTGGCTCCGGTCACGCCCGGAAATGGGCTGCCGAGGCAGGGCGGTTGAACTCTCCGTACGCCGAGCGCCACTCCTGGTGCCGCGTCTCCCGCACGGAGCCGTCGACCCCCGAATGGAGCCTCGACCATGAACCCGATCATCCGTAAGTGTGTGCTGTCCGTCGCCGGTCTGGCCGCGGCCGGCGGTGCCGTCGCCGGTCCGGCCGCCGCCGCCCACGCCGCCCCGGTCAAGGGCAAGGGTGACCGCGCCGCCGACTACGAGTACCAGGCACAGCCGAACTTCTTCTACTGCGGTCCCGCCTCGACCCGGATCGCGCTGTCGGCCGAGGGCAAGGACGTGAGCCAGGACGAGCTGGCCGCCAAGCTCGGTACCACCGAGAACGGCACCGACTCGGCCATCGACATCACCCGGGTCCTGAACGAGTACACAGGTGGCAAGTACCGGACCACCGAGATCCGCGAGGACGTGGCCACCCGGGAGCAGGTGGACCGCCTGCGCACGGACATCCGTACCGCTGTGGACGACGACCGGCCCGTGGTGGCGAACATCCTGGGCGGCGCCCGGGACGTCGACGGGGTGGAGCACAGCTACCCCGGCCACTACGTGACAGTCGTGCGGTACGAGGGCGACGGCGACCGGGTGCTGATCGCGGACCCGGCCCGGCCGGACGTGCCGACGTACTGGATGGACGTGACCGAGCTGGCCAACTGGATCGCCGGCCGCGGTTACAGCTCCTGACGGACGGGCCGGTCTCCCCTGTGGAGGCCGGCCCGACACGACGGCGGCCACGCTCCCCACAGGGGGGTGGCCGCCGTCGTGTCCGAAGCGGGTGTACGTCAGCGACCGGTGTCGCCTTCGCCGGTGCGCTGCTGCGCCATGTCGACGCCCTTGTCGATCTGGTTGTCGTACTTGCCGCCGGTGCGCTTGTCCGCAGCGTCACCCGCCTTCTCGATGCCCTGGTCGACCTGCTTGTCGTGCTTGTCCGCGAAGTCCTTGGCCTTGTCCATGAAGTCGCTCATGTCGGATCTCCCTTCGATACGTTGAATGCCTTCCCTAAGGCCGGGGGTACAAACGCCGGGTGGGCGGTTGCGGCCCTGGTGTCGGATCGGCTCGCGTCGGGTACCAACGGCCTCGATCGAGGAGGGCGACGTGGACGACGACGCTGGTATACCCGGGCGGGCACCGACCGCCGGACCGCGGCAGACCTGGGCCGGACTGCCCTGGCCGGTACGGACGGCGGTCACCTGGAGCGCCTGCCTGCTGGTGGTGACGGCCGGGCTGTGGCTGCTGGGGCAGATCGCCGTGCTGCTCGCGCCGCTTGCGGTGGCGCTGGCCGGCACGCTCTTCCTCGCCGCGCTGCTCGACCCGGTCCTGGTACGCCTGCGCCGGCTGCGGGTGCCGGCCGGGGTCGCCGCGCTGCTGAGCATCCTGCTGCTGCTCGGCATCCTGGGCGGTGCCGGCGTCCTGGTCTGGAACCTCACGGCGAGCCAGTTCGGCGAGCTGAGCCAGCAGCTCGACGAGGGGTTGCAGCGCACCCGGGACTTCGTCACGTCCAGCCTGCCGGTCACCGACCAGCAGCTCGACCGGCTCGTGGAGCAGATCCGGCAGGGCCTGAGCAGCGGTGCGCCCGACCCGGTCGCCGGGGCACGCAAGGTCGCCGAGGTCGCGGGCGCGGTGCTGCTCGCCCTGGTGCTGCTGTTCTTCCTGCTCAAGGACGGCCGCTCGATGTGGCGCTGGGTGCTGCGCCGGCTGACCGGCCCGCGCCGGGAGCTGACCGCCGAGGCGGGACGGGCCGGCTGGCGGACGCTCGGCGCGTACAGCCGGGGCACGATGATCATCGCGGCCATCGACGCCATCGGCATCGGGCTGGCCCTGGTCGTGTTGCGTGTCCCGCTGGCCCTGCCGCTCGCCCTGATCACGTTCCTCGGCGGGTTCGTACCGATCATCGGCGCCACGGTGGCCGGTGCGGTGGCGGTACTCGTCGCGCTCGCCGCGAACGGCCCCACCACCGCGCTGCTGACGCTGGCCGCGGTGATCGCCGTGCAGCAGATCGAGGGCAACCTGCTGGAACCACTGGTCATGCGGCGGCAGGTGCAGCTGCACCCGGCGGTCATCCTGGTGGTGGTCACCGCCGGCACGCTCGTGGCCGGGGTCGCCGGGGCGTTCGTGTCGGTGCCGATCGCGGCGGTGCTGTGGCGGGTGCTGGACACCGTGCAGCGGCACCGCGCCGCCGAGCGGAACGGCACCGGCGTTCCCGCACCGACCGCCGACCCGGGCCGCGCCGCCGAGGCAGCGGGCTGATTCCGCCGCCGGTCAGGCGGGGTGCGGCTGGCGCAGGTGCGTGGTGAACCACGTACCTGCCTGGTCGGCCACCTGCTCCAGCGTGCCGGGCTCCTCGAACAGGTGCGTGGCACCGGGCACGATCCGCAGCTCGGCCACCTCGCCCAGCGCGTCCCGGGCCTGCTCGTTGAGCACGATCACCTGCTCGTCCAGGCCGCCGACGAGCAGCAGCGTCGGTGCGCGTACCGCAGTCAGTGAGCTGCCGGCCAGATCGGGCCGGCCGCCGCGGGAGACCACAGCGCCCACCCGGTCCGGCCGGGCCGCGGCGGCGACCAGCGCGGCGGCGGCGCCGGTGCTGGCGCCGAACAGCCCGATCGGGAGCCTCCCCAGTTCCGGGTCGGAGCCCATCCAGTCGACGATCCCGGCGAGGCGCTCGGCCAGCATGCCGATGTCGAAGCGCAGCTCGGCGGTGATCTCGTCCCGGGCCTCCTCGTCGGCGGCCAGCAGGTCGACGAGCATCGTGCCGAGCCCGCGCTCGTTGAGTGCACGCCCGACGGCCATGTTGCGCGGGCTGTGCCGCGAGCTGCCGCTCCCGTGCGCGAACAGCACCACCCCACCGGCTCCCGCCGGCACCACCACGTCCCCGACGAGTCCGCCGTCCACCACAGGCACCGAAACCTCACGCATTCCCCTCACCGCCCCTCCCGCTCTCTCTCCCCCTCCCCCCACGCATACCCCCCACCCCGACGATCATGAAGTTGACGGCCCAGAAAGCGCTCCCCCACCCCGCCAACTTCATGATCAATCCCACCGGGGAAGGCCCCGGGGCAGATCTTGGTACGGAACGGCCCCTGGAGGGGCCATTCCGTACCAAGATCCACAAGGGCAGCACCCCAACCCCGCACCCCGCCCCGGACAGGGTTGATCATGAAGTTGGCGGCAGATTCCGAGATCGAAAACGCCGCCAACTTCATGATCGACGGGGACAGCGGGGAAGCCCGGGGGACAGCGGGGGGGAAAGCGCACGCGTGCGGGTTGCGTTGACGTCGGCGGCAAGGTTTAGCGTCAACCTGGCAGTGAGGGACGGGGGCGGCGGATGCGGATCGGGGAGCTGGCGCAGCGGGCCGGTACGAGCACCCGCACCCTGCGCTACTACGAGGCCCACGGGCTGGTCCGGCCGAACCGGTCCGCCAACGGGTACCGGGTCTACGACGAGGCGGAACTACGTGTCGTCCGTGAGATCCGCTCCCTGCTGGCGATCGGCTTCGGCCTGGACGACATCCGCCCGTTCGTCGCCTGCCTGCGCGCCGGAAACGACTCCGGTGACGTCTGCCCCGATTCGGTGGCGGTGCTGCGGCGCAAGCTCGCCGAGGTGGACGACTACCTCGACCGGCTGGGTGACGTCCGCCGCCGGCTGCACGACCAGCTCGCCCACGCGATCGCCCAACGGGAGGAAACATGCCTCAGGACACGGGGACCGGCCGGCTGAACCCGGTCACCGACGACACCTTCGCGGCCACAGTGCTGGCCGCCGACCGGCCGGTGGTGGTGGACTTCTGGGCCGAGTGGTGCCCGCCGTGCCGGGTGGTGTCGAAGCACCTGGCCGAGCTGGCCGAGGAGTTCGGCGACGCGCTGCGCTTCGTCACTCTCAACACCGACGAGAACCCGGCCACCGCACGCGCCCACCGGATCATGTCCGCGCCGACCATGCTGGTGTTCCGGGGCGGTGAGGTGGTCGGCTCGATCGTCGGCTCCCGCCCCAAGGACCACCTGCGGCGCAGCTTCGCCCAGCACGTGGACGGCTGAGCCCTCGCCTGGACGGCTGAGCCCTCGCCTGGACGGTTGAGCCGCCGCCGGGCGGGAACGCGCCGGGTGACCACGGACCCCGACCGATCGCGAGGATCGTCATGGCGAAACAGGACAGGTCCCGGGAACAGGAACTCACCGACCAGGAACGCCGTAAGCAGGAGCTGAAGGACTCGCCGGACTGGGCCGACCGCGCCTCGACGGCGCGCACGTCCGACGATCCGCGGGCCACGGCGCCGCGCGACGCCGGCGGGCGTCCGTCCAACGGCCGCCAGTTCTGAGGTACGCGTACCGAGCGGTCCCGCCCTTCGTGGCGGGGCCGCTCACTCCATGCGTTCGGGCAGGTGCATCAGCGGCGCGCGGCCCTGCGGCTGCTCCGGTTGCGGCCCCCTCGGGTGTGTCGGCGGCACCGCCACGGTGACCGGCTGCGCGGAGGTGACCTGCAGCGGCTCGCCGTGGTGCCGCAGCTCCACTACGGTGTCCGGGCCGCCGTTGCGCAGCGAGTACGTCGTCTGGTGCGGCCGGACGTCGACCCGCAGCCGCATCCCGTGCCACTGGAGCGAGAACTCCAGGCGGCTGAGGCGGCTGGAGAGCCGGGGCGCGAAGGAGAGCATCCCGTCGTGGTCCCGCAGCCCGCCGAACCCGGCGACGAGCGCGATCCAGGCACCTGCGAGTGATGCCATGTGCACGCCGTCGCGGGTGTTCTCGTTGAGGTCGTGCAGGTCCATCAGCGCGGCCTCGCGCAGGTAACGGTGGGCCAGTTCGAGGTAGCCGACCTCGGCCGCCAGCACCGCCTGGGTGCAGGCGCTCAGCGACGAGTCGCGTACGGTGCGCCGCTCGTAGTAGACGAAGTTGCGCAGTTTCTCTGCGGCGCTGAACGCGTCGCCCCGCCAGTGCATGGCGAGCACCAGGTCAGCCTGCTTGACGACCTGCTTGCGGTAGAGGTCGAAGTACGGGTAGTGCAGCAGCAGCGGGTATTTCTCCGGCGGCGTGTGCTCGAAGTCCCACTCCTGGAAGCGGGTGAATCCCTCCACCTGCTCGTGCACCTCGGTCTCCGCGTCGTACGGGACGTGCATGTCGTTCGCGGCGTCCCGCCAGGCGGCGGCCTCCTCCTCGGTGACGCCGAGGTCGAGCGCCTGGTCCCGGTAGCGCATCGCGCAGTCCGCGGCGGTACGCAGGTTCCGCTGCGCCATCAGGTTGGTGTAGACGTTGTCGTTCTTCACCGCCGTGTACTCGTCCGGGCCGGTCACGCCGTCGATGTGGAACCGTCCGGCGCGGTCGTGGTGGCCGAGCGAACGCCACAGCCGGGCGGTCTCGATCAGCAGTTCCAGCCCGATCTCCCGTTCCAGCGCCTCGTCGCCGGTGACCAGCACGTAGCGGCGCAGCGCGTCGGCGACGTCGGCGGCGATGTGGAACGCGGCGGTGCCGGCGGGCCAGTACGCCGACGACTCCGGCCCTTCGATGGTGCGCCACGGGAAGGCGGCGCCTTCGAGGTTCAGCGTTCGGGCGCGTTCCTGGGCCTGCGCCAGCGTGTCGTACCGCCACTGCAACGCGTCCCGCACCGCGCCGGGCTGCGTGTACGTGAGCACCGGCAGCACGAACATCTCGGTGTCCCAGAACGCGTGGCCGTCGTACCCCGGGCCGGTGAGGCCCTTGGCCGAGATCGGCCGCCGTTCCGCGCGGGCGCCGGCCTGGAGGACGTGGAAGAGGCCGAACCGGACGGCCTGCTGCACCTCGGGGTCGCCTTCGACGCGCACGTCGGCGGCGTCCCAGAACGCGTCCAGGTATTCGCGCTGGGCCCGGCGCAGCCCGTCCCAGCCGTCGAGCCGGGCCGCTGCGAGCGCCGCGCCGACCTGGTCGCGCAGCGCCGGGAGGGAGCGGCGGCTGGACCAGCCGTACGTGAGGTACTTGACCACCCGCAGCGTCTGGCCGGGCTTGAGCACGCAGCCGATGGTGGTGCGGACCCAGTCCTCGTACCCCTCGCTCTCGATCGTGGTGCGTTCGGGCCCGTCCACGTCGTGGCCCATCGCGGCGGCGACCCGCAGGCCGCTGACCTTGGTGCGGTGGATGAGCTGGCCGCCGTCGTCGGTGGTCAGCTCCTCCTCGGCCTGCAACGGCGACTCCAGGACGGCGGCGACCCGCGGGTCGCGGCTCTGCGGCGGCAGCGACTCGTTGGCGACCAGCTCGGACTGGAGGATCAGCCGCAGCGGCCCGTCGACCGGCTCGACCTCGTAGTGGATGGCCGCCACCGAGCGCTGGGTGAACGACACGAGCCGGGTGGTGCGGACCTTGACCTCGCGGCCGGCCGGGGAGCGCCAGTGCAGTTCCCGCTGGAGCGTGCCGGCGCGCATGTCGAGGACCCGCTCGTGGGCGAGCAGTTCGCCGTAGCGCACGTCGAGCGGCTCGTCGTCGACGAGCAGCCGGATCAGCTTGCCGTTCGTGACGTTGACGATGGTCTGCCCGGATTCGGGGAATCCGAAGCCGGCTTCCGCGTAGGGCAGCGGGCGCAGCTCGTAGAACGAGTTCAGGTAGGTGCCGGGCAGCCCGTGCGGCTCGCCCTCGTCGAGGTTGCCGCGCAGCCCGATGTGCCCGTTGGACAGCGCGAACACCGACTCGGACTGGGCCAGCACGTCCATGTCGAGCTGCATCTCCCGGACGTGCCAGGGCTCGACCGGGTACGCCCGTTCCCGGATCACGCGGCCGGCTCCGGGGCGAGCAGGTCGGCGAGGTCGGTGACCACCACGTCGGCGCCGTGCGCCAGCAGCTCGTCGGCCTGGCCGACCCGGTCGACGCCCACCACGTACCCGAATCCGCCGGCCCGCCCGGCGGCGACGCCGGCGAGGGCGTCCTCGAAGACGGCGGCCTGCGACGGTCCGACGCCGAGCAGCCGGGCGCCTTCCAGGAACGTGTCCGGGTGCGGTTTGCCGCGTAGCCCGTGCGCGCGGGCGACCACGCCGTCCACCCGTGCCTCCAGCCAGCGGTCCAGTCCGGCGGCGTGCACCACGGCGGCGCAGTTGGCGCTGGCCGAGACGACAGCGCGGCGCAGTCCGGCCGTGGTGGCCGCCTCCAGGTAGCGCACCGAGCCCTCGTACACCTCGACGCCGTCGTGCTCGATCCGCTGGAGCAGGACGACGTTCTTGCGGTTGCCGAGGCCGTTGACGGTGTCCGCCTCGGGCGGGTCGTCCGGCGATCCCTCGGGCAGCGTGATGCCGCGCGAGGCCAGGAATGTGCGCACCCCGTCGGCGCGCGGTCTGCCGTCCACGTACCGGTTGTAGTCCGGTCCGCTGTCGAACGGGTGGAACGGCTCGCCGGTTTCGGCCGACCGGCGTCGCAGGTACGCGTCGAACGTCTCCGCCCAGGCGGCGTTGTGCACCTTGGCGGTCTGCGTCAGCACACCGTCCAGATCGAAGAGACAAGCGTTCACGTGCGCGGGGAGGCCCAGCATCGCTTGAATCTATCCAGCCCTCGCCCCGGGCAAACCCCGTTCGGGGCTCAGCGGTTCGGGCGGAGCGTCCAGATCACTGTGAGCGAGGAGGTGAGCGTGCCGTCCTCGGTGTGGACCTCCACCTCGACCGGGAACTCCGGCCGCCGCCCGGCGTCCAGCTCCGCAAGCACCTCGGCGGGTACGCCGCCGAGCCGCGCGGTCGCCAGCACCGGCCCCACCGCCACCTTGCGGTAGCGGATGGTCGCGGTCACGGCCAGGGGTACGGCCCGGTCGAGCGCCTGCCCGAACGCGGCCAGGACAACCGCGCCCGAGGCGGTCTCCCCCAGCGTGAACATGGCTCCGGCGTGCGGGCCGCCCACGTGGTTGTGGTGCGCCGGGTCGTCGGGGAGCCGGACCACGGCCCGGACTCCGCCCTCGGCCTCGGGCGCCACCTCGACGAACTCGATTCCGAGCGTGCGGGCGAACGGCACGGCGTCGAGGAGACCGGCCGCCACCTGGCGAGAGTCGATGCTCATGCCCGAACGCTACTCGCCAGTAACAACACCGGCAAGGCCGATCCCTGTTCAGCCCGCGCTCAGGTCGGTACGGCGGACGATCCACCAGACGACGAGGAGCGCCAGCGCGGTCAGGCCCAGATAGCCGCCGGCGACGATCAGGTGGAACTCGGGGATCCGGCTGCCCGGCTGGTACTGGAGGTGCTGCTGAAGGTTGTGCTCGACGAAGCAGGCGAGCGTCCGGCCGGTGCCGTTGTCGGGCGGGCAGAGGCGTTGCAGCTCGACCCCGGTGAGCTCACGCCCGGAGGCGTCGAACGCGCCGGACGGCCCGTCGATCCCGTAGTCGATCATGCCGCCCTTGACGACCAGGGCGTTGTCGCGCAGCACACCCACGCCCGGCCCGCCGATGACGCGGTGCGCGGTCAGCGGCTCCATCAGCGTGGGGTAGCGCCACCGGACGAGATAGGTCAGGCCGACGAAGCCGACGATCACGCCGAACACGGCCGGGAGCGTGCGCTTGATCGCGGCGCCGAGCGCGACACCGACCGCGAACCAGCAGAGGCTGATCACCGCCGGAAGCATCGCGGTGTTGAGGAACGGCCCGTACTCGAACAGGCTCACCGGTGCGACCCGGGCCTGGAGTCGCTCCAGGTGGTCGCTGACACCGGCGACGGCCGAGGTCACCGCCGCCACGAACAGGCCGAGCAGGGCCAGCCGGGTCCAGAGCCACCGCTGCGGGGAGACGTCCTGGCTCCAGGCCAGCAGCAGGGTGCGCTGCTCGTGTTCCCTGGTCAGCACCGGGACGCCGACGAACACACCGATCAGCAGCGGCATCCACTGCACCACCTGCGACAGCACGGCCAGCGTCAGGACCAGGCCGGATGAGCCACCGAGCCGCCGGCCCTGCGGCGACTCCTCCGCGCAGAACGTCTCGTGACACTGGTGCCACAGGCTCGTCAGCTCCACCGACAGGTAGGTCATCCAGCCCACCAGGACCGCGGCCAGGACCAGCGTGCCGATCACCGTCCAGCGGTGCTGACGCCAGGTCAGCCAGAGCAGACCGCGTACGCCCCCGGCGTACCCGGGGTCGCTCCGGCGGTTCGGGGGTGCGGACAGCTGGCCGACCGGGCTCATGCGGCTGCCTCCCGCTCGTGCGGCGCGGCGGCCGACGCTCTGAGATGGGTCAGGATCAGCTCGTCCAGGGTGATGGGCTGGGCGGTCCAGCCGGGTGCCACGACGGCGTGGGCCGCCGGTGTCGCCGGCCGCCGGAGGACGAAGGTGGACTGGCGGCCGGTGTGCTGCGCCTGGACGACCGTGCCCGGCCCGGGTGGCTGGTCGGCGCGGGGCCCGGTCAGCCGGACGTGGCTGTCGAGGAGTTCCTCGACGTCGCCGGCGAGGACGGGCCGGCCGGCGTCGAGCAGCAGCAGGTGGTCACCGACGCCGCTCAGCTCGGCGACGATGTGGGTCGACAGCATGACAGTCATGTCGTCGTCGGCGACCTCCGCCAGCAGCTCGCCTGTCACCTCGACGCGGGCCAGCGGATCCAGGTTCGCGAGGGGTTCGTCCAGCAGCAGCACCGCGGGGCGGGAGCCGAGCGCGACCGCCAGCGCGACCTGCGCCCGCTGCCCGCCGGACAGCTTGCCGCAGCGGCGGTCCAGCGGGACGGCGAAGCGGTCGAGCCATGACAGCGCCCGCCGCTGGTCCCACACCCGGTTCGTCGAGCGGCCGAAGCGGAGCATGTCCGACACGGTGAAGTCGCGGTAGAGCGGCTTGTCCTGGGCCAGGATCGCCACCCGGCTGCCACCGTCGGCGGACCCGCCCCGCACCACCTGCCGGCCGTGCACCGACACCGTGCCGCCGGTGGCCGCCAGGGTGCCGGCGATGATGCTCAGCAGCGTCGACTTGCCCGCGCCGTTCGCGCCGACCAGCGCGACGACCCGGTTGGCGGGCAGCGCGAACGAGCACTCCCGCAGCGCCCACACGGCGCCGTAGCGCCGGCTCAGGTCACGCGCCTCGACGGCGACCGGCTCGCCGCTCACGCCGCGCCCTCCGCGTTGTCTCTCCTCGCGGGTGCCGCGTTCGCCGCGATCACGGAGGCGAGCAGCGCCTGGACGTCCTCGTCCTCCAGACCGGCCTCCCGGGCCTGGCCGAGCCACCGGGCCAGGCTGCCGCGCAGGCGGGCCATGACGTGGGGATCGGCGTGCCCGAGCGTCCCGCTGACGAACGTGCCCGCGCCCTGCCTCGCCTCCACCAGGCCGGACAGCTCCAGCTCCCGGTAGGCCTTGAGCACAGTGGTCGGGTTGACGGTGCACGCGGTCACCACGCTGCGCACGGTGGGGAGCTGGTCCCCGGGCCGCAGCGTCCCGATCCGCAGCGCCTCACGGACCTGCCGCACCAGCTGGGCGTACGCGGGGACGCTGCTGGACCGGTCGACATGAAAGTTGATCACCCTGGTGACCCTCCGTCAGATTGTTATGGTTAAGTAGAACACCAGTTAAGCGACATGGCAACGACCGGACGGCGTTTCGGAGGCTGCCGACTCCGGGTAGCGAGTGGCCATGAACCGCGATCTCGCGCGCGGGCTGACGGTGGCGTGGGCGCTGCCGGAGTTCCGCGACGGGCTGCGTCACCTCGTCGACCTCGACGAGGTGACGGTGCTGCTGGCCGCGCTGTCCCTTCCGGACCGCGACCGCGAGGTCGAGCGCAGCGCCCTGGGCCTGCTGCGGTCCGGGCTCGACAGCACCGAGGTCCGGGAGGCGGTGTTGCTGCTGCTGGAGCGGGACACCGTACGCCGGCCGCTCGTCGCCGCGGCGGTGGAGCCGCTCGCCAACCGGCCCGGCCTGGTCACCGCCGTCACGTCCGCGACCGAGGACCCCGGGGTACGCCACGAGGTACGGGCGATGCTGGACAGCGCCGGCGTACGCGAGCTGATCTGGCGGGCGGTCGACGATCAGGTTGGCGACAACCGGTTCGGGCTGATCCGCCGGGCGGCGGTGCTGTTCGTCAGGCACCCGAGCGCACGGCGCCTGGGGTGGGCGCTCCGCCGGCACGGCGTGCTCCGCGAACTGCGCCACAGGGCGTGACACCTGATCTGCGGTTGCCCGGTCGTGTCACCTCCGAGATCTTCGGGCCCTACTGTCCCGGCTCCTGCTGAGGTCGCTCGGCCGTCACTCGTATCCCATCGCGGGGATGATCTCGCCCAGTTCCCGCTCGACGTACGCGCGGGTGTCGGCGTCGAACTGGTCGTCGCGGTGCGCGAGCTTGTCCGCCTGGAACGTCGACGCGGTGACGGCGTCCTCGACGCCGAGCCGTTCGAACAGGGCCCGCCGCTGCCCGGGCCAGTCGGCCGCCAGGTCCTCCGCCTTCACCTCGACGTATCGCCGGCTCGTCAGGTCGGCCGCGTTCCTCCAGGCCAGCCACCTGTCGTAGACCGGCAGCAGGTAGGCCAGCGCACCGTCGACCGTGGACGGAGCCCACGGCTGGGCCAGGTGGGAGGCGAGCACCGAGATCGGGTGACGCTTGATGTGCACGATCGTCGCCTCGGGCACCAGTTCCCAGAGGAAGTCCAGGTAGAAGAGGTTGAACGGCGTCTTCTCGCACCAGGTCGGCTTGCCCGCGTCGGCCGCCGCCCCGCCGAACAGGGTGTCGACCAGGCCCCGCAGGACGCCGATCAGTTCGCTCCGGTCACGGAAGTACCTCGGGACGACCCGCCGTCGGCTGGCCGGCCCGAACGGCCCGGCGGGCCGGTCGCCGTCGCCGAAGCCCTCCGCGGGCGCGGGCTCCTCGAAGGCGTGCGCGATCACCTGCGGCCAGAGCCGGTGTACGGCGTCCCGATAGCGCCGCTCGCCGACCAGCTCGGGCACGGTCTTGCCACGGTCGTCACGCCGGCCGGGCGCGCGTACGGTGAGGAAGTCGCTCAGCCGGTGCAGGGCGTCCTCACCGACGATGGGGTCGTACCGGTCGGTGAGCGCGTCGGCCAGATCCCGCAGGCCGCCCGGTTCGACGAGGAACTTGGTCTCCATGGGGATCCGGTGGATCAGCGGATGCTGGCCGATGACGTCGGCGATCCGCGACGTGCCCGAACGGCCCGTGCCCGCGACGAAGACCGGTGAGGGGGACGGCATGGACGGCAGTCAAACTCCCGGCCCGGCGCAGGGGCAATCCAATTATCCCCGCCGCGATCAGCTGATCGCTCTCCTGGCCGACGCGGTCGGGTCCGTCACAGTGGCGCACCCGACGCGGGTCGCCGTCGACGGGCCGCCCGCCGCCGGAAAGACCACGCTCGCCGACGAGTTGGCCGCCGTCCTGCGCGCCCGCGGCCGGTACGTCATCCGGGCGACAGTCGACGACTTCCTCTTCCCCCGGCATCGGCGCTACCGACGGGATGAGTTCTCGGCGCAGGGCTGCTACGTCGACACCCACGACCACGGGACGCTGAAGCGGGTGCTGCTCGATCCGCTCGGCCCGGGCGGCGATCGACGCTTCCGGCGCACGGCCTACGACCACGCCACCGACGCGGTGCTGTCCCCGCCGCTCACCACCGCTCCCGCCGACGCCGTGCTGGTGTTCGACGGCGTCTTCCTCCTGCGCCCGGAACTGCTCGACCGGTGGGAGCTGCGGGTGCTCGTGTCGACCGCGCCGGACCGTACCGTGGAGCGTGCGGTGGTCCGGGAGAGCCCGGTGTCGTCCCGGGCCGACGTCGAACGGCGCTGGCGGGAGCGTTACCTGCCCGCCCAGCGGCTCTACTTCGCCACGGCCCGCCCGGCCGAGCACGCCCACGTCGTCGTGCACAACGACGATCCCCGGCAGCCGATCTGGGAGACCCGGACCCACCCGGATGGCAGGCTGGCGACCATGGACAGGAATCGGGTGGCCGCCTGGATCGCGGCGTACGAGCAGGCGTGGCGCACACCGGGAACGGCGGCGCTCGGCACGATGTTCACCTCCGACGCGAGCTACCGGCAGGGGCCGTACCGGGATCCGGTCGTCGGCCTGCCCGCCATCACCCGCATGTGGGACAGCGAGCGCGACGGACCCGACGAGGTCTTCGAGATGACATCGGAGATCGTTGCGGTCGACGGCGACACCGCTGTGGCACGGGTGCAGGTCCGGTACGGCGACCCCGTCCACCAGGAGTGGCGCGATCTCTGGATCATGCGGTTCGCCGAGGACGGCAGGTGCCTGTCGTTCGAGGAGTGGCCGTTCGCGCCGGAGAAGCGGGCCGCCGCCGGGTGAGAGACCGGCCGTCTAGTCTGCGGATATCTCCCCGAGAACGCGTTGCGCCTCGGCCGACTCCTCCGCGTCCTCGGGGTCGTCGACGGTGCGGGAGTAGGTGGACAGCGTCTTCCAGAGCGCCCAGCCACGTCCGCGCGCCCAGGTCGCGTCGTCCACCGACAGTCGCTCGCGGAATGCCGCCCGGCCCTCGACGCTCAGCAACGTCCAGGCGATCGCCAGGTCGCAGGCCGGGTCACCGACGCCGCATGTCCCGAAGTCGATGACGGCCGCCAGCCGGCCGTGCGCGAGCAGCAGGTTTCCCGAGGCGATGTCGCCGTGGAACCAGCGGTCCACCCCGTCCCAGCGGGCGCCGACCGCCCGCGCCCAGATCTCGCGTACCAGCGCGGCATCGACGCGGCCGTCCAGCGCCAGGAGCGCATGCTCGACCTTCTTGTCGTACGTGCGCAGCGTGCCGCCCCGGAACCAGTTGTGGACGCCCGGCTGCGGACCACCGGCGGCGTCAACGTCCTGCAGGGCCGCGAGGAATCCGGCCAGGTCGAGGGCGAACCGCACCGGGTCGGCGATCCGGTCCACGGCCGCGGTCTCGCCGTCGAGCCAGCGGTAGATCGACCACGGATACGGGTAGCCCGCACCCGGCTCGCCCTTCGCCAGCGGCGCGGGGATGGGCAGCGGCAGCCGATCGGCGAGGGCCGGGAGCCACAGGTGTTCCTTGTCGACGGCCAGGGCGTACTCGGCAGCGCTGGGCAGGCGCACCAGCAGCTCGGGGCCGAGGTGGAAGGTCCAGTTGTCCCAGCCACCCTTGGCGACCGGTTCGATCCGGAGGTCGGCCAGGTACGGGAACTGGTCGGCTACCAGGCGACGCACCTGCTCCACGCCGACGGCGGTGCGCCGTGGCGGGGGACCGAGATCCGGTACGTCACTCACGCCCGTTTGGTGTACGCGACGAACGCCGCCCAGCTCGACGGCGTGAACGTCAGCGCCGGCCCCTGCCGGTCCTTGCTGTCCCGCACCCCCACCACACCGGGCAGGTTGTCCGCCACCTCGACGCAGTCGCCGGAGTTGCCGCTGCTGCGGGTGCTCTTGCGCCAGATCGCGCCGGTCAACTCCATCGTTTCGCCGCCTCCGTGATCGCCGCCAGGGTCGCCCCGTGCGGCATAGCTTCCGCGCGCACCGACTCCCAGGTTTGCCGAAGTGATTTTACGTCCGCGTGCCGCTCCACAATCGTGCCGTGCAACTGGTTGTCCAGGTAGCCCACGTCGTCACCGTCAGCGGGGGTCGCGAGCACGAAAGCACCGTTGAGCCCTGGATAGGCACCGACCGTTTCCGGCACCAGGTGCAGGTGCACGCGAGGCCGCCGACCCACCTCGACCAGATGCGCCAGCTGCTCCCGCATCACCTTGGGGCCGCCGACGGCGCGAGTGAGCACCGAATGGTCGAGCACTGCCACGAACTGCGGCGGAGCCGGGCGGTCCAGCACCACCTGCCGCGCCATCCGTGCGGCCACCTGCTGCTCCATAGCATCACCGACAAGTGGGCTAGCGCCCTCGTGCAGCGCGCGGGCGTACTCCTCGGTCTGCAACAGGCCGGGCACCACCAGCGGTTGGAAGCTACGCAGTGAGGCAGCTTCCTGCTCGATGCTCACCCACTCGCGGAACCACGGCATCAGCGCCTCCTGCATCAGCGCGTCCCGGATCCGCACCAGCAGGCCGCCGCCGTTCAGCACCTCGTCGCAGCGCTCGGTGAACTCGGCGCGCGGCGCCCGGCGGCACTGCTCGACGGCCGCCACCAGCGACGCCGAATAGCTCACCCGCTCACCCAGCGCCTCCTGGGTCAGCCCGGCATCGGTGCGTAACCGGCGCAGCTCGCCGGCGAACAGTTCCCACAACGGCACACGGATCATCTGCACACCTCTGCACACGGCTGCACACGGAAATCGGCCGGTCGGACGGCCAGGAAGGTGGGGGTGGAACGCCTTCCGACCCTAGCGGCGCGGTGACGAGACTGTCACGCAGTGGAGCCGAATTCGTCCGGTTCCCGCTACCGAGAGGAGTTGCGCCGTGCGACTGCGCTGGTTCCGCTGCCGGGGTGCGTCGGCACCGACACTGCCCCACCGGGTACGGGGCGACAACCTGCCGGAGTGGATGCGGCAGCCGACGCGTCCACTGCCGACGATGGGCCCGGGCCGGGTCGGCAACCTCACCCCGGCCCAGCAGTGGCGGGCGAACGGCGGTCGCTGGTCCGTACCGGAGCAGCGCGGGAACGGCGGCGGCCATCGGTCCGCCCCGGAGAGGCGCCCGGGAGACGGCCACCACGAGGAGCGCCGGTGATCAGCCACCAGCTCGGGCAGCCGCCGGACGGGCCCGGGCCGGATCGCCCCCGGCCGTACCCGTTGCACGCCACCCCGCACACGCCGCTGCGTCCGATGTGGTGTTGCCGGGCCTGCGGCCAGCCGTGGCCGTGCCCGATGGCCCGCCTGCTGCTGCGCAGCGAGTACGAGGACAACCGGATCGGGTTGTCCATCTACCTGTGCGGGCTGCTGTACGAGGCCACGCGCGACCTCTACCGGCTGAACCCGAACGACGCGCCGGCCCCGGCCGACATGTTCGCCCGCTTCGTCGGCTGGGGCCCGTACCGCCGTCACCGGCCCGTCCCTCCGGGCGGCGACTGTTAATAAGGGGCCCTTCCTCTACCGGAGGCGTTAATAGGGTGCCCCTCCTTTCACCGCCAGCCGACGTCGATGCGGTCGCCTCGCTCGTCGAAGAAGTGCAGCGCGTCCATCCGCACCTGCACGGCGAGCGGGTGCCCGGGCGACACCTGCGGGTACGGCGCGAGCCGTACCGCCAGTTCCGCCGGACGACGGTGGTGGCGGCCCGGGTCGGGCAGCACGCTCGTGCGGTTGCCACCGCCCCCGCCCGCCTCCGTGGCCGGGGCGGACGACTCCGCCGCGCGGCCGGTGAGCCGCTGCATCACCTGGTTGAACCGGCGCAGGCCGCGCTGGCCCGGTGCGGCCTGCTCGACCGGCGTGCCCATCTCGTCGACGACGATCGCGGTGGCGCCGATGTCGAGGAACGCGAGCGACTCGTGACCGTGGTGCTCCAGGTAGCGGATACGCCCGTGCAGCACGTCACCGGCGGTGTCCGGGGCGACCGGGGTGAGCGCCTCGGCGCGCATGCCGACCACGATCCGCTCACCGTGGTAGTGCGCCACCGCACGGCTGCGGATGTCGTCCCAGGGCAGGTAGAGCGACTGCTCGCCGAGGTTCAGCGCGACGTACCGGTCGAGGTGGACGTAGACCGACGCCTCCAGCAGGTTCATCCGGGGGCTGCCCAGGAACGCGGCGACGTAGAGCGTCGCGGGACGGCCGTACACCTGGGTGGGGGTGCCCACGTCCTGGAGCACGCCCTTGCGCATGATGGCGACGCGGTCGGCCATGGTGAGCGCCTCGGCCTGGTCGTGGGTGACGTAGATGGTGGTGACGCCCAGCTCGCGGGTGAGGCCGGAGATCTCCGCCCGCAGCTCGGCGCGCAACCCGCTGTCCAGGTTGGAAAGTGGCTCGTCCATGAGGAACAGGCCGGGCCGGCGCACTATCGCCCGCCCCATGGCGACCCGCTGCCGCTGGCCACCGGAGAGCTGGCTGGGCTTGCGCCCGAGCACGTCGCCGATGCCGAGCGCGCTCGCCACGTCCTGGATCCGCTCACCGCGCGGGCCGGGCTCGACGCCGCTCAGGCGCAGCGGGAAGCCGATGTTGTCGCCGACCGTCATGTGCGGATAGAGCGCGAAGTCCTGGAAGACCATGGCGATCTTCCGGTCCCGCGGTGGCAGGTCGTTCGCCAGCTCACCACCGAGCATGATGGCGCCGGAGGACGGATCCTCCAGTCCGGCCACCATGCGCAGCACTGTCGATTTCCCGCAGCCCGACGGGCCGAGCAGCACCATGAACTCGCCGTCGTTGACGTCCAGATTGATGGTGTCGACCGCGACTGTTCCGTCCGGGAACACCTTGGTGACATCCTTGAGCGCGACGGTCGCCACCGCCACCTCCCCAGCTACTCGCCCCAAACCCGGGAATGACTGTGACCAGGATCATCTGATTCGCACATCGGGTAAACGTGCCATGTTCAGCTCGTGACAGTCCTATTAACCGGTATTCGCCGGGCTCCGCAGTTAAGTGACCTGCCGGTAACCACTTTTACGGCGTTTCGCCGAGGAACACGCGGCGCACCACGCGCTCGGCGGCGTGCCCGTCGTCGAGCGCGCAGAACCGCGACCGGAACGCCGTCCGGGCCCGCTCGGCCGCCTCGTCGTCGACCGCGCCGGAACGGAACACGTCGAGCAGGCCGGGGAAGTCCAGCGCGACGGGCCCCGGCGGCTCGGCCAGGAGGTCGAAGTAGACGCCCCGGGCGACCCGGTAGGCGTCCCAGTCCGGCGCGTAGACCACTATCGGCCGGTCCAGCACCGCGTAGTCGAACATCGCCGAGGAATAGTCGGTGACCAGCACGTCCGCCGCCAGGTAGAGGTCCTCCACCCGGTCGTACGCGCTCACGTCCAGCACGCCGTCCGCGGCCGGTCCCCGGGGGTGCCGCTCCCGGTCGTGGAAGTAGTGGCTGCGCATCAGCAGCCGGCCCCGGGGCCCGAGCACGTCGAGCATCCGGTCCGGGTCGAACGGCGGCCGCCACCCGGGCAGGTGCTCGCGGTGCGTCGGCGCGTAGAGCACCACGTACTCGTCGGGTGCGATGCCCAGCGCGGCGCGGACCTGGCCGCGGTCCTCGGCGGTGGCCAGCGCCAGCCGGTCGTTGCGCGGGTAGCCGACCTCCAGCGTGGTGTAGTCCGCCGGGTACGCCCGCTCCCACATCTGCGTGGAGAAGCTGTTCGAGGTGATGCTGTAGTCCCAGCGGTCGACGCGGCGCAGCAGGCCGGCGAAGTTCATCCCCATCGCGCCCACCGGGTAGCGCTGCTGGTCCAGGCCCATCACCTTCACGGGCGTGCCGTGGTGGGTCTGCACGTGCACCGAGCCGGGGCGCTTGCGGACGAAGTCCGGGAAGTTGACGTTGTTGACGAGCCAGCGGGCGCGGGCCAGCACGCGGTGGTACTCGCGGCTGCCGGCCACCACGTACTCGACACCTGGTGGCAACGTGGCCACCCGGTCGCGGCGGACGATCCACACGCCGCGCACCTGCGGGGCGAGCCGTCGGGCCGCCTCGTAGATCGCCGCCGGATTGCACGAGTAGCCCCGGTACCAGTAGGCCGCGTACACGGCGAGCGTCGGGTCGATCGGCCGGTGCAGCTCGGCCCGGTAGTACTCGCCCAGTGCCAGGTCACGGGCCCGCCGGGCGGTACGCCGCACCACCGGCGTCACTCGCCGCCGCGCCCGCCGCGCGGTACGCCGGGCCGTCTCCCCCGCCTGGTGCGCCTCGCGCAACGCGCTGAACGTCCGCCAGCGCCCGGCCGCCACCAGCCGGTGCTTGAGCCCTTCCGGGCCGGGCGGGACCGGGTAGCCCTCGGGCGGCAGGAACCGCACGTAGTCGGCGTGCATCTGGGCGAAGAACGGTGCCCGCAGCTCGGGCGCGATCCGGGCGCCGTTGCCGAGCACCGTGAGGTAGTGCCAGATCATCCGCTCGAAGACGGCCGGTCGCAGCCCGGTCACGTGCCAGCGGTCCATCAGCCCGAACACGCGGTGCCACTGGGCGAAGACCTCGAAGTGCCGGTCCCCCCGGGTCTTCGTGATCGCGCCGGTGCGGCGCTGCCGGTAGTTCAGGCAGATCCGGTCGAGTACGCCGATCCGCCCGGCCGCCATCAGCGCCGGATAGCTGAACGAGACGTCCTCGTACCAGCCCGGCTCGAAACGCAGCCCGCGTTCGAGCAGGAACTCCCGGCGCACCACCCGGTTCCACGCGGTGTGCAGCAGCTTCAGCGTCTCCGGCCGGTCCCGCAGCGTGAACGTCGTCGCGCCGGGCGGGTCGGGGAACACGTCACGCATCGCGCTGCGGGTGCCGATGTTGTTCCAGTGCGCCCGGACGTGATCGACGATCAGCACGTCCGGCGCGGTGTCGCGGAGCCGGTCCGCGACGTGCGGCAGGCAGCCGGGCACCAGCCAGTCGTCCCCGTCGACGAACCACACGTACTCGCCGACGGCCCGGTCCAGCCCGATGTTGCGGGCCGGACCGAGCCCGACGTTCTCGGCGAGGCGTACCGGGCGGACCCGGGGGTCGCGCAGCGCGTACTCGGCCAGGATCTCGCCGCTGTCGTCCGGCGAGGCGTCGTCGACACCGATCACCTCGATGTCGCCGAACGGCTGGCCGAGGATCGAGTCGAGACATTCCCGCAGGTAGCCCTGCACCTTGAAGGCCGGCACGACGAAGCTGATCAAGGTCACCCCGGCCCGCCCTCCGTCAGCCCGGCGAGCGCACACCCCCACGGGCGCGGGCCGGCAGGACCACCCAGGCGAGGACCACGCTCGCGACAAAAACCACGAGAAGGTACGCACCGATTGTAGCTAGAGCGATACTCGCATATCCGGCGATCAGCCCGATTGCCAGCAGCAGCGAACGCCCCGGCCAGCCCAGCGTGGCCGCGTGCAGCGGCGGCGCCGACTGCCGCTTCTCCAGCCGCGCGGTCAGGTCGTAGTGCAGCAGCGTGAGCACCAGGACGTACCCGAAGATCAGCCAGGCCGGGGCCCGGCCCGCCACCCCGACCGCGATGGCGAACAGGTACTCGGCGGCCCGCAACGCGGCCGGCACCAGCCAGTCCAGCGACCCGTCGTGCGGCGCCCGCGACGCCTGCGCGGCCCCCAGCAGCAGCACCAGCGCGAGCACCGGCACGAAGACCGGCAGGTCCCCGCCGCCGTGCACCGCCAGCAGCGCCCACACCAGCGTCCCCGCCGCGCCGAGCGCGCCGAGCACCGCCAGCAGCAGCGGCCGTCGCGCGGTCGGCAGCGTCCGCACCAGCAGGCCGTCGTCACGGTGCAGACCCGCGTCCACAGTGGTCAGCACCGGCACCCGCATCCACCGCGCCCGCAAGGTCCGCAACCCCCCGGTGTACGCGAACGCCAGCGTCCCCCAGACCAGCACCGCGACCAGCGCCACCAGCGGCCCGAACAGCGCGGCGGCGATCGCGATGAGCGCCCACCGTTCACCGATCGGGAACACCACTGTGCGCTTCAGCCAGTACGACACCGAACCGGTGTCCGCCTGCACCCGCGTCGACGCGGCGTTCAGCTTCCCGCCGATGCCGCCCGCGTCGGCGCTCACCACCTTCGGCCGCCGGGCCGCCTCGTCGTGCAGCGCGCCGTACCACGTGTCGGTCATGTGCCGCACTGTCTGCAACGTCATCGCGGCGAGCGCCAGCGCCCAGCCGTACCGGAACCCGGCGTGCGTGGCGCCGAAGCCGAGACCGGCGTAGACCACGTACTCCTTGAACCGGTCGGCCATCGTGTCCAGCCAGCCGCCCCAGGCGCTGAAGTGCCGGGTGTAGCGGGCGAGCTGCCCGTCCACGCAGTCGAGCACGAAACCCAGGTAGAGCAGGACCGCGCCGGCCACCAGCGCGGGCCGTCCACCGGCGCCGAACAGCACCGCCGCGGCCACCGCGAACGCCACCGAGACCATGGTGACCCCGGTCGGGCCGATCCCGATCCGGGCCGCCGCCTTCGTGACGTACGGGGACCAGGTGCTGACGAAGAACGTGGTGAAGAAGTCGTCCCGCTCCTTCACCGACAGCTTCAACTCGGCGCGGTCCTCGTCGACGGCGGCCACCGCCGACTCGGCCGCCACCCGCTGCGCCTCGTCGCCGACCCGGTGCGCCACGAGCAGACGTACCCGATGGGCGAAGATCAGCGTGCCGCGGGCGGCGAGGTCGGCCACGAGCCGGTCCACCGCGTCCAGCGGCCCACCGCCTGCGGCGCGGCGGGCGGCCTCGGCGAGCGCCGGCAGGTCCGCCGCGCCCACCCGCAGCGCGCCGCCGAACACGCCGCTCGCCTCGGCGGCGCCGACCTCGACCACCTGCCCGCGCTCCTCACGCACAGTGGCCTGCCCGGGAGCGGGCGGATCGGTGAGCACCAGCGCCACCGTCGGCCCCACCGGGCTGGTCGCGAGATGCTTGAGTACGGCGGTGTGCGCCACCAGGTCAGCGCCGCTGACCAGCACCGGGCCGGACGCGGCGGCCACCAGATCGGCCAGCTCGGTCAGGTCGGCGGCGATGCGCACGTCGTCCGCCCCGGCCCGCCGCCACTGCGCGGCCAGCCGTTCGGTGAGGTGGCCCGCCGCCGGGTCGGCGGCGAGCACGATCGCGAGCGTCACCGCTTCGCCGCGTCGGCGTAGGCGGCCAGCGCCTCGTCAATCGTCCCGTCGACGATCAGCCGTCCGGCGTCGAGGTAGAGCCCCCGACGGCAGAACCGGGTGAGGTCCTTGTCGTTGTGTGACACCAGCACCAGCGTGCGCCCTTCCGCGAGAAGTCGCTCGATGGTCGCATAGCACTTCGCACGGAACTCCGCGTCCCCGACCGCTGTCACCTCGTCCACAAGCAGCACCGGGTGCGGCAGGTGCGCGATCACCGCGAAACCCAGCCGCACCTTCATCCCCGACGAGTAGTGCCGCACCGACGTGTCGATGGCGCGTTCCACCTGCTCACCGGCGAACGAGACGATCTCGTCGAAGTGCTCCCGCAGGTACGCCGACGACAGCCCGTGCAGCCCGCCCACCAGGTAGAGGTTCTCCCGGCCGGTCAGGTCGCCGGAGAACCCGGCGGACAGTTCGAGCAGCGGCGCCACCCGGCCGTGCACGCGGATCGAGCCCTCGTCCGGGATGAGCACGCCGGCGATCAGCCGCAGCAGTGTGCTCTTGCCGGTGCCGTTGCGGCCCACCACGCCCACCGTCTCGCCCGGCTCGACCCGGAACGACAGGTCACGCAACGGCCAGAACCGGCCCGCGTCCGGGTCGCGGGCACCCCGGTGCACGATCAGCTCCCGCAGCCGCAGCTGACGGCGCCGGTTGCGGACGAACCGGATGCCGAGCCCGTCCGCCTCGATGATCGGGGCCATTCAGAGTTCCTTCAGCACTGCCGGTTCGAGGCGGTGGAACGCCCACCAGCCGAGCGCCAGCACCAGCACACTGCCGGTCACCGTGATCGTGAGCAGCCGGGCATCAGGGAACTCGTCCGGATACCAGACCGCGTGGTGCAGCTGGAAGATCCCGACCAGCGGGTTCAGCTCGTACCCGATCTTGAGCCAGCCCGGCATGCCCGACTCCCGCACCAGGTCGAGCGGGTAGATGATCGGCGTCGCGTAGAACAGCAGCCGGATGACCAGCCGCATCGTGCGTTCGATGTCGCGCATCAGCACGTTGCCCGCCGACAGCAGCAGCGCCAGGCCCACCAGCAGCACGAACTGCACCGCCACCGCCAGCGGCAGCGCGAGCAGGCTCCAGCCGGGGCGGATCTTCCCCTGGCTCGCGTAGATCGCCGCGACGGCGGCCAGGATCGGCAACCCGGCCAGGTACTCGGCGAACCGTCCGGCGACCCGCCCGATCGGGAAGATCGGCCGGGGCAGGTTCATCGTGGTGATCAGCCGGGACTGCCCGGTGAGCGCGTTCGCCGCCTCGGTCAGCGCCGAACTCGCCCACATCCAGGCGAAGATCCCGGTGATCAGGAACAGCGGGTACGACCCGGCCGCCTCGCCGAGGTGCCGCCGGGTCGCGCCGGAATAGAGCACGCCGAAGACGAACCAGTAGATCAGGCCCATGCCGAGCGGCTCGATCAACGACCAGAAGTAGCCCAGCACCGACTGCTGGTACTTCACCGCGAGATCCCGGCGGACCAGGATGCGCAGCGAGGTGCGGGCGGACCAGAGCGCCGCGACGCCTGACGTCACAACGCCATGGTCGCGCTTTTCCGTGCCGGCGCGACGGCCGACAGCGCCGGGTCACCCCAACGGAGTCAGCACTCGATCACGTTGACGGCGAGCCCGCCCCGCGCGGTCTCCTTGTACTTGACCTTCATGTCCGCGCCGGTCTCCCGCATGGTCTTGATGACCTTGTCCAGCGACACGTGGTGCACCCCGTCGCCCCGCAACGCCAGCCGGGCCGCGGTGATCGCCTTGATGCTCGCCACCGCGTTGCGCTCGATGCACGGAATCTGCACCAGGCCACCCACCGGATCGCA
>NZ_VISU01000027.1:0-73907 GCF_007827625.1 Micromonospora sp. CNZ297 | reverse complement strand
GGCCCGCCTGATTCCGGTCGACTACGCGTCGCATTCGGTGGCGGTGCAGGATGTCGCGGAGCAGTTGCGCGCCGATCTGGCCGATGTGACGCCGCAGCCGGGCCACACCCGCCTCGTGTCGACGCTCACCGGGGACTGGGTGGACCCGGCGTCGATGACGGCGGACTACTGGTATGAGAACCTGCGGCAGACGGTGCAGTTCGACGCGGCGGTGCGGGTGGCCGTCGCCGCCGGGCACACCACGTTCGTGGAGATCTCCCCGCATCCGGTGCTGGCGATGCCGGTGACGGCGATCCTGGACGACGTCGGCGTGAGCGGGCACATGCTGGGCAGTCTGCGGCGGGGTGACGACGACGCGACGCGGCTGCTGACGAACCTGGCCACCGCCCACACGATCGGCCTGCCCGTCGACCTGACGGCCGTACTCGCCGAGACCGACACCGTCGCACTGCCCACGTACGCCTTCGACCACCAGCGGTACTGGGTCGAACCGCCGGTGCACCGGGCGCAGGACATCGCCTCCGCCGGCCTCCAGGACGCCGGGCACCCGCTGCTCAGCGCCGCGCTGACCTTCCCCGACAGCGAGCGGATGGTCTTCACCGGGCGGCTGTCGGTGCGTACCCACCCGTGGCTCGGCGAGCACCGGGTGATGGACAACATCCTGCTGCCCGGCACCGCCTTCGTCGAACTGGCCACGTACGCCGGTGAGCAGGCCGGCTGCCCGAGGGTGGAGGAGCTGACCCTGCTCGCCCCGCTCGTCCTGCCCGAACTCGGCGCGCTCCAGGTGCAGCTGACGGTCGGCGACCGGGACGACGACGGGCGGCGTACCGTCCAGCTCTACTCCCGGCCCTACCGGGACGGCTCGGACGAGATCCTCGCCGACGTCGCCTGGACCTGCCACGCCACCGGTCTGCTCGGCCCGCAGCCGGCCGACGCCGCGCCCGCCTTCGACCTAGGGGTCTGGCCGCCGCCCGGCGCGACACGCGTCGAGTCCGACGACTTCTACTCCGGTATCGAGGCGACCGTCTTCGGCTACGGACCGGCGTTCCGTGGCCTGCGCGCCGCGTGGACCCGCGACGACGAGGTCTTCGCCGAGGTCGAGCTGCCCGCCGACCACCACGCCACGGCCGGCCGCTTCGGCGTGCACCCGGCACTGCTGGACGGCGCGCTGCAGGCCATGTCGATCGGCGGCTTCCTCGGCCGGATGGGCGACGGCGCCGACGCCAGCGTGCCCCGTCTGCCGTTCGCCTGGACCGGGGTCTCCCTGCTCGCCGCCGGGGCCACCGCCCTGCGCGTACGCGTCGCCGCGGCCGGCGAGGTCGGCGTCTCCTTCCAGGTGGCCGACGCCACCGGCGCCCCGGTGCTGCACGTCGACTCGCTGATCATGCGCCGCGTCTCCGGGGACTCCCTCGGCGCGGCCCGCTCCGGCCGGCACGAGTCGCTGTTCCAGGTGGACTGGCCGGTGCTGCCGGTGCCAACCGGCCCCGTGCCGGCGGCCACCCGCTGGGTGGCGCTCGGCGACGACCTGGCGCTCAGCGCCGCCTGCGAGGCGGCCGGTGCCCGGGTGCGTACCGACGTCGGGCTCGACTCGCTGGGCGACCTGCTCGCCGGGGGTGAGCCGACGCCCGAGGCGGTGATCGTCCCGGTCGGCGACGCCGGGGACCCGACGGACCCGGAGCTCGCCGCACAGGCGCGGGCCACCACGCACCGTACGCTCGCCGCGTTGCGGACCTGGCTCGCCGACGACCGGTTCGCCGACTCGCGGCTGGTGCTCGTCACCCGGAACGCAGTCGCGGCAGGGGAGCAGGAGCCGGTGAACCTGCGCCAGGCCCCCGTCTGGGGCCTGCTGCGCACCGCCCAGCTCGAACACCCGGGCCGGTGCCAGCTCGTCGACCTCGACGACGCCCCGGACAGCGCCGCCGCGGTGGCCGCCGCCATCGCCTCCGGCGAGCCGCAGCTCGCCGTGCGCGACGGGCAGGTCCGCACGCCACGGCTCGGCCGGGTTCCGGCCGCCGTCGAGCCGCTGCCCGGCGGGATCGACCCGGCCGGCACCGTGCTGATCACCGGCGGCACCGGCGTGCTGGGCCGCATCCTGGCCCGCCACCTCGCCACCAGCCACGGCGTACGGCACCTGCTGCTGGCCGGGCGGCGCGGCGCGGCGGCCGAGGGGATCGGCGACCTGGTCACCGAACTCGCCGGCACCGGTACGGAGGTGGCCGTCGTGGCCTGCGACGCCGCCGACCCCGAGGCCCTGTCGGCGCTGCTGGCCGGGGTGCCCGCGGCGCACCCGCTCACCGCCGTGGTGCACGCCGCCGGCGTCCTCGACGACGGCGTGCTGGAGTCGATGACCCCCGACCGGGTGGACGCGGTCGCCGTGCCGAAGATCGACGCCGCCTGGCACCTGCACCGCCTCACGGCCGACGCGAACCTCGCGGCCTTCGTCCTGTTCTCCTCGGCGGCGGCCACGCTGGGCAGCGCCGGCCAGTCCAACTACGCGGCGTCGAACGCCTTCCTCGACGCCCTCGCGGCGCACCGCCGGGCACGTGGGCTCGCCGGCAACTCGCTCGCCTGGGGCCTGTGGGAGCAGGCCAGCGGCATGACGGGTCACCTCGGCGACGACGACGTGCGACGGATGGCCGAGCAGGGCGCCACCGGCCTGGCCACCGAGCAGGCGCTGAATCTCTTCGACGCCGCGTGGCGGCTCGACGCGGCGGCCGTCCTGCCGATGCGCCTGGACGTCGGGACGCTGCGCGGGCAGGCGGAGGGCGGCACCCTCGCGCCCATCCTCCGGGCCATGGTCCGGGTGCCGCTGCGGCGCTCCGTGGACGCCACCGGTGCCCGCTCCGGCGGGGTCCAACTCGGCCAGCGGCTCGCCGGACTGGCCGCCCCGGAGCGGCTCAAGGTGGTGCTCGACGTGGTACGGGCGAACATCGCCGCCGTCCTCGGCCACGCCGGCCCTGACGCGGTCGACCCGAACCGGCTCTTCACCGACCTGGGATTCGACTCACTCACCGCCGTCGACCTGCGCAACCGGCTCAACAACCTGTCCGGCCTGCGGCTGCCGGCGACGCTCGTCTTCGACTACCCGACGCCGACGGCGCTCGCCGAGAAGCTGACAAGCGAGATCGCCGCCGACGCGGCGCCCTCCACCCAACCGCTCTTCCAGGGCATCGACACGGTGGAGAGCCTGCTCACCGCCATCCCGCTCGACCCGGCGGCCCGCGCCCGGTTCACCGCCCGGATGCAGGACCTGCTCGCCAAGGCGTCCGACCTTGCGGCCGGGCCCTCCGTCGAACCGGACCGGCCAGACCTCGACTCGGCCAGCGACGACGAGATCTTCGACTTCATCAGCAAAGAGTTTGGAATCTCCTGAGATGACCAACCTTCGGATCGAGGCAGGGGCCACCCGATGAGCGACGACAAGCTGCGGTACTTCCTCAAGCGGGTGACCGCAGACCTGCACGACACCAAGCGCAAGCTGCAGACCGTCGAGGCCCGGGATCAGGAGCCGCTGGCCATCGTCTCCATGAGCTGCCGCTTCCCCGGTGGCGTCCGGTCGCCGGAGGACCTGTGGGAGCTCGTCGCCGACGGCCGGGACGCGCTCACCGAGTTCCCCGACGACCGGGGGTGGGACCTGGAGGCGCTCTACGACCCCGATCCCAACAAGCCGGGTAAGAGCTACACCCGCATCGGTGGGTTCCTCGACGGTGCCGGCGACTTCGACCCGTCCCTCTTCGGCATCTCGCCGCGTGAGGCCCTCGCCATGGACCCGCAGCAGCGGTTGTTGCTGGAGACGTCCTGGGAGGCCGTCGAGCGGGCCGGCATCGACCCGCTGTCGCTGCGCGGCAGCTCCACCGGTGTCTTCGTCGGGCTGAGCACCTCGAACTACGGCATGGGTCTGCCGCACGTGCCCGAGGGCGTCGACATGTACATCGGCACCGGCAACACCACAAGCGTCGCGTCCGGCCGGATCTCGTTCACCCTCGGCCTCAACGGCCCGGCCGTCACCGTGGACACCGCCTGCTCCTCCTCGCTGGTGGCCCTGCACCTCGCCGTGAACGCGCTGCGCCGCGGCGAGTGCGACCTGGCCATCGCCGGTGGCGTCACCGTCATGGTCACCCCCGGCGTGTTCGTCGTCTTCTCCCGGCAGCGCGGCATGTCCGTCGACGGCCGGTGCAGGGCCTTCGCGGCCGGCGCGGACGGCACCGGCTGGGGCGAGGGCGGCGGCGTGCTCGTCGTGGAGCGGCTGGCCGACGCCGAACGCAACGGCCACCCGGTCCTCGCCGTGATCCGGGGCAGCGCCCTCAACCAGGACGGCGCCTCCAACGGGCTCACCGCCCCCAACGGCCCCTCCCAGCAGCGGGTCATCCGCCAGGCCCTCGCCAACGCCCGGCTCTCCACCGCCGACGTCGACATGGTCGAGGCGCACGGCACCGGCACTACCCTCGGCGACCCGATCGAGGCGCAGGCGCTCATCGCCACGTACGGGCAGGACCGCCCGGCGGACCGGCCGCTGTGGCTGGGCTCGGTGAAGTCGAACATCGGCCACACCCAGAGCGCCGCCGGCGTCGCAGGTCTGGTCAAGATGGTGATGGCGCTGCGCAACGGCGTCATGCCGGAGACCCTGCACATCGACGAGCCGTCCCCGCACGTGGACTGGACGTCCGGGGCGGTCTCCCTGCTCACCGAGTCCAAGCCGTGGCCGGAGCTGGACCGCCCCCGCCGCGGCGGCGTCTCCTCCTTCGGGGTCAGCGGCACCAACGCCCACGTCATCCTCGAGGAGTACCGCCCGCGCGTCGCCGAGGCGGCGACCGTCGACGGCGAGCAGGCGGACGGGACCGGCGCCGTCGAGCCCGCGCGCCGGCCGGACCTGGTCGCCTCGGACGTGACCCTCTGGCCGGTGTCGGCCCGGTCGAGGACCGCCCTGGGCGGGCAGGCGGCCCGGCTCGCGGACTTCCTGCGCAGACGCGGCGAGATCGATCCGGCGGCGGTCGGCTGGTCGCTGGCCACCACCCGCTCGACGTTCGACCACCGTGCCGCCGTCGTCGGGTCGACCGCCGACGAGCTGCTGGCCGGGCTGGACGCCCTCGCCGCCGGCCAGCCGGCAGGGAACCTCGTCAGCGGTACGGTCACCAGCGCCGGCGCAGGTCCCGTCTTCGTGTTCCCGGGTCAGGGGGCGCAGTCGGCGCGGATGGCGGCCGGGCTCGTCGGTCGTACGCCGGTGTTCGACGCGAAGCTGGCCGAGTGCCAGCGGGCCCTGGCGCCGTACCTCGACGTGGACCTCGTCGGGGTGTTGACCGGTGACGACGAGTCGTGGCTGGAGCGGGTCGAGGTCGTGCAGCCCGTGCTGTGGGCCGTCGGCATCGCCCTGGCGGCCGTGTGGCGCGCGGCGGGCGTCGTCCCGGACGCGGTGATCGGTCACTCGCAGGGCGAGATCGGCGCGGCCTGTGTCGCCGGGATCCTGAGCCTGGAGGACGCTGCGAGGGCAGTGGCGTTGCGGTCGCGGGCGCTGACGGTGCTGCGGGGGACCGGGACGATGGCGTCGATCGACCTGTCGGCCGACGCGGTTGCCGAGCGCCTGGGGGAGTTCCCGGGTGTCGGTGTCGCGGCCGTCAACGGGCCGTCCACCGTCGTGGTGTCCGGCCCGCCGCAGCCCGTGGCCGACCTCGTGCAGGCGTGCCAGGCGCAGGGCGTCCGCGCCCGGCTGATCCCCGTGGACTACGCGTCGCACTCCGAGGCCGTGCAGCAGGTGGCCGAGCAGCTTCGCGCGGACCTGGCCGGCGTCACCCCGCGGGCCGGCCACACCCGGCTGGTCTCCACCCTCACGGGCGAGTGGGCTGACCCGCTCACCATGACCGCTGACTACTGGTACGACAATCTGCGGCAGACTATGCTCTTCGACGCGGCCGTGCGGACGGCTGTGGCTGCCGGGTACACCACGTTCGTCGAGATCAGTCCGCATCCGGTGCTGGCGATGCCGGTGACCGCGATTCTTGACGACGCCGGTGTGAGTGGGCACACCATCGGTAGTCTGCGTCGTGGTGACGACGACGTGACCCGGTTGCTGACCAACCTGGCCACCGCGTACACCGTCGGCCTGCCCGTCGACCTGACGAAGGTGCTCCCGGCCGCGGCCACCGTCGACCTGCCCACCTACGCCTTCGACCACCACCGGTACTGGCTCGACGGCAGCGGCGGGCCCGACCTGGAGAGCCTGCTGTCGGGCATGAGCGGCGACCCGGGCGACGCGGGCTTCTGGGCCGCCGTCGAGAGCGGGGACGTCACGGCCCTCGCCGAGACCATCGCCACCGAGGAGACCCCGGCACACGAGGTCCTCGACGCGCTGCTGCCGGCCCTGCCGATGCTCGCCTCCTGGCGCCGGCAGCGGCGCCGGCAGGCCGACATCGACAGCTGGCGCTACCAGGACACCTGGAAGCCGCTGACCGGCGTCGCCAACCGGGGCATGGACGGCACCTGGGTCGTGGTCCTGCCGACCGGCGACATCATCGAGCCATGGCAGGACACCTGCGTCGAGGCGTTCGCGGCGGCCGGCGCGACCCTCGTCCCGGTGGCCGTGTCCACGCCCGACGTCGACCGCGACCAGTTCGGGAAGCTGCTGCGGGAGGCGCTGGCCGCCGCACCGGGCGGCGACGCCACCGCCGAGGTCGCCGGCGTGGTCTCGCTGCTCGCCTTCGACGAACTGGCCCACCCGCTGCACCCCTCCGTGCCCGGCGGCTTCGCCGCCACCGTCGCGCTCTTCCAGGCCCTCGGCGACATCGGCCTGCGCGCGCCGATGTGGAGCGTCACCTCCGGCGCCGCGTCCGTCGGTATGGCCGACCTGCTGCGCTCCCCGGTGCAGTCGCTGGTCTGGGGCTTCGGCCGGGTCGCCGCGCTGGAGCACCCGCAGCGCTGGGGCGGGCTCGTGGACCTGCCCGAGGCCGTCGAGGACCGCTGCGCCGACCTGCTCGTCGCGGCCCTCACCACCGCCGGGGACGAGGACCAGATCGCGGTACGGCCGACTGGCCTGCTCGCCCGCCGGCTCACCCGCGTCCCGCTCGGCGACAGCCAGCCCGCCAACCCGTGGCAGCCGTACGGCACGGCGCTCGTCACCGGCGGCACCGGCGCGCTCGGTGGGCACGCCGCCCGCTGGCTGGCCCGCAGCGGTGTGGAGAACATCGTCGTCGTCAGCCGCCGGGGCATGGCCGCACCCGGTGCGCAGCAGCTCGTCGACGACCTCACCGCGCTGGGCGCCCAGGCCGTCGTGGCCGAGTGCGACGCCTCCGACCGCGAAGCCCTGGCCGAGCTGATCGACCAGATCCCCGCCGAGTACCCGCTCACCGTGGTCGTGCACGCCTCCGCCGTCCTCGACGACGCCATGATCAACGACATCCGGCCCGAGCAGATCGAACGGGTGCTGCAGGCCAAGGTCGACGTCGCGTACAACCTGCACGAGCTGACCCTCGACCACGAGCTGTCCGCGTTCGTCATGTTCTCGTCCTTCGCCGGCAGCGTGGCCAGCTCCGGCGTCGGCAACTACGCCCCGAGCAACGCGTTCCTCGACGCGCTCGCCCAGCACCGTCGCGGCCTCGGCCTCACCGCCACCTCCATCGCCTGGGGGGCGTGGGCTGGCGGCGGTATGGCCGACGGGCCGCTCGGCGATCTGCTGCACCGCCACGGTGTACCCGAGATGACCCCGGAGGCGGCGATCACCGCGCTGCACCAGGCCGTGGACCACGGCGAGGCGTTCCTCACCATCGCCGACATCGCCTGGGAACGGTTCTCCGTCGCGTTCACCGCCACCCGGCCCGGTCCGCTGATCAGCGACCTGCCGGACGTCCGGCGGCTCGCCGCCGCCGAGGCGGTGGCCAGTGTGGAGGTCGGCGACGGCCCGGAGTCGTTGCGGGACCGGCTCGCCGGGCTGCCCGCCACCGAGCGGTTCGCCGTGCTGCTCGGCCTGGTCCGTAGCCAGGTCGCCGCCGTGCTCAACTACCCGTCCGCCGAGTCGGTGGACGAGCATCGGGCGTTCCGGGAGCTGGGCTTCGACTCCGTCACCGCCGTCGAGCTGCGTAACCGGCTCGGCTCGGCCACCGCCGTGGCGCTCCCGGTCACCCTGGTCTTCGACTACCCGACCCCGACGACCCTGGCGGAGTACCTCTACGCCGAGGTCGCCCATGACGACGTGGTCACCCCGAACGCGCTCCTCGACGATCTGGACCGGATCGCCGAGGGCCTCGACGTGGTCGCGCGGGACGAGGCGGCCCGGGTGCGGGCCACCGTACGCCTGCAGGCGATGCTCTCCCGGCTCGGCCAGGACAGCGGCGGCGCCGACATCGGCCGGCATCTCGACGACGCCACCGACGACGAACTGTTCGCGATGGTGGACAAGGACCTCGGCATCTCCTGACCCCAGCTCCAGCTCTCTCCCGTCTCTTTCGAGGAAGCGGCACTCCGATGGCCAATGAAGACAAGCTCCGCGATTACCTCAAGCGGGTCATGGCTGATCTCCACGACACCCGCCGCCGACTCAGCGAGGCCCAGTCCCAGGAACTGGAGCCGGTGGCGATCGTGGCGATGAGCTGCCGGTTGCCGGGCGGGGTGCGCAACCCCGACGACCTGTGGGAGCTGTTGCGGGAGGGCCGGGACGCCGTCGCGCCCTTCCCCGACGACCGGGGCTGGGATCTGGAGCGCCTCTACCACCCCGACCCCGACCACCCGGGCACCTCGTACGCCCGGGAGGGCGGGTTCGTCGACGGGGCCGGCGACTTCGACTCCGCCTTCTTCGGCATCTCGCCCCGCGAGGCGCTGACCATGGACCCCCAGCAGCGGCTGCTGCTGGAGACCTCCTGGGAGGCGGTAGAGGCCGCCGGCATCGATCCCGCCTCGCTGCGCGGCAGCCGGACCGGGGTGTTCGTCGGCACCAACGGGCAGGACTACGGCACCCTGCTGATGATGTCGCCCGACGGCGACGAGGGGCACTCGATGACCGGGGGCGCGGCGGCCGTCGCGTCGGGCCGGGTGTCGTACGCCCTCGGGCTCGAAGGACCGGCCGTCTCCATCGACACGGCCTGCTCGTCGTCTCTGGTGGCGCTGCACCTCGCCGTGCAGGCGCTGCGGGCGAGGGAGTGCGACCTGGCGCTGGCCGGCGGGGTGACGGTGATGGCCACTCCGGGCCTCTACATCGGATCCAGCCGGCAGCGCGCACTCTCCACCGACGGGCGGTGCCGGTCGTTCGCCGCCGCCGCCGACGGCGCCGGGTTCTCCGAGGGGGTCGGCTGGCTGCTGGTCGAGCGGCTGTCGGACGCCCGCCGCAACGGCCACCGTGTCCTGGCGGTGGTACGCGGCACGGCCGTCAACCAGGACGGCGCGTCGAACGGGCTGACCGCGCCCAACGGGCCGGCGCAGCAGCGGGTCATCAGCCAGGCCCTCACCTCCGCCCGGCTCTCCACCGCCGACGTCGACGTCGTGGAGGCGCACGGCACCGGCACCAAGCTGGGCGACCCGATCGAGGCGCAGGCGCTCATCGCCACGTACGGGCAGGACCGTGGCGAGGCCCCGCCACTGCTGCTCGGCTCGGTGAAGTCGAACATCGGCCATGCCCAGGCCGCCGCGGGCGTGGCCGGCGTGATCAAGCTGGTGCTCGCCATCCGGCACGGCCTCGTGCCGGCGACGCTGCACGTCGACGCGCCGTCTCCGCACGTCGACTGGGCGGCCGGCGCGGTGGAACTGGCCACGGAGGCACGCCCGTGGCCCGAGACGGGCCGGGTACGCCGGGGCGCCGTCTCCTCGTTCGGCATCTCCGGCACCAACGCCCACGTGATCATCGAGCAGCCGACCGAGCCGGTCGAGTCGGGTGTTGTCGAGTCCGTGTCCGGGTCCGGTCTGGTCGCTTCGGATGTGGTTGTCTGGCCGGTGTCGGCGCGGTCGAGGGCTGCGTTGGCTGGGCAGGTTGTCCGGCTCGCGGGGCACGTGCGTGAGCGGGGTGAGGTCGATCCGGTGGCGGTGGGGTGGTCGTTGGCGACCACCCGGTCGGCGTTCGATCATCGGGTGGTCGTCGTCGGGTCGTCGGCTGAGGGGTTGCTCGCTGGGCTGGACGCTTTCGCTGCCGGTGAGCCGGCGGGGAATGTGGTCGCGGGGGCGGCGTCGGGTCCGGGTGCGGGTCCGGTTTTCGTGTTTCCGGGTCAGGGTGCGCAGTCGGTGCGGATGGCGGCGGGCCTGGTGGGTCGTGTGCCGGTGTTCGACGAGTGTTTGGCCGAGTGCCGGCGGGCTTTGGCGCCGTATCTCGATGTGGATCTCGTGTCGGTGCTCACGGGTGAGGACGAGTCGTGGCTGGAGCGGGTCGAGGTCGTGCAGCCGGTGCTGTGGGCCGTCGGTGTCGCTCTGGCGGCTGTGTGGCGCGCGGCGGGTGTGGTGCCGGAGGTGGTGATCGGCCATTCGCAGGGTGAGATCGGTGCGGCGTGTGTGGCGGGCATTCTGAGTCTGGAGGATGCGGCGAGGACGGTGGCGCTGCGTTCGCGTGCTCTGGCCGTGCTGCGTGGTACGGGGACGATGGCGTCGGTGGACCTGCCGGTCGACGCGGTGGCCGAGCGGCTGCCCGCGTTTGCGGGTGTCGGGGTCGCGGCGGTCAACGGTCCGTCCACCGTCGTGGTGTCCGGTCCGCCGGAGCGTGTCGCCGGCCTTGTGCAGGCGTGCCGGGCCGAGGGTGTCCGTGCCCGGTTGATCCCGGTGGACTACGCGTCGCATTCACCCGCGGTGCAGGAGGTCGCCGAGCAGCTTCGCGCGGATCTGGCCGGTGTCAGTCCGCGGGCCGGCCACACCCGGCTCGTGTCCACTCTCACCGGGGACTGGGTCGACCCGGCGGTGATGACCGCTGACTACTGGTACGACAATCTGCGGCAGACCGTGCTCTTCGACGCGGCCGTGCGGACGGCTGTGGCCGCCGGGTACACCACGTTCGTCGAGATCAGTCCGCATCCGGTGCTGGCGATGCCGGTGACTGCGATTCTTGACGACGCCGGTGTGAGTGGGCACACCATCGGTAGTCTGCGTCGTGGTGACGACGACGTGACCCGGTTGCTGACCAACCTGGCCACCGCGTACACCGTCGGCCTGCCCGTCGACCTGACGAAGGTGCTCCCGGCCGCGGCGACCGTCGACCTGCCCACCTACGCCTTCGACCACCACCGGTACTGGCCCGCGCCGCCGCTCTTCCTCGCCGCGGCCGACGCCGCCCCGGACATCGACCGCTGGCGCTACCGGGTCACCTGGCGAGCCCTGCCCGACCTGCCGCTGACCTGGCTCGCCGGCACCTGGCTCGTGCCGGTGCCCGCGGCGCTGGAAGACGACCCGCTGGTCACCGACGTGCTGTCGGCCCTCGGCAACTTCGGCGCGGACGTCGTCCCGGTGGAGCTGGACGCCACCGGCGATCCGGCGGCGCTGGCCGAGCGGCTCAGCGCCGCGCTCGCCGGCCCCGGCGGACCCGTCGCCGTGCTCTCGCTGCTGGGCCTGGACGAGCGGGCGCACCCGGAGCACCCGGCCACCTCGCTGGCCGTCTCGGGCACCGCCCTGCTGGTGCAGGCGCTCGGGCTGCTCGGCGTCGAGGCGCCGCTGTGGTGCGCCACCCGGGGAGCCGTCGTGGCCTGCGCCGACGACCCGGCGCCACGCCCCGCCGCCGCCTCCGTCTGGGGGCTCGGCCGCGCCGTCGCCCTGGAACACCCCGCCCGCTGGGGCGGCCTGCTCGACCTGCCCGACGTGCTCGACGCGCAGGCCGGCGCGCTGCTCTGCGCGGCGCTCGGCGCCAGCGGTGGCGAAGACGCCTTCGGCGACGACGGCGCGGAGCAGTCCGGTCGGGGCGAGGACCAGCTCGCCGTCCGCGCCTCCGGCGTCTTCGTCCGCCGCCTCACCCGGATCACCGAACCCGAGCCGGCCGCCTCCGGCGACGCGGACGACACCTGGCGGATGCGCGGCACCGTGTTGATCACCGGTGGCACCGGCGGACTGGGCGGGCATCTGGCCCGCTGGGCGGGCCGCTCCGGCGCCGCGCACGTCCTGCTGGCCAGCCGGCGCGGCCCGGACGCCCCGGGCGCCGCCGAGCTGGAGGCGGAGCTGACCGACCTCGGCGTACGGGTCACAGTGGCCCGCTGCGACGTCGCCGACCGGGCACAGGTGGCCGATCTGCTCGCCGCCGTCCCCGCCGACGCCCCGCTGAGCGCCGTGCTGCACACCGCCGCCGTCCTCGACGACGGCATCGTCGACACCGTCACCGCGCAGCGCCTGCACACAGTCGCCGCGTCGAAGTGCGTCGCCGCGCTGCACCTGGACGAGTTGACCCGCGACCTCGACCTGGACGCCTTCGTGCTCTTCTCCTCGGTGGCCGGCACCACCGGCAACGCCGGGCAGGGCGCGTACGGGGCGGCCAACGCCTTCCTCGACGCCCTCGCCGAGCGGCGCCGGGCCGAGGGACTGCCCGCCCTCTCGGTGGCCTGGGGTGCCTGGCGCGGGGCCGGCCTGCCCGCCGAGAACGAGCGCGCCCAGGAGCGGCTGCGCCGGGGCGGCATGATCGGCATGGACCCGGAACTGGCCGTCGAGGCCCTTGCCCGGGCGCTGCGCCGCGACGAGCCCACCACAGTCGTCGCCGACATCGACTGGGCCCGTTTCGCCCCCGCGTTCACCCTGGTGCGGCCCAGCCCGCTGATCGGCGACCTCGCCGAGGCCCAGGAGGCGACGCAGCCGGCCGGGCAGGAGGCCGCCGAGGAGGAGACGGACGTACCGTCGGCCCTCGCCCGGCGGCTCGCCGCGCTCGCGCCGGGGGAGCGCGCCGCGACACTGCTGGAGCTGGTGCGGCAGTGCGCGGCGACGGCCCTCGGCTACGGGGCCGCCGACGACATCCCGGCCACCCAGCCCTTCCGCGACCTCGGCCTGGATTCGCTGACGGCAGTCGACATGCGCAACTTCTTGGCCGCCGCCACCGACCTGCGGCTGCCCGCGACGCTCGCCTTCGACTATCCGAACCCGACGGTGCTCGCCGCGCACCTCGGCGAACTGCTCACCGGGATCGTGCCCGACGTGTCCACCCCCGCCCCGGCCACCGCGGCCGAGGACGACGACCCGATCGCCATCGTGGCGATGAGCTGCCGCCTGCCGGGTGGGGCGGACACCCCGGAGCAGCTGTGGCAGCTCCTCGCCTCCGGCGGCGACGCCATCGGGGAGTTCCCCACCGACCGGGGCTGGGACCTGGACCGGCTCTTCGACTCCGACCCGGACAAGGAGGGCACCAGCTACGCCCGGGAGGGTGGCTTCGTCACCGGCGCCACCGACTTCGACGCCGGCTTCTTCGGCATCAGCCCCCGCGAGGCCCTCGCCATGGACCCGCAGCAGCGACTGCTGCTGGAGGCGTCCTGGGAGGCGATCGAGCGGGCCGGGATCGACCCGCACACGCTGCGCGGCAGCGCCACCGGCGTCTTCGTCGGCACCAACTACCAGGACTACCGCAACCTGATGTTCAGCGCCGAGGGCGCCGAGGGGCACCTGATGACCGGCAATGCCGGCAGCGTCCTCTCGGGCCGGGTGTCGTACACCCTCGGGCTGGAGGGGCCCGCCGTCTCGGTGGACACCGCCTGCTCGTCGTCGCTGGTCGCGCTGCACTGGGCCTGCCAGGCGCTGCGCCGCTCGGAGTGCTCCCTCGCCCTGGTCGGCGGCGTCACCGTCATGTCCACCCCCGGGGTGTTCGTCGGCTTCAGCCGGCAGCGGGGCCTCGCCCCGGACAGCCGGGTCAAGGCGTTCGCCTCCGCCGCCGACGGCACCGGCTGGGGCGAGGGCCTCGGCCTGCTGCTCGTCGAGCGGCTCTCCGACGCCCGCCGCAACGGTCACCCGGTGCTCGCGGTCATCCGGGGCAGCGCCGTCAATCAGGACGGCGCTTCCAACGGCCTCACCGCCCCGAACGGGCCGTCGCAGCAGCGGGTGATCCGGCAGGCGCTCGCCAACGCCGGCCTCGCCCCGGCCGACGTGGACGCCGTCGAGGCGCACGGCACCGGCACGAAGCTCGGCGACCCGATCGAGGCGCAGGCCCTGCTCGCCACGTACGGCCGGGAGCGGCCCGCCGAGCAGCCGCTCTGGCTCGGCTCGATCAAGTCGAACATCGGTCACACCCAGGCCGCCGCCGGTGTCGCCGGGATCATCAAGATGGTGCTGGCGCTGCGGCACGGCTACCTGCCGCAGACCCTGCACGTCGACGAGCCGACCGACCAGGTGGACTGGAGCGTCGGCGCGGTCGAGCTGCTCGGCGAGGGCCGCCCCTGGCCGGTCACCGACCACCCGCGCCGCGCCGCCGTCTCCTCGTTCGGCATCAGCGGCACCAACGCGCACACCATCCTGGAGCAGGCCCCGGAGCCGGTCGAAGCCGAGCAGCCGACGGGTGACCCGGCGCGGCTGCCGGTGGTGCCGGTGCTGCTGTCGGGCCGTTCGGCGTCCGCGCTGGCCGCCCAGGCGCAGCGCTGGTCCGAGCAGCTCACCGGGCTGGAGGCGCCACGTACGGTCGACGTCGGCTGGTCGTCGGCCGTCGCCCGGGCCGCCCTGGAGCACCGGGCCGTCGTGCTGGCCACCGACCGGATCGCGCTGGATGCCGGGCTGCGCGCCCTCGGCACCGGCAAGGACGCGCCGCTGGTGGTCACCGGCGTGGCGGTGCCCCGGCCGAAGGTGGCGTACCTGTTCTCGGGGCAGGGCGCCCAGCGGGCCGGGATGGGTCGCGAGCTGGCCGAGGCGTTCCCCGTCTTCGCCGCCGCCCTGGACGAGGCCTGCGCCGCCCTCGAAGCGCACCTGCCCCGCCCGCTCAAGCCACTGCTCTTCGCCGAGCCCGACACGCCCGAGGCCGAGGCGCTGGACCGCACCGAATTCACCCAGCCGGCGTTGTTCGCCGTGGAGGTGGCGCTGTTCCGGCTGTTCGAGGCGTGGGGGGTCCGTCCCGACGCCGTCGCCGGGCACTCGATCGGCGAGATCGCCGCCGCCCACGCCGCAGGCGTGCTCTCCCTGGCCGACGCCGCCGAGCTGGTCGCCGCCCGGGGCCGGCTGATGCAGGCGCTACCGGCCGGCGGGGCGATGCTCGCCGTCGCCGCCACCGAGGCCGAGGTGACCGCCACGCTCGGCGAGCGGGCCGACCGGGTCTCCGTCGCCGCCGTCAACGGCCCCTCCGCCGTCGTGGTGTCCGGGGCCGGCGACGCCGTCGAGGAACTGGCCTCCGAGTGGGCCGGCCGGGGCGTCCGGGTCCGGCGCCTGACGGTCAGCCACGCGTTCCACAGTCCGCTGATGAATCCGGTGCTCGACGACCTCGCCGCCGTCGCCGGACGGCTGCGGTACGCGGCTCCGAGCATCCCGATGGTCTCCACCGTCACCGGCGCGCCGGTCGACGCGGCGGAGATCGGCACGCCCGACTACTGGGTGCGCCACGCCCGCGAGGCGGTGCGCTTCGCCGACGCCGTCGTGGCACTGCGCGAGCGCAACGTCACCGGCTACGTCGAGATCGGCCCGGACGGGGTGCTCACCGCCCTCGCCCAGGCCGTCCTGGCCGAGGCCCCGGCCGGCGGCCGGGCCCCACTGGTGGTGCCCGCCCTGCGCCGGGACCGCGCCGAGCCGACCACCCTGCTGCGCGCGCTCGCCGCGCTGCACACCCACGGCGTCTCCCCGGACTGGTCCGTCCTCTACGCCGGCACCGGCGCCCAGCGGGTCGAGCTGCCCACCTACGCGTTCGACCGGCAGCGCTACTGGCCGGAGCCGCCGCCCTGGGCCGCCCTCGTGGCCGCCGACGAGGCCACCGAGGTCGAGCGCCGCTTCTGGGCCGCGGTCGAGGCCGAGGACCTCGAGTCGCTGGCCCGCGACCTCGACGTGCACCGCGACCAGCCGTTCGGCACCGTGCTGCCCGCCCTGTCGGCGTGGCGCCGGCGCGGCCGGGAGCAGGCCCTGGTCGACGGCACCCGTTACCGGGTGGTCTGGGAGCCCATCGCGGAGACCCCGCAGGAGCAGGACCCCGGCCGGTGGCTGGTGCTGCTGCCCGCCGACCGGGCGGACGACCCCGACCTGCACTCCTGCACCTGGGCCCTGGGCGCCGAGGTGAGCATCGTGCCCGTGGACACCGCCGCCGACTCCGAGGAGCTGTGCGGCGGGTTCGCCGACGTGCTCACCGAGGCGCTCGGCGCGGGCGACGGGCCACTGTCGATCCTGTCCTTCCTCGGCCTGGACGACGCCCCGCACGCCGAGCACCCGGCGCTGCCGCGCGGCCTCGCCGCGACCGTGCACCTGCTCCAGCAGCTCGTCGACCTCGACGCCTCGGTCCGGCTCTGGTGCGTCACCCAGGGCGCCGTCGGCCTCGGCGACGGCGACGCCCCGGCCAACGCGCGGCAGGCGATGCTGTGGGGCCTGGGCCGGGTGGCCGCGCTGGAGCAGCCCGCCCGCTGGGCCGGGCTGGTCGACCTGCCCACCGACCTGGAGCCGTGGACGGCGATGCGTCTCGGCGGCATCCTCACCGGCGGCGGCGTGGAGGACCAGCTCGCAGTCCGCGAGTCCGGGGTGCTGGTGCGGCGGCTCGTACCGGCCACCACCGACGGGGAGCTCACGCCGTGGCAGCCCCGGGGCACGGTGCTGATCACCGGAGGCGCCGGCGCGCTCGGTGGGCACGTGGCCCGCTGGGTGGCCGCCGAGGGCGCGCAACGGGTGGTGCTGACCAGCCGGCGGGGGACCGACACCCCGGGCGCCGCCGAGCTGCTCTCCGAGCTGGCCGGGCTCGGCGTGGACTGCCGGGTGGTCCGCTGCGACGCCGCCGACCGCGCCGCCGTGGCCGACCTCCTGGCCGATCTCCGGCGGGAGGGGCCGCCGCTGCGCGCGGTGGTGCACGCCGCGGGGGTCAGCGAGGTGGTGCCGCTGGCCGACACCACCCTGGAGGACCTGGCGTACGTCATCGCCCCGAAGGTCAGCGGCGCCGAACACCTCGACGAGCTGCTCGGCGACGCCGAACTGGACGTGTTCGTGCTCTTCTCGTCCATCTCGGCGGTGTGGGGCAGCGGCGGACAGGGCGCGTACGCGGCCGGTAACGCCTACCTGGACGCGCTCGCCGAGCGGCGACGCGGCCGGGGCCTGGCGGCCACCTCCATCGCCTGGGGACCGTGGACCGAGTCGGGCATGTACACCGAGGGTGCGGCGGAGCAGCTGCGTCGCCGTGGCCTGCAGGTGATGCCACCCGGTGTGGCGATGGCCGGGCTGCGGCACGCCCTGGCGGCCGGCGACAGCTGCGTCACAGTCGCCGATGTCGACTGGGCCACCTTCCAGCCGCTGTTCACCTCGCTGCGGCCCAGTCCGCTGCTGGCCGACCTGCCGGCCGTACGCGGACTGGCCGCCACCCCCGCCGAGGCGCCGGACGCGGTCGCGCCCGGCTCCCGGGATCTGCTCGCCGGGCTGCGGGCGCTGCCCGACGACGAGCGGCGGGCCGCACTGCTGGAGATGGTGCGGGTCGACGCGGCGAAGGTGCTCGGCCACCCCTCCGCCGACGCGATCGAGACCGACCGGGGCTTCCTGGACCTCGGCTTCGACTCGCTCACGGCCGTGGAACTGCGCAACCTGCTCACCGCGGCGACCGGGCACGACCTGCCCACCACCGTCGTCTTCGACTACCCCACCCCGGACGGCCTGGCCGGCCACCTGTACGAGCAGCTCTTCGCTGACGGCGAGGGCGACGGCGGCGACGGCGGCGACGAGGAGTCGGTGCGCCGGGCCCTCGCCGCGATCCCGCTCGACGAGCTGCGGCAGGCGGGCCTGCTCGACCAGCTGCTCCAGCTGGCCCGTACGAGTGCCGGCACGCCGGCCGTGGCGCCCGCCGTCCCGGTCACGTCGCCCGCACCCGAGACCCAGATCCGCGAACTCGACGTCGCCGGCCTGGTCCGGATGGCCCTGGAAGGCTCCGACTCGTGACCCGGCCGGCCCTGAGGAGCGCCCGATGACTGTTTCCCTGGACGAGGTCGTCGGCGCGCTGCGTGCGTCCCTGCTCGACAACCAGAAGCTCAAGCAGCAGAACCAGCAGCTCACCGCCGCGCTCAGCGAACCGGTGGCGATCATCGGCATGAGCTGCCGGTTCCCTGGCGGTGTCAGGTCACCCGAGCAGCTCTGGGACCTGGTGGCCGCCGGCAGCGACGCGATGTCGGCGTTCCCGGACGACCGGGGCTGGAACCTGGGCGCGCTCTACGACCCGGACCCCGACCCCGACAGCCGGGGCACGTCGTACGTGCGCGAGGGCGGGTTCCTCTACTCCGCCGGGGACTTCGACCCGGCGTTCTTCGGCATCAGCCCCCGCGAGGCACTCGCCATGGACCCGCAGCAGCGGCTGCTGCTGGAGACCGCCTGGGAGGCGTTCGAGCGGGCCGGCATCGACCCCACCCGGCTGCGCGGCGCGCCGACCGGCGTCTACGCGGCCACCAGCAGTCAGGGTGACTACGCGGCTCTGCTCACCGGGGTCACCGGCGGCGTCGAGGGCTACCTCGGCACCGGCAGCGCCGCAGCCGTGGCGAGCGGCCGGATCTCGTACGCCCTCGGGCTGGAGGGGCCGGCGGTCACCGTGGACACCGCGTGCAGCTCGTCGCTGGTCGCGCTGCACCTCGCCTGCCAGGCGCTGCGGCTGGGCGAATGCACGATGGCGCTGGTCGGCGGGGTGTCGGTGATGGCCACCCCGACCGTCTTCGTGGAGTTCTCCCGGCAGCGGGGCCTGTCCACCGACGGCCGGTGCAAGTCGTTCGCCGCCGCCGCCGACGGCACCGGCTGGTCCGAGGGGGCCGGCATGCTGCTCGTCGAGCGGCTCTCCGACGCCCGCCGCAACGGCCATCCGGTCCTCGCCGTGCTGCGCGGCAGTGCCGTCAACCAGGACGGCGCGAGCAGCGGGCTGACCGCCCCGAACGGCCCGTCGCAGCGCCGGGTGATCCGGCAGGCTCTCGCGAACGCGGGGCTGAGTGCCGACCAGGTGGACGTGGTCGAGGCGCATGGCACGGGTACCACTTTGGGTGATCCGATCGAGGCGCAGGCCCTGATCGCCACGTATGGGCAGGGTCGGTCCGCGGACCGGCCGCTCTGGCTCGGCTCGATCAAGTCGAACATCGGGCACACGCAGGCGGCGGCGGGTGTGGCCGGGGTGATGAAGATGGTGCTGGCGATGCGGCACGGGGTGCTGCCGCCCACGTTGCACGTGGACGAGCCCACCCCGCACGTCGACTGGTCGGCCGGGGCGGTGTCCCTGCTGACCGGCACGCAGCCCTGGCCGGAGACCGGGCAGCCACGCCGGGCCGGGGTCTCCGCGTTCGGGATCAGCGGCACCAACGCACACGTCGTCATCGAGCAGGCCGTCGCGACGGACACCGACGACGTCCGGCCGGCCGGTACGCCCGCCCCGCCGGCACCGTGGATCGTCTCGGCCCGCTCCGCGCCGGCCCTGGCCGGGCAGGCGCGGCGGCTGCTGGCGCATCTGGCCGATCACCCCGACCTGACCGCCGCCGACGTGGCGTACTCGCTGGTCACCACCCGGGCGGCCCTGCCGTACCGGGCAGCGGTGATCGGCGGGGACCGCGACGAGCTGCGGGCCGGCCTGCACGCGGTCGCCGAGGAGCGCGACACCCCCGGCGTGGTGCGCGGCGTGGCCCGCCGGGCCGGCAAGGTCGCGTTCCTCTTCACCGGGCAGGGTGCCCAGCGGCTCGGCATGGGCGCCGAGCTGTGCCGCCGGTTCCCGGTCTTCGCCGCCGCCTTCGACGAGGTGGCCGGGGAGCTGAACCGGCACTTGAGCCGGCCGCTGCGGGAGGTGGTCTTCGCCGGGGCCGACTCGCCCGACGCGGATCTGCTGGACCGTACCGAGTTCACCCAGCCGGCGCTGTTCGCCTACGAGGTCGCCGCATACCGGCTGGTCACCGCCTGGGGGCTACGCCCGCAGTTCCTGCTCGGCCACTCGGTCGGCGAGCTGGCCGCGGCGCACGTCGCCGGGGTGCTGTCGCTGGCCGACGCGGCGACGCTGGTGGCCGCCCGGGCCCGGCTCATGCAGCAGTTGCCGCCCGGCGGGGCGATGCTGGCGGTACAGGCGTCCGAGGCGGAGGTGGTCCCGCTGCTCGACGAGCGGGTGTCCCTGGCCGCCGTGAACGGCCCCCGGTCGGTGGTGCTCTCCGGCGACGAGGAGGCCGTGTTCGCGGCGGGGCGGCGGCTGTCTGCCGAGGACCGGCGGTCCCGTCGGCTGCGGGTCAGCCACGCCTTCCACTCCGCCCGGATGGACGCCATGCTGGCCGACTTCCGGATCGTCGCGGAGAAGGTCGCCTGGCACCCGCCGAACCTTCCGATCGTCTCCGACCGCACCGGCGAGCCGCTCACCGCCGCCCAGGCCACGGACCCGGGCTACTGGGTCGACCACGTCCGGGACACCGTCCGCTTCCATGCCGGCGTCGCCACCCTCGCCGCCGGCGGCGTCGGAACCTTCGTGGAACTCGGCCCCGACGGCGCCCTGACCGTGCTGGCCCGGGAGTGCCTGCCCGACATGGAACCGGCGGCCTTCGTGCCGCTCGCCCGCCGGGACCAGCCGGAGGCGACCACGCTGCTCGCCGCGCTGGCCGCGGTCGACCTGCGCGGTGCCGGAGTCGACTGGGCGGCTCCCTTCGACGGCAGCGACGCCGCGCGCGTCGAACTGCCCACCTACGCCTTCCACCGCGAGCGCTTCTGGCCGGACCCGCCCACCGTGGATCTCGTCCCGCCCGCCGCGACCGGCGAAGACGAGGAGTTCTGGGCGGCCGTGGCGCAGGGACGACCCGCCGAGCTGGCCGCCGCGCTCGGCCTGCCCGCCGACCGGCAGGACGCGCTCGCCGACTTGCTGCCAGCCCTCGCCTCCTACCGGGACCGGCGGCGTCGCGGATCGGAACTGGACGGGCTGCGCTACCGCGCCGACTGGGAACGCGTCGACCTGTCAGCCCCTACCACGTCGGCCGGTCGATGCCTGCTGGTGGCCGGGGCAGGCACCGACGCCACCGCGGTGCTCACCGTGCTGCGCGCCGAGGGCCTGGACCCGACGCTGGTCACCGTGGGCGACGACCTGGACGCCGTGGCCCGGGCCTTGCTCGCCGACGGCACCTGGTCGGTCGTGGTCTCGCTGCTGGCGGCGGAGGAACGGGCGGCCGGCACGGGGACCGGCGCGCTCGCCGGGACAGCCGCGCTCGTGCGGGCCCTCGCCGCTGCGGGGAACGGTACGCCGATGTGGACCGTGACCCGGGGCGCGGTGACCGTCGACGCGCACGACGCCGCTCCCGGCGTGGCCGGGGCGTACGTCTGGGGGCTGGGCCGGGTGCTGGCGCTGGAGCAGCCGCGCTCGTGGGGCGGGCTGGTCGACCTGCCGGCGGAGCCGGACGACGTCGCGCTCGCCGCGCTCGCCCGGGTCGTCGCGTCCGGCGGCGACGAGGACCAGGTGGCGGTACGCGCCGGCGGGGTGTACGCCCGGCGGCTCCACCGGGCCCCGGCCGGCGCCACCGATACGGACTGGCGGCCCCGCGGCGCGGTCCTGGTGCACGGTTCCGCGCAGGTGCGTACCCCACACCTGCTGCGCTGGCTCGCCGAGCGGGGCGCGTCGCACCTCGTCCTCGTGGGGCCGGTGGCGGACGCCGACCCGCTCGGCCCGGACGTCACCGTCACCGCCGTCGACGACCTGGACGGGCTGCCCGAGGCGCTTGACCGGCTGGCCGCCACCGGCAGCGAGATCCGTACCGTCCTGCACGTCGCCGACTCCGACGGGGCCGGCGACCCGGTGGGGGTGCTGGATCCGCACGACCTGGCCGACGCCGTGGCCGCCCGTACCACCGCGGTGGAACTGCTCGGGCGGGCCTGCGCCGGCCTACCGATCGACGAGTTCGTCGTCTTCACCTCGACGGCCGCCGTCTGGGGCAGCGGGGGAGCGGCGGTCGCCGCCGCCGTGGGCGCCGGGCTGGAGGCGCTGGCCGCCGGCTGGCGTGCCGTTGGCCGCCCGGCCACCGTCGTCGCGTGGGTGCCCTGGGCGGACGAGGTCACCGATGCGGCGCAGCTGCGCCGCCGGGGGGTCCGGCCGCTGCCCGCCGACGTGGCCCTGGCCGCGTTGGGGCAGGCCCTGGTCCGCGGCGACGACCAACTGGCCGTCGCCGACCTCGGCTGGCCCGCGTTCGTGCCGGCCTTCACCGCCGTACGGCCCAGCGCGCTGCTGCGCGGCGTGCCCGAGGCGACGGCCGGTGCCGAGCCGGAGGCCGGCGATGCCGCGGCGACCGATCCCGCTCGCGCGCTGCGCGAGCGGCTGGCCGGCGTCCCGGCCGGCGACCGGCACCGGATCCTGCTGGACCTGGTCCGGGCGCGGGTGGCCACCGTCCTCGGGCACGCCTCGCCCAACGCGGTCGAGGCCGACCGGGACTTCCTGGAACTCGGCTTCGACTCGCTGACCGCATTGGAGCTGCGCGACGCGCTGCGCCAGGAGACCGGGGCGGAGCTGTCGACGACCCTGCTCTTCGACCACCCCACGCCTACGGCGCTGGCCGTTCACCTGATCGGCCAGCTCCTCGGCGCGGAGGCGGCCGGGGACGGCGCGGACGACGCCGGTGGACCTGCCGGGAATGGTGCCGGCGGCGGACTGCTCGGCGGGTTGTTCAACCAGCCGAAGGCGCGCGAGGACCCGGCCGGGTATGCCGAACTGCTGGTCAAGCTCGCCCAGTTCCGCCCCAGCTTCCGCGAGCCGGCGCAGCTCACCCGCCCGGCCGGTATCCTCCGGCTGGCCGAGGGCGGCGCCCGGGCGCAGTTGGTGTGCTGCTGCACGATGTCGTTGCTGTCCGGCGCGCACGAGTACGCCCGGCTGGCCGCCGGCTTCCGGGGCGTACGTGACGTGTGGGCCCTGCCCAACCCCGGGTTCGGCGCGGGCGAGGAGCTTCCCGCCGACCTCGACGCGCTGCTGCGGGTGCACGCCGACACGGTTCTGCGTACCGTCGGCGCCGGCCCGTTCGTGCTGGCCGGTCACTCCGGTGGTGCGATGGTGGCCAACCTGCTCGCCGGGGAGCTGGAACGCCAGGGCCGCCCGCCGGACGCGGTAGTGCTCATGGACACCTACCCGGCCGACAGCGAGGTGCTCGGCGGGTGGGTGCCGCAGCTTCTCGACGGGATGATCGACCGGGACACCGCGTACACGCCGATGGACGACTGGCGGACGACGGCGTGGGCGGGCTACCTGCCGCTGTTCCTGGACTGGCAGCCGACCGAGACGGCGGCGGCGACCCTGCTGGTGCGGGCCACCGAGCCGCTGGGGGAGTGGGACGGCGAACCGGACGGCTGGCGGTCGCGCTGGCCCTACCCGCACGAGGCCGTCGACGCGGCCGGCGACCACTTCAGCATGGTCGCCGACCGGGGTCCGGAACTCGCCGGCACGGTCCAGCGCTGGCTGGTCGCGCGGGGCCTGTGACCGGTTCCGCCCCTGGCGTGCCCCTAGCGCCCCCTATCGGCGCACATACATCTATCGGACCGACGTTCCAGGACGGAGCATGACGACGTGGACGAGGCAGTGGTGGTCACGGAGCTGGTCAAGCGGTACCAGCCCAACATGCCACCGGCGGTGGACGGGCTGAGTTTCTCCGTCGCCGCCGGTGAGGTCTTCGGCCTGCTCGGGCCGAACGGTGCGGGCAAGACGACGACGATCGGGGTGCTGACCACACGGGTGCGGGCCACCTCGGGCCGGGCCCAGGTGTGCGGCGCCGACGTGATCGGCTCGCCCGCCGTCGCCCGGCAGTTGCTGGCGGTCGTACCGCAGCGGGTGAACCTGGACCGGGCGCTGACCGTCCGGCAGAACCTGCTGTTCCACGCGGCCTACCACCGGGTGCCCCGGGCGCAGCGCATCCGGCGGGCGGACGAGTTGCTGGACCAGATGGGGCTCAAGGACTTCGCGAACCACCGCACCGACTTCCTGTCCGGCGGCCTCGCCCAGCGCACGATGATCGCCCGCGCGCTGATGCACTCGCCCCGGGTGCTCTTCCTCGACGAGCCGTCCGCGGGCCTCGACCCGCAGTCCCGGCTCTTCGTGCACGACCGGGTCGCCGAGCTGAAGCGGTCCGGGGTGACCGTGGTGGTCACCACGCACGACATGGACGAGGCGGAGAAGCTCTGCGACCGGGTCGGCATCGTCGACCACGGCAAGCTGCTCACCCTGGACACCCCGTCCGCGCTGACCCGTACGCTGCCGGGCAGCAGCACCCTGACCCTCGTGGTGACCCCCGGCGCCCCCGCCGAGCAGGTGCGGGCCGCGCTCGACGCGATCCCGGACGTGGAGCAGGTGGAACACTTCAAGGTGACCGCCCCGGCGCCCGTCGCCGCGCCGGCGTTCCCGGGCATGCCGGCGATGCCGATGCCCGCGCCGGCCCCCGACGCCCCCGCCGACCCGGATGCCCCGCTCTCCTTCCGGGTCTACACCAGCGGCCAGCCGGCCAACGCCATCCCGATGGCGATGAAGATCCTCGCCGACCTGGGCTGCGAGGTCCGTGACCTGAACATCGGCCAGCCCAGCCTGGAAGATGTCTTCATCCACCTGACCGGAAGGGAACTTCGGTGAGCGTCGCCGCCCCCGCCCCCCCGTCCGCGCCGTCGCCGGCCTCGTCGCCGCCGCCGGTGCGCGCGCTGGACCAGTTCGCCACGTTTCGGGCGGTGCTCTCGCGGGACCTGTTCGTCACCGGCCGGGAGCTGGTCGGCTTCCTGCTCCAGGTCTTCATCCAGCCGCTGTTCATGCTGCTGATCTTCGGCAAGGTGCTCAGCGACCTGGGCTACGCCAGCGACGACTTCTCCAACGTGCTGCTGCCCGGCGTCATCGCGCTGAACGCCTTCCTGATCGGCCTGGAGAACACCGCGCTGCCGATGATGATGGACTTCTCCTTCACCCGGGAGATCGAGGACCGCCTCCTGTCGCCCATGGCGATTCCGCTGGTGGCCCTGGAGAAGATCGTCTTCGGCGGCATCCGCGGCCTGATCGCCGGCGTGGTGCTGATCCCGGTCGGCATGCTCATGCTCGGTGTCACCTGGCCCTGGGCGGTGGTGCTCAAGGTGGTCGGGGTGTTGGCGATCGGCGCGCTGGTCGGCGCGGCGGTCGGTCTCGCCTTCGGCACCCTGGTGCCCACGCAGCACATCCAGATCATGTTCACAGTGGTGATGACCCCGATCATGTTCACCGGTGCCACCCAGTTCCCGCTGCTCGGCCTGGACTCGCTGCGCTGGTATCAGGTGATCTGTTCGCTGAACCCGCTGACCTACATCAGCGAGGCGACCCGGTCGCTCGTCGGCCCGCCGGGGGTCGAGTCGCTGCCGCTCTGGCTGTGCATGTGTGTCCTCACCGGGGTCTTCGTGGCGTTCTCGGCGATCGGCATGCGTGGCTTCATGCGCCGCGCCATGGACTGACCGGCCCGGGATGCGTCCGCCGAGGGCCCGAACCGCTTCTGCGGTTCGGGCCCTCGCTGCGTCGTCGCCGGTCGCGGTGGCTGTCGCAGGGGGCGGTTCCACCGCGCCCCTGCGACAGCCGTCAGGACGTGGCGCTCTGTGTCTCGTCGGCCAGTGTCTCGGCGTACATGACGAGCCGGGACGGGAGGTCGGTCCGGCGCTTCACGTCGAGCTTGCGGTAGACCCGGGTCAGGTGCTGCTCGACAGTGCTCACCGTGATGAAGAGCCGGCTGGAGATCTGGCGGTTGGTGTGGCCCTGTGCGGCCAGCGCGGCGACGCGCCGCTCGGCGTCACTCAGCCCGTCGTCCGGTTCCTGGAGCTCGGCGGCGGCCGGGTACGCCGGCAGTCCGCTGCCCGGCTCCCGGCGGATCAGCCGCTGAGCCAGCACCGACGCCCCGCAGTCCTGCGCGAGCTGGTAGGCGCGGCGGACGAGCAGCCGGGCGCGGGCGGAGTCTCCGGCGCGCTGGAGTGTCTGACCGGTGTCGCCGAGGGCGCGGACGAGCTCCAACCGGTCGCCGCTGGACTGGAGCAGGTTGACCGCCTCGGAGAGCAGCTTGCGCCGGTGGTCCTGGGCGGCGGTGGTGGCGAGCAGGCGCAGCGTACGGCCCCGGGTCCGGTCGTCGACCCCGTGCGGCACCCGCAACTGCTCCTGCAGGAGCTGCATCGCCTGCGTCTTGTTGCCGACGCTGAGCTGCACCCGGGCCAGCTCCAGCCGCCACGGCACCAGTCCGGCCGCGTCGATCCCCCACGTACGCATCAGCTCGCCGCAGCGCCGCAGGTCGGTGGTGGCGGCGTGCGGCCGGCGTACGGCCAGGTGGTGCCGGCCGCGTGCGGCCAGGTAGTGCAGGCCCAACGGGGTGCGGAACATGCCGGGCGGGGTCGGGTGGGCCAGCCACCGGTCGGCCTCGGCGAACCGGCCCGACTCCGTCGCGGACGCGATCAGGGTGGACAGCGGTCCGGCGATCGCCACACCCCAGGCGGGGGCGGGCATGTCTTCCAGGGCCGCACGGGCGTGGTGCTCGGCACCGGGCAGATCGCCGACGCGCAGGGCCGCCTCCGCCCGGATCGCCCGGATCACGGCCCGCCAGCCCGGCGCGTGCTGAGCCACCGGCCGGTCGAGCAGCACGTCGCCCCAGACCGCGGCCCGGTCCGACCGGCCGGCCCAGAGCAGCGCCAGCAGGGGCGCGGTCAGCAGGCCGAGGGCGCCGTCGTCCGTGTGGTGGCGCTGCAGGATCTGCTCGGCGGTCGTCACCGTGTCGTTGTCGGCGGTCGGCGTCAGCGCGGCGCCGAGCACCGTGACCGCCTGCAGGAGCGGGCTGACGGTGGTCGGGGCGCCGGCCGCGCGGCTCCAGGTGGCCGGGGTCTGCCGCACGTTCGCCAGGTGGTCCGGGTGGGAGAGGGAGATCAGAAGCTGCATGATCCGCAGGCGGCCGGGCGGGGCGGCCGGGCCCTGCTCCTCGTCCGCCGAGAAGCCGCTGACGGCCTCGGCAGCCTCATCGATGCGGCCCTGCCAGAGCAGGTACGGCACGGCGGAGAGGCTCGCATCGGTGGACCAGCCGGCGGCCCGCGCCGTCTGCACCAGCTCCGTCAGCTGCCCGTTCACCGTCAACGGGTTGATCTGCCAGCGGGCATTCACCAGCATCTCGGTGGTGGCGGTGCGTTGCTGCTCGTCCACCGGCGCGCGGGCGAGCAGCCGCAGGCAGGCTGTCGCCACGTCGGGCCGGCCCGACGAGAGCGCGTGACCGGCGGCGTCCTGGAGCACCGGCACCCTCCAGCCGGTCACCGCCGCACCGGCGGCAACGAGGTGCTCGGCGACCACGCTCGCCTCGGCGCCGCGGTCGTGCAGCACCTCGGCGGCCCGCTGGTGCAGGCTGCGCCGCTCGTCGGCCGACATGTCAGCCAGGATCGAGCGCAGGATGCGCGAGTGGCGTAGCTGGTCGCACTCCATCAGGCCCGAGGTACGCAACACCCGTACCGCCGGGACCGTGGTCGCGGGCATCACGTCGAGGAGGTGGCCGAGCAGTTCGGTCGACGCGGGCCGGTCGAGCACGGCGAGCGCCTGGGCCACCCGGCGTACCCCGGGCTCGTGGCGGTAGAGGCACCCGAGCACGGCCTGGTCGAACGCGTCACCGACGGACGGAACGTCGTGGTCGCTGCCCTCGCCACCGGCCCGTTCGTCGAGCAGCGCCCGGGTGAGCAGCGGATTGCCTCCGGTCATCCGGACGTAGTGTTCCGCGGTCGCGCGGGTGTCGGCGTCGTCGACGGCGCCCTCGACCAGCCGGGCGACGGCGTCGACGGTCAGCGGTGGCAGGCCGATCCGGGAGAAGTGCGGCTGGCTGAGCAGCTCGGCGCGGAACAGCGGGTGCGGCGGGCGCAGCGTCGACGCCTCCGCGAACACGACCATGATCCGGGCGTGGCGCAGCCGCCGGGTCACGTAGAGAAGGCAGTGCAGCGAGGCCGGGTCCGCGTGGTGCACGTCGTCGACGAGGAGGACCAGGGGCCCGTTGGCAGTCAGGTCGATCAGGGTGGTGAAGAGGCCGTGCAGCAGGGGTGCCCAGGCCCGGTCTCCGTCGGACGCCTCGCCGCCGACTTCGGGCAACGGCACCGCGGAGGTGGCGTCGCGCAGCAGCTTCTCGACGTGGGCGGCGGTCTCCGGGGCGAGTCGTGCACTGTGGAACAGCTGCCCGACGACTCCCAGGTGGAGACCGCGCTCCGCCCGCGAGCCGGTCGCGCTCATCACCTGCCCGCGGGAGCCGGCCGTCCACTCGCCGAACGACTCCAGCAGGCTGGTCTTGCCGCTGCCCACGGCACCGGTGACCAGCGCGACGTGTCCGCGCTGCTGCTCCTCGCACGCGTGGAACACGCGCCGCAGACGGGTGATCTGTTCCTCTTGCTGAACCAACACCTGCGCGTAAGCCCTCCTTGTACGCGGCGCGGGCCTGGAAACGCCGGTGCGGCCCGACACCGCCACCCCTGCCGGAGACAGCCGCCCCTCCGCCCGCGTCTCGACGGGTAGGGGTGGAGCGCGCCGGGCGGCCACGCCGGGTGGACCTGAAATCCTTCGTCGGACCGGTCTTCTTGCCGTACGGTCCGCGTGTCGAGGCGAGTCTGGCACCGGCATGATGGTGCGACAACGGGCGTGAGACCCCATCGTTTCGCACCCAAACCTGCGGCCCCAGAAGGCATTTAGGGGTTGCGCGACTCGGGGTGAGGGGTGTTGGAGCCGATCGGCCCGGGGGAGGCGACACGCCGGTGAGCGGCCGGTGTCGGGGCGTACGGCTTGATGGTGCCACACCGCGACTCCCGGCGCACGCCTGGTGGTACCCACAGTGGTGGTGAGCAGACTCTTCGCGACGGCCGGCGAGGGCGACGGTCGCGTGACACCCGGTGGCTGTTCCGTGCGTAAGCCCGATCGGGATCAGCGCGGCCGAGGGCCGGACGGACGGCCGCCCGGGGGGTCCGTGCCCCGCGTCAGCGGATCCAGCACCGTCGTACCGGGGCGGTCGAACCGCAGCCGTCCGGCGAGTTCGCTGCGCGAGTTGACGTCCAGCTTCCGGTAGATGCGCGTCATTCGCTGTTCGATCGCGCTGACCGTCAGGAAGAGCTTCTCGGCGATCTCACGATTGGTGTGACCCTGGGCGGCCAGGGTGGCCATCCTGGATTCGGTGTCCGTCAGGCCCTGGACCACGACCGCCGCACCCGCCCGGCCGCCGGTGGCACCGTCTCTGGTGGACAGGGCGCTGGGCCACAACGTCGGGATGCCGCACTCCTCTGCGAGAGCCCGGGCCGACCGGGTCGCGGCGCGGGCCTGCCGCCGGTCGCCGGCCTGCTCGTAGGCGTGACCGAGGTCGGCAAGGTTGTGCGCCAGTTCCATCCGGTCGCCGCACTGCCGCAGCAGCCGTACGGCGCTGCGCAGGTGCGGGATCCGTTCCTGTCCCTCCTCGGTCGCGGCCAGAACCCGCAGGGCCGCGGCCCGGTACCGGACATGGACGGGCCGCAGCCGGGCCAACTCGTCGCGCACCAGCTTGCGCGCCTGCTGACGGCGGCCCATCCGGAGCAGTGCCCGAGCCGACTCGGTGCGCCACGGCACCAGGCCCGAGAAGTCCAGCCGCCACCGCTGCATCAGCTGCCCGCAGAGCTGGAAGTCGGCCAGCGCGGCCTCGGGGCTTCCCGCGGCGAGGGCGTGCGTCCCGCGGGCGTGCAGGTAGTGCAGCCCGAGCGGGGTCTCGAAGATCGCCGGCGGCACCGGCACCTGAAGGCAGGCGGCCGCCGTGTCGAGCTGGTCCATGAAGGTCAGGGCCCGTATCCGGACGGCGAGAGGTATCCCGATCACCACCCCCCAGCCTTTCGGCGAGAGCTGCCCCAGTGCCTCGTCGGCCAGCTTGCCGGCGCGGGGGAGGTCGCCGAGCCGGCCGGCGACGGCGGCCCGCAGGGCGGTGAGCGTAGCCGAGGGGGTGGGGTGGTGTGGGGTGGCGAGGTGGCGGTCCAGCCGGTCGCACCAGTCGTCGGCCAGGTCGAGCCGGTCGGCGTAGATCATGGCGATGAGGGCGCAGATGACCCTCCACATGTGCGGTTCGTCGTCCGGCCCGGTGGTCGACAGTGTCCGCTCGGCCGCCTCGACCACGCCCGCGTCACCCCGGGCCAGCACGCCGGACAGCAGGATGACTCCGCTGAGCCCGTGCTTGACCCGGGCCAGCGTGAGCGGATCCCGCGCGGCCACGGCGGGCGCGGGCCGGTCGACCATGACCCCGGGATAGAGCGTCGAGATCCAGCCGGTGATGACGAGCAGCTCGGCCGCGGACTGCGGATCGGCGGGATCCGACCGCTCGCTCAGGTGCCTGACCAGGTCGACGGCCTTGTCGATCTCACCGTGCCAGAGGAGGTACTGGATGGGGCCGGCGGCCTGTTGGCTGCCGAGGTGCCCGGCCCGGATGGCGGTGGCGACGCTGACCAGGTGGGGGATCGTGGCCTGCGGGTCGAGTCGCCACTCGGCGCGCGCCAGCGCGGAGCGGATCCGCGCCCGCAGACACTCGCCGACGCCACTGCGGTGCGCCCGGCGCAGGTACCGTAGGGCGGTCTCCACCTCGCCGTCGAGCAGCGCCTGCTCGCCGGCGTCCAGCAGGGTCTGCGCCATCCAGGGTTCGGCCAGCTCGCCGATGTCCACCAGGTGCGGCGCGATCCGGGCCGGGGGCGCGCCGTCGTCGTGCAGCAGGCGGGCTGCTCCCAGATGCAGCCGTACGCGTTCCTCGGCGGTCATCCCGTCGATCACGGCCTGGGTCACCGCCGGATGGCGCAACCCCTGTTCATCGATCAGCCCCGCGCTGGTCGACTTGTCGACAGCGCCCAGCGCGGGGTGCAACCGGGCGTCGACGAGATGCGGCAGCAGGCTGCCGTGCAGCGGCTCGCCGGTCACGGCGAGCACCCGGGCGGCGTTGAGCACCAGGCGGTCGCAGCGGTACAGGCAGCTCAGCACGGCCTCCCGGAACGACTCGCCGACCGCCGGGGCGTCGGCGGACCGTGGCGCGGCTGCCTGGTCATCGGCGAGCGCATGCACCAGGAGCGGATTCCCGCCGCTGATCCGGTGGCTCTCCTCGGCGATGCTGCGGGCGAGCGGGATGTCGAGCCGCTGGGCGAGCAGCTGGAACGTCCCCTCGGCGGTGAGCAGCGGCAGGCGGATGCGGTGCAGCTTCGCCGGTTGCAGCATCTCGGCGTGCACGTCCGCCTGCCACGGCCGGGTGCGTGGCGCCTCCGTCAGGACCATCAGCACGGGCAGGCCGGAGAGCCGCCGGGCCACGTAATCGAGACAGCGCAGCGACGGCACGTCCGCGTGGTGGATGTCGTCCACCACGATGACCAGCGGCCCCCGCGAGGTCAGTTCGAGCAGGGCGCGCCCGATGGCGGCGGTGAGCCGGGCGTTCTCCGCGTCCGCCGGATCGGCGTCGCTCCATGCGAGGGCGCCCGCGTCCAGCAGCCGGGCGAGGCGGGCCCGGATGTCGGGGGCGTCCGCGGCGCACGACGGCACCGCGCGGACGAGCTGCCGGACGACCTCCAGCGGTACGCTGCGCTCCGCGCGGGAGGCGCTCGCGCCGATGACCCGTGCTCCGGCGTCGCAGGCGCGCCGGGCGAAGGTCTGTGAGAGCGCGGTCTTGCCGGAGCCGACCGGGCCGGTCAGCACGGTCACCGGCCGGTCGGTCGGCGAGGTGCCGCCGCGGAGCAGGTCTGCGAGTCGGCGCTCCAGCAGGCCGAGCTGGCTTGAACGCTCGGTCAGCTCCATCACCGCCCCCTCCGGGGGAGGGCCGCGTGCCCGGTGCGGCCCGACAGCTCGACCAAATTGGAGACCGGCAATTCTTGACCCATTCCATTATCGGCAAGTATCGACGGGTGTCGAGCTTTGCCGGTGCGCCATCGACCGACTTGACCGGTTGGCTGCTGCGAGCCGTGTTCCCGTGTGCGTCGGCGATAATTCCCAGCTCTCGCGGGGTCGACACTTCCTATCGACCTCCTTGATGGTGGGAGTATGGCAGTTGGGCAATTGGGCGGCAAGCCGAGTTGTGTAAAGGATGAGCAAACATGGGTTACTTGTCTCGGGTGACCCGGACCGGGGGTGGCGACGGAAAGTCGCCGGCTGGTCCCGTACCGTGACAGAGCGCTCCCATGAGCCGATGGTTCCGCTTATTCGGCCCGCCTGCTGATTGGCGAATGGGCTTTTCCGTGCTAATCCGGCGTCCGGGCGTTGCCGGTCGCTCTCGCCGAGGTGTTCGAAGCCGCCCGCGGTTGCGGCGTGCGGAGACGTCGAGCTGAGCGTCATCGTCGTTGAACTCGGCGTTCGTGACCCCGCCCGTGCCGATCCCGGCGCGGGCGGGCCTGGTGCCGGCAGCTGGTGTGGAGGTGTCGTCCGCCCCCGGGGTGGGGCTGCGGGGTCTGGTCGGGCCTCCGGCAATTGCCGGAGGCGCTCGATTGTTGCGATGTAAGGCATCGATGCCGGAACTGCGATCGATGCCTGTCCGATCCTGCCGGCGGTCGAGGCTTGGTGTGCGTCGGTGGGCCACGATTCGGACGTTTGGGAGATTCTGCGATTATGTATGAAAAGGAATTATGCGTCCGAGTGTCCTGTTGGTTGCGGAGGTCTGCGGTCCCATTCGGCCTGAAGGCTGATCTCATGCGGGACGCGTCAATGCGATAAAGTCGTGACGGCGAGTTGCCGGGCATTGAGAAAGACGTTTTCCGATCGGTTTTCGCTCGCTGAAGACAAATGCGGTCTCTGTATTGTTCGCCGAGCCGGAGTGAGCGCTCGGGCCGGCCGTTGTGTCCGGACGGCCGGGATCCGGTCCTAGCTGGCCAGTAGGCCCGGACAGGGGGATTCGGACTCGGCGGCTAGGGGTTGTGCCCGACGATAGCCCGGCCCTAATTTCGGGGCACCCGGTCTCCACCGTCTGGATAGCCGGACATGGGGCCGTGCAGGCCCGAGACCTGAAGGGTTCTGTGGCCGTCGTGATGTCCCAGCTGCCGCCGCGACTCGTTGCCGCCCCGCGCAGGGGATAGCGGAGATGACACTGCTGCCGGTGCTGCGTGGATTCGGTGCGGATCGGGCCGACGCGGTCACGGTGGCCGGAAAAGCCCTCTCCAGCGAGGCCCTGCTGGGCTGCGTCACCGCCGTCGCTGATCGGATCAGGGGCGCGACCGCGGTCGCGGTCGACGGCACACCGACGCTGGAAGCGGTGGTCGGAATGCTCGGCGCCCTCCTCGCCGGGGCGCCGCTCGTACCGCTGCCTCCCGGCGCCGACGAACGCGAACGCCGCCGCATCCTGCGGCAGTCCGGAGCGACGGTGATCCTCGGCCGTGCCCCGTCCGGGGCCGACGGCCTGTCCACGATCCCGGTCGACCTGCGAGAACACGCCTCGACGCGGCACCCCGAGCCCGCCCCGGGCAGCGACGCCGTCATCCTCTACACCGGTGGCGCATCAGGGCCGCCACGAGGGGTGCGCATCTCGCGCCGCGCCATCGCCGCCGACCTCGACCTTCTGGCCCGTGCGTGGCACTGGAGCGAGGAGGACGTGGTCGTCCAGGGCACCCCGCTGTTCCGGGCGTACGGTCTGGTCGTCGGCCTGCTCGGCGCACTGCGGGCCGGAAGCCGTTTCGTCCACCTCGATGACGCCGGCACCGCCGGGCCGGTCGGCTCCATGCACCTGGCGTCGCCCGACCAGTGGGCGAGGATAGCGCTGGACGGCCACCGGGCCCGGCCGCTGTCCGCGGCGCGGATCCTCGTTTCCGCGGACGGTCCGCTGGCCCGCGCCGTGGCCGAGCGGCTCCGACTGCTCACCTCGCACCGGCCGGTGCAGGCCTACGGCACCACCGAGACGCTCGTCGCGCTGACCGGGCGGGCCGGCGACCGTTCGGTTCCGGGCGCTGTCGGCACCCCCCTGCCCGGCGTCGAGACGCGCGTGCTGGACCGCGAGGACCGGCCGGTGCCGGCCGACGGCCAGTCGGCGGGCGAGCTGAGCGTCTGCGGGCCGACGCTGTTCAGCGGGTACGTCGGCGGGCGGAGCCTCGCCGCCGGTCGCTGGCACGCCACCGGGGACCTGGCCAGCGTGGCCCCCGACGGCACGTACCGGATCATCGGGCGGTGCGGGCTCGACGTGGTGCACAGCCGGGGCCGGCGAATGCCCACCGGGCAGATCGAGGAGGCGTTGCTGAGTCACCCCGGCGTGCGCGACGCCGCCGTCGTCGGCACGCCGCACCACGCGCTCGGCGAGCAGGTCACCGCCTACGTCGTCGCCGAGGGGGTGACCGCGCAGGTGCTCATCGACCACGTCGGCCGGTACCTCTCGGCGGGCCAGCGCCCCCGGCGGGTGCACTTCGTCGACGAGCTGCCGCGCAGCGCCTTCGGGCGGATCAGGAAGTCCCTGCTGATCGCCCGCGGCTGAGCCGGCCGGACAGCGGGCGGCGGTGACCCGCCCCCGCCACGGTCAGCCCTCCACCCAGCCGTGCCGCCGGGCCAGCTCCAGCATCCTCGCACGTACCGCCACGATCTGCGCTCCGGTCAGGTCCGACACGGAGGTCACCAGCGCCTCGGTGGTCTCCGCGGAGAAGGCCCGCTCGGAGAGGACGTCGCACAGGCCCTCGTCGTCCTCCGCGCCGCCCGTGGCCTGCCCGCTGTCCCTGCTGCGCCCGCCGCCGACCGTGACGCCGGCCCGGGCGGACAGCCCGGCACCGGCCGCCGGGACGCGATCCGCACCCGGGGCGACGCCGGACACCCGCACCAGCACGGCCTTGGGCCCGCGCTCGGTCTCCACCGCGTCGTACTCGACCGGGACGCCGGGCGTCAGTGCCCACTTGTCGCCGTCGAGCATGTTCGCGTGCACGAACACGTCGTCGCTGCCGTCGTCCGGGGCGATGAACCCGTAGCCCCGCACCTCGTCGAACCGCACCACTTTGCCAGTAAGCATCGCCATTCCCGCGTCCATCCGCCCCAAATCCAGGTGCCCCGCCCGCAGGACCGGGACGGCGCCCAGAGTGGCACCTGTCCCGTGCAGGCCGGCACCCGTACCCGACCCCTATGGTGCACCTATCGCCGAGGCCCGCCGCGGCGAGGGGTGCCGCAGCGCCTACCATCGGCCAACGTGATCGAGCAGATCCTGCCCCCCACCGTGGCGGTGTCCGAGTCCTTCACCGATCCCGCCGGCGTGACCCTGTTCCCCGAGGAGGAGGCGCTGGTGGCACGGTCGGTGGAGAAACGCCGCCGGGAGTTCACCACAGTGCGGCACTGCGCCCGGTTGGCCCTCGGCGAGCTGGGCCTCGCCCCGGCGCCGATCGTCTCCGGCGCACGCGGTGCCCCGCTCTGGCCGGACGGCGTGGTCGGCAGTATGACGCACTGCGATGGCTACCGGGCGGCGGTCGTCGGCCGTACGGCGGCGTTCGCCAGCCTCGGGGTGGACGCCGAGCCGCACGCCCCGCTGCCCGACGGGGTGCTTGGAGCGATCGCCCTGCCGGCCGAACGGTCGCGCACCGTCACGCTGGGCGCGGTCCGCCCCGCCGTCTGCTGGGACCGCCTGTTGTTCAGCGCCAAGGAGGCGGTGTACAAGGCGTGGTTCCCGCTCACCGGCCAGTGGCTGGACTTCTCCGAGGCGGACATCGTGTTCGACCCGGCCGGCACGTTCGAGGCCCGGCTGCTGGTGCCCGGTCCGGTGTTCGGCGGGGCCGAGGTGCGGGCGTTCGCGGGCAGGTTCCTGGTCGAGCAAGGGCTGGTGGTCACCGCGATCAGCATCCCGGCGGTCGCGTCCTAACCGTCTGCGCTGAGCCGCGTCTTCTGCACCTTGCCCAGGGCGTTGCGGGGCAGGGCGTCGACAAGGCGCACCTCGCGTGGTCGCTTGTGCGCCGAAAGGTGCCGGGCCACGAAGTCGATCAGCTCGGCCTCGCCCACCCCGTCGCCCACCACGTACGCGGTGACCTGCTGACCGAGGTCGGGGTGCGGGGTGCCCACCACGGCTGCCTCACGGACCCCCGGGTGCGTCAGCAGGGCGTCCTCCACCTCGCCGGCGCCGATCCGGTAGCCACCGCTCTTGATCAGGTCGGTCGACGCCCGGCCGACGATCCGGTGCCAGCCGTCCGGGTCGACGGTGGCGACGTCCCCGGTGCGGAACCAACCGTCCGGGGTACGGCTCGCCGCGTCGGCGTCCGGACGGTTGAGGTAGCCGTCGAACAGCGTGGGGCCGGTGACCTGAAGCTCGCCCATCGTCGCCCCGTCGGCCGGGAGCGGGGTGCCGTCGTCGCCGACCAGCCGCGTACGGACCCCGGGCAGCGCCAGCCCGACGGTGCCGGGCCGGCGTGGGCCGTCCGTCCGGGCGCTCACAGTGATCAGGGTCTCGGTCATCCCGTACCGCTCGACGACCCGGTGACCGGTGAGGGTGGCGAGGTCGGCGAAGACCGCCGCCGGCAGCGCCGCGCTGCCCGAGACCAGCAGCCGCGCCGGACGCAGCGCCCGGGCCGCGTCCGGGTCGGCGGCGATTCGGGACCACACCGTCGGCACCCCGAAGTACATGGTGCCGTTGGCGGCGGCGTACCGGTCGGGGCGGGGGCGGCCCACGTGGTGCAGCCGGCCGCCCAGCCGCAGTGGTCCGAGCACGCCGAGCACCAGCCCGTGCACGTGGAACAGCGGCAGGCCGTGCACCAGCAGGTCGTCCGGCGTCCATGCCCAGGCGTCGGCCAGCCCGTCGAGGCAGGCGGCGATCGCGCGGCGGGAGATCACGGCGCCCTTCGGGGCGCCGGTGGTGCCGCTGGTGTAGAGGATCACCGCGGTGCAGGCCGGATCCGGCTCGGGGTGGACGGTGTCCGACCGGCGGGTCAGGTCGACGGGTACGACGGGCCGGCCGGCGTCACCGACGGTGCGTTCCGCGCCGGCCGGGGCCAGCAGCGCCGTCGCGCCCGAGTCGCGCAGGATGTGATCGCGCTCCATCGGCCCGGCGTCCGGCGGGATCGGCACGACCGCCGCCCCGGCCGTCAGCGCGCCCACCACGCCGACCACGGTCTCCAGGGTGGCGGTGGCCTCGATCGCCACCCGGTCGACGCCGCGCAGCTCGTCGGCCACCGCCGTGGCAAGGCGGCGAAGCTCCACCCAGGACACCGCCCGGCCGTCGACCCGGATCGCGTCCGGGTGCTCGTCGGTGCCCTTCGTCAGCCAGCCCAGCAGCGGCATGGTGCGATCCTCTCAGCGGCCCGGTCCGAGCCCTGCCGGGGGCCGCGACGCCGGTAGGGTCGTGGGGTACCGCCGGATCCGGGTGGGCGAGTGCGCCGCGCCGGTGGGCCGGGAGAACGGTCCTGACCGTAGTCGGGGGCCTCCGCGGCCTGCCACCCCTACCGGCCGTGGCGGTCGTGCGGGCGGGGAGGTGACATCGGTGGTCGCGAGGGCGACGGCGGCACCCGACGGTGTCCGGGCGGTGGTGTTCGACCTCGACGGGGTGCTGGTCGACAGCCTCGCCGTGGCCAGAGAGGCGTTCGCCCTCGCCTACGCCGAGGTGGTCGGCGACGGCATGGCCCCGGTCGAGGAGTACTGCCGTCACCCGGGCCGGTACCTGCCGGAGGTGCTGGAGCTGATGGGTCTGCCAGCGGCGCTCGCCGAGCCGTTCGTGCGGGAGAGCAACCGCCTTGCACACCGGGTCAGCCCGGTCGTCGGCGCGGCGGAGCTGCTGCGCACCCTGCGTCGGCGGGGGATCGGGCTCGCCGTGGCCACCGGCCGCAGTGGCGTACGCGCCCGGGACCTGCTCGGCCGGCTCGACCTGTTGCCGCTCGTCGACCACGTGGTGGGCTCGGACGAGGTGCCCCGCCCGAAGCCCGCGCCCGACATCGTACGGCGGGCGCTGCACCTGCTCGGGGCCCGGCCCGCGGAGGCGCTGATGGTCGGCGACGCGCCCAGCGACCTGGCCAGCGCGCGGGCGGCCGGGGTGACGGCGGTGGCCGCGCTGTGGGGCGAGTCCGACGAGGAGACGCTGCGCACGGCCGGCCCGGACGTCGTTCTGACCCGGCTCGACGAGTTGCTGCCGCTGTGCCCGGCACGGCGGTGACGAGCCACACCGGATCCGTGGGCGAGAAGCCGCCCGGAGCCGCCGCCCGCCCGGACGGACGCACGGACACCTGGCGTGACCGGGCGACACCCCTGTCGCCGGGCGGCACCCCTGTGGAGGATCGTTCCCCGACATCGACACCCCCGATTCGTCACCCGATCAGTTGATCGGCGCATCGGTTGCGCGGATGATGTCGGGCGTCGGTCGGCCCGGGTCCGGCCCGTTCCCGCGAACCGACGCCGCGATCAGCCGAGGGGTCCGCCCTTTCCGACGGCAAACCGCACATGAAGGAGGACCACCCCAGATGCCGGTCATCGAGGTCGATCATCTGCAGAAGCGGTACGGCGAGAAGGTCGCGGTCGACGACGTTTCCTTCACCGTCGAGCAGGGCGAGATCTTCGGCGTCCTCGGCCCGAACGGCGCCGGCAAGACGACCACGGTGGAGTGCGTGCAGGGGTTGCGCCGTCCCGACGGCGGGACCGTCCGGGTGTTCGGGCTGGACCCGGTGCGCGACCGCACCGAGGTGCGCCAGCGCGTCGGCGCCCAGCTCCAGGAGAGCCAGCTGCCGGACAAGGTGCGGGTGCGGGAGGCGCTGGACCTGTACCGGTCCTTCTACCGCAACCGGGCCGACATCGACGAGCTGCTGACCGACCTAGGCCTGGCCGAGCAGCGCAACACCTACTTCCAGAAGCTCTCCGGCGGGCAGAAGCAGCGACTGTCGGTGGCCCTGGCGCTGGTGGGCAGGCCGGAGATCGCCATCCTCGACGAGCTGACCACGGGCCTCGACCCGCAGGGCCGCCGGGACACCTGGGATCTCGTCGAGCGGATTCGCGACCGCGGCGTCACCGTCGTGCTGGTCACTCACTTCATGGAGGAGGCGCAACGACTCTGTGACCGGATCGCGATCATCGACAAGGGGCGGGTGGTGGCCATCGACAGCCCCGCTGGCCTGCTCGCCCGCGTCGGCAGCGAGCACCGGGTGCACTTCCGCCCGGCGGAGCCGGTCGAGGACGCCCTGCTGCTCGCCTCGCCCGACGTGACCGGGGTCAGCCGCTACGGCGCGGAGGTGACGGTGACCGGCACGAAGGACGTGCTCCAGTCGGTCCTGTCAGTGCTCAACGGGCGCGGAACAACCTACACGGACCTGCGGGTCGAGCAGCCCAGCCTCGACGACGCCTTCGTCGCCCTGACCGGCCGTGGCGGCCGGACCGCCGCGCAGTCCCCGACCGACGGGAGGTCGTCGTGAGCGCCCTGTCCAAGCTGATCGCCGTCGAGACGAAGCTGTTCCTCCGGGAGCCCGTGTCGTTGTTCTTCGTCTTCGCCCTGCCGATCGGCCTGATGCTCGTCTTCGGCCTGCCGCAGCGTGCCGGTACGGCCGCCGACACCGGGCAGCACGCCGAGCAGACGTTCCTGCCGTCGCTCGCGCTGGCTCTCACCATCGGCATGCTCGCGCTCTTCACCCTGCCGATGGCGCTGGGCATCTACCGGGAACGCCGGATCCTGCGCCGTCTGGCGACGACCCCGGTGCAGCCCGCGCTGCTGCTGGTCGCCCAGGTCGTGGTCAACCTCGTGATGGGCGTGCTCGGTGCGGTGGTCACCGCGATCGCCGTGCGGTTCCTGCTGGACCAGCGGGCGCCGGCCAACCTGCCCGGGTTCGTGCTGGCCTTCCTCCTCGGGGTCGCGTGCCTGTTCGCCGTCGGCCTGCTGATCGCGGCGCTGGCGCCGTCGGCCAGGGCGGCACAGTCGATCGGCCCCGCGCTGTTCTTCCCGCTGCTCTTCCTGGCCGGTGCCTGGTTGCCCCGCGACCGGATGCCGAGTGCCCTGGCCGTCGTCGCCGACTACTCGCCGCTCGGCGCGACGGTCGACACCATCGGCGCGGCGTGGGCGGGCGCCGACCCCGAACTGCCGCAGCTGATCGCCCTGGCCGTCACGGCCGCCGTCGCCTCCCTGGGGGCGACGCGCTTCTTCCGCTGGGAGTGAGCCCGCCGCCCGACAGGGCTGGTCTGGGCATCGTCGCTGCCCAGGGCGTATCTAGGGGTGCGCTAAGGGTGCCGGCGAAATGTGATCTGCACTACGTTCGGTTCACCCGGCATCGGGTGTCGTTGGACCTGTGTGGACCGAGCCGCCGTCGCCCCTGTAGCGGCTCGTAAGGTGTGCGGAATGCGACGGAGGTCGTGCCATGAAGGACGTTTCGCAAGCTGATCCGGTCGCCCGGGACGCCGCCGGCGTCATCGATGTCGTCCTGGAAGGCGGCCCGGCCGACCTGCCGGCCGACCTGCGCAGCCGTCGGGTGTCCACGGCCGAGAAGAAGATCAAGATCCTGTACTACGGCGGGTACGAGCACTTCGAGCGGGGCAACGCCGCCGCGGCGGTCGAGCCGGTGGTCTTCCGCTGGACCGGTCGGACCCGGATCGCCGAGTAGCGAAGGGACAGCAGTCTCATGCGGGCACAGGACCAGCGTACGGGACCGCACCTGACGGTCAGCGACACAAGCGAGGCGATCGCCTTCTACACGGACGTCTTCGACGCCGTGGCCATCCAACGGGAGTGCCTGCTCGACGGGCATGTCGTGCACGCGGAACTGGCCGTCGGCGGCCATCACCTGACCGTGAGCGAGTGGTGGGAGGCGGGCGACCCGTCGGTGGCCGCAGACCGTGACGAGGTGTTGACCATCGAGCGGACGGACCCCGAGTCGGTGCTGCGGCGGGCGGTGGCCGCGGGCGCCCACCTCGAGCCGCCGGCTGCCCCGTCGCACCAGGTCATGTTGCGCGACCCTGCCGGCCTCTGCTGGAGCGTCGTCGGCCCGCAGCGGACGGCGTAGGGCGAGCCTTCGCGCGCCCCGGCGGACCCGGGACAGCCGGGCTTCCGCCGGCCGGCCCGATGTGCAGGATCGCGGTCGGCGCGTCGGCCAGGTCTCCGCCGGCCGGCAGCCGGGCCGCCGGGAGAGCGGCCGCCTCCGCCGCCGCGCCCGGTGCGCTCCTGCGCCGCACCATCACCAGTGCGAGCGCGCCCAGGCCCGCGGCGACCAGCAGGCCGCCCAGCAGGAACATCGACGTACTGCCGCCCTCGTCGCCGGTGGCCGTGAGTGTGGGCGGCGCGGCCGCGGGGGTGTCGTCGTCAGCCGCCTCGGCGAGAGGGCTCGCCTCCGCGGTGGGCGACGGCGACGTCGTGGTCGGCGCCGGCACCGCGGAGAGGGTCAACCGTACGGTCGCGACGTCACCGGCCCGGCCCCGTACGGTCGCGCGGGCGGTGCGGTAGCCGTCCATGGTCGCGCGGACCGTGATGGATCCCTCGGCGATCGTCCTGCCGGCCCTGGACGTGATCGAGAACCGGCCGCTGCGGTCGCTGGTCGTCCGGTACTCGTGGCCGGCACTGTCCCGGATGGTCAGATCCGCCCCGCCGATGGCCTTTTCGTCGGCGTCGCCGACCCGGCCGGAGACCCCCCTCACCCCCGCCGCCGGCTCGGCCTCGCCGGAGGGCGAGGCGCCCGGCCCGTGGACGTAGACCATCTTGTACGCGTAGCTGTTCTGCCCGGCGAGCCGCACGCCGACCGAGATGTTGAGGCCGGTGGTCTCGCCCGGGCGAGCGTCAGGGGCCACGAGTGTCGCGTCGAAGGTCCGGCTCTGACCGGGCCGGAGATTCGGCTCCGCCCGGCAGCCGGTGGCGCACCGCAGGCCGCCGCCCACCACCACGATCGCCGTCTCGGCGCGGCGTCCGTCGTTGGTGACGCGGAACTGCACACGTACCGTCTCGCGGGGTTTCACGTTCTCCGCCGACACGCTCAGGATGCTCACCGTCTCCGGCGCGGCCGTCGCCGGTGCCGCCGCCACCGCCACCGCCACCACGAGCGTCCCTCCGGCCAGCGCCACCAGTGCGGCCGCCCGGGCCAGCCGGACACGTGAGCGCGTCGTCACACCCCACCACCTCTTCCCCCGAGCCGGCGACGCCGGTCGATGGCGCCGCGGCCCACTATGCCCGGTCCGGCGCCGGCCGCGCGACCCGCCTCCGGCGGCCGGCCGGCAGCCCGCACGGGCCGGGACCGTCCGGCCGGGACGGACCGCAAGCGGGAAGAGGTTCCGGACCCGGTCCGCTCCTACCGTCGAAGCCGTCCGACCGCTACGGCCACGCCGTCAGCGCCGATCCCCGGAGGCCCGATGTCCGACCGTCCTCGGCGGCTCCAGCCGGTGAACCCCACGTCGCTCGTCACGACGTGGAACACCAGTTGGCACCGCGCCGCGATCAACGTGTTCACGTTCGTCGTGCTGGCCCACTGGGCCGAGCACCTCGTGCAGGCCGCGCAGATCTGGATCCTGGGCTGGAGCCGGCCCGACGCCCGTGGTCTGCTGGGCATGCCCTTCCCGTGGCTGATCGAGTCGGAGTGGCTGCACTACGGATACGCCCTGGTGATGCTCGCCGGCTTCTGGTTGCTGCGGGACGGCTTCGTCGGCCGCGCCCGGCTGTGGTGGGGCATCGCCCTCGGCGTGCAGGTGTGGCACCACCTGGAGCACCTGCTGCTGCTCGTCCAGTCGCTCACCGGTCAGTACCTGCTGGGTCGCCCGGTGCCGACCAGCCTCGCCCAGGTCGTGTTCCCGCGCGTCGAGCTGCACCTGTTCTACAACGCCGTGGTCTTCGCGCCGATGGTGATCGCGATCGGCTTGCACCTGCGTCCGACGTGGCACGAGCGGGCACTGATGCGGTGCAGCTGTCGTCGTCCCGCTCCCGCGGGGGCCTGACGTGCCCGTCCCCGCCGCCCGGCCGGCCCGCACGGGCTGGGCGGCCGGTGCGGCGGTGGCGGCGCTCGCGCTCGGCGTACCGCTGTTGAGCATCCTGTCCGCCGCGGCACCGGTCCGGATGGTCTCCGCGGCGCCCGCGGACCGGGCGGTCGTCGGCCGGCCGCCGTCCTCGGTCACGCTCACCTTCGACCGTCCGCCGGCCGGCTCCGGGACGCACCTCTCGGTCGCCGCGCCCGGGATCGCGCCGCAGGTCGGCCGCCCGGTCGTTCGTGGACGCCAGGTCAGCATCGCCGTGCCGCCGGCCGGCGAGGGGACGTACCTGGTGGCCTATCACGCGGAGTTCGGCGCCGGCCGTGAGCTGGCCGGCACGATCCGGTTCGACGTACGTGGGGACGCGCCGCCGGCAGTCGTCGGCGACCGGCCCGATCCGCGTGTCCAGGTCGATCCGGCGGGGGGCGGGCACTCGCACGGCGCGTCGGCCGAGCCGTGGGTGCTCGTGCTGCTCGGGGCCGACCTGCTGGTGCTGCTGGTCGTCGGACTGCGGCTGCTCCACCGGCGCCGGCGGGACGACCCCTCGCCCGGCAGGTGAACGGCGCGCCGGGGTTGCACTGACTGATAGTCATACTCCACTATGACTGTTAGTCATAGAGGGCGTCGGGCGGCGACGGATTCCGTGCGCCGCCGTCCCGTCGGCTGATCGCCGCTCGCCCGCGGTGCATCCCGGCCGGCGCTGCCAGCCGGGTGGGGCGCGAACCGCCGGGGAGGATCCGATGGTCGCCGCAGACACGACGAAGCCAGAGGTGCCGGTGCTGCCCGGCCGGTTGCCCATAGCCGGGCACGCACCGCTGCTGATGAGCCAGGGACTCCGGCTGATGGAGCGCGCCCGGGACACCGCGCCGGTGGTCCGGATCTACCTCGGCCGCAAACCGGTCTACGTGGTCAACGACGCCGACCTGCTGCGCCGCGTGCTGGTCACCGACGCCCCGGCCTTCGCCGGCAAGGGCCCTCTGGTCGAGAAGGCGAAGCTCGTGCTCGGCAACGGCATCTCGTGCTCGACCGGCGACTTCAACCACCGCCAGCGCCGCCTCATGCAGCCCGCGTTCCACAAGGAACGCGTCGCGGGTTACGTCGACGTCATGCGCGCCATCGCCGGCGAGCGGATCGCCGGCTGGCGCGACGGCGACCGGATCGTGATGGAACAGGAGATGCGCGAGATCGCCCTCACCGTCGCGGCGAAGGCGCTGTTCGCCTCCGACATCGGGCGCGAGGCGGTCGAGGAGTTCCGCACGTCGATCCCGATCGCGGTGAGCGGCGTGGCCGTCCGCACCATGATGCCGGCCCTCGCGGCCCTTCCCACCCCGGGCAACCGCCGCTTCGACCGGGCGCTGCACCGGCTGCACCAGATCATCGACCGGATGATCCAGGCGTACCGGCGCGACGGTGTCGACCACGGGGACGTGCTGTCGATGCTGCTCGCGGCCCGTGACGAGGACACCGGCGAGCCGATGCCGGACCTGCAGGTCCACGCCGAGGTGATGACCATCGCCACCGCCGCGACCGAGACCACGAACGGTGCCCTGGTGTGGGCGGCGTACGAGCTGGGCCAGCGGGAGGACGTCGAGCGCCGGCTGCACGAGGAGCTGACCGACGTGCTCAGCGACCGGCCGGTCACCGCGGCCGACCTGCCGAAGCTCGAGTACACCCGGCGCTTCCTCAGCGAGGTGCTGCGGCTGTACGCGATGTGGGTGCTGACCCGCCAGACGACCCGGGCCGTCGAACTCGGCGGGTACGCCCTGCCGGCCGGCGCGACCATCATGTTCAGCCCGCAGGCGATCCACCGCGACCCCCGGATCTACCGCGATCCGCTCCGGTTCGACCCGGACCGGTGGCTGCCGGAACGTGCGGCAGAGGTGCCCCGCAACGCGTTCCTGCCGTTCGGTTCCGGCCGCTACATCTGCATCGGCGAGCAGTTCGCCATGACCGAGATGCTCGTCGTGTTCGCCACGCTCGTCCGCCGGCTGCGCCTGCGGCCGGTGCCCGGTCACGTCGTGAAGCCGTCGGTCGCCAAGGGCGGCCTGCCCAACAGCCTGCCCATGGTCGTCGAGTCACGCCGCGCGTGAGACGTCGTGCACTAACCCAGGAGGAGACATGGCCGTTGCGGCCGATGAGCCCCGTTCACCCGTACGCCGGCGCTGGTGGGCGCTGACACTGCTCTGCTTCGTGCAGTTCATGCTGGTCGTGGACGACACGGTGGTGAACGTCGCGCTGCCGTCCATCCGCGAGGACCTCGGTTACTCGGCCACCGGCCTGGCCTGGGTCGTCAACGGCTACCTGCTGGCCTTCGGCGGCCTGATCCTGCTCGGTGGACGTGCCGGGGACCTGGTCGGGCACCGTCGGGTGTTCCTCGCCGGTGTGGCCGTCTTCGCCGTGGCATCGCTCGCCTGCGGCGTCGCGCAGGAGCCCTGGCAGTTGGTGGCGGCACGGTTCCTCCAGGGCGTCGGCGGCGCGCTGGCCTCGCCGACCGCGCTCGCCCTGATCACCCTGATCTTCGCGGAGGGCGCGGAGCGGGCCAAGGCCATCGGCCTCTGGGGCGGCATCGCCGCCCTCGGCGGAATCGTCGGCTACGTGCTGTCCGGTCTGCTCACCGACCTGGTCTCCTGGCGGCTGGTCTTCCTGATCAACCTGCCGGTGGCGGTCGTCGTGCTCGCGCTGGTGCCGGCACTGGTTCCGCCCGCCGCGACGGCCGCTCGCCAACGGGTCGACATCCCGGGCGCGGTCACCGCCACGGTCGGCCTCGCCGCCCTGGTGTTCGCGCTGCTGGAGGCGCCCGGCGCCGGCTGGGGCAGCCCTCGCGCGCTCGTTCCGCTGGCGGTGGCCGTGGTGCTGCTCGCGGCGTTCGTGCTCCAGGAACGCAGGGTCGCGTACCCGCTCGTGCCGTTGCGGTTCTTCGCCAACCGCACGCGCAGCGCGGCGAACGGCACCATGATGCTCTTCACCACCGGCCTGTTCGCGATGTTCTTCCTGCTCACCCTGCACGTCCAGGAGCGCCTGGGCTGGTCGCCGCTGCAGACCGGCCTGGCGTACGTACCAATGGCCGTGTGCCTGCTGATCGGCATCTCGCTCTCGCAGCGCCTGGTCGGGCGCCTCGGCCCCCGGCCGGTGCTGCTCGTGGGACCGCTGCTCACCGCGGCCGGACTGCTCTACCTGTCCTGGATCGACGGGACCGAACGCTACCTGCCGGACATCCTGCCCGGCATGGTGCTCGTCGCGCTGGGCGCCGGGCTCGCCGTGCCGGTCCTCGCCACCGCCGCGATGTCCGCCACCACCGCCGAGGACGCCGGCCTCGGCTCGGGGATGCTGACCGTCGCCCAGCAGATCGGCGGTGCCGTCGGCCTGGCGCTGCTGGTCAGTCTCGCGGGGCTGAGGTCGCGGCAGATGGTCTCCGACGGCGCCGGCGAGGACGCCGCCGCCATCGGCGGCACGGTGCTCGCCTTCCAGGTCGCGGCCGTGATCCTCGTCGCCGCCGCGCTGCTCACCCTCGTCATCCGGCCGCCGCGACCCGCTGCGTCGCCGGACCGGACCGACAGCCCGGACCACACGTCGATCGGAGTGCCGTCATGAACCGTCTCGAGGGAAGAGTAGCGCTGGTCACCGGCTCCACCTCCGGCATCGGCCGGGCCATCGCCGCGGGATACGCGGCCGAGGGCGCCACTGTGGTCGTGCACGGCCGGGACAAGGAACGCGCCGACGCCGTGGTCGAGCGGATCTCGGCCGCCGGAGGGCGGGCCGAGGCGGTCCTCGCGGACCTGTCCCGGCCCGGTGAGGCCGGCCGGCTGGTGCGGGCGGTGCTGGACAGCCACGGCGGGGTCGACGTCGTCGTGAACAACGCCGGCGTGATGAGCATGGGCACCGCCGGCCAGGTGACCGAGGAGAACGTCGACGAGGTCCTGGCGATCAATTTCAAGGCGCCGCTGTTCGTCACCCGGGCCGCTCTGCCGTCCCTCGTGGAGCGCGGCGGGTCGGTCGTCAACGTGACCACCGCGGGCGCCCACCGGGGCTCTCCGGGCGGTGCGGTGTACGCCGCCGCGAAGGCGGCGCTGCACATGCTGACGGTGAGCTGGGCCGCCGAGTTCGCCCCGCAGGGCGTACGGGTCAACGAGCTGATCCCCGGAGCGACCCGGACGCCGATGATGGAGCCGCTCCTGCAGGCCCCCGAGGTCCAGGCCATGCTGGCCCAGCGGATCCCGATCGGCCGGGTGGCGGAGCCGGAGGACCTGGTCGGCGCGGCCGTCTTCCTCGCCTCGGCCGAGGCGAGCTACGTGACCGGCGCGGTGCTCGCCGTGGACGGCGGCTTCCTCGCCGGCTGAGCGGCCGGGCGCGTCCGCGGCTGCGTGGCGGATCCGCAAGCCGGGAGAAGACCCCGGCACCCGACGGTGGCTATCAATGGCGAAGGGGCGCGACCAGGTGTCGCGCCCCTTCGCGTCAGCCTCATGAAGGGACTGCCATGCGTCACGGCGTCACACAGCACCGCGGCCTCCACGTTCCCCCGGGGAACACCGCACAGCACGGCCGGTTCGGCCGGATGTTTCCCAACCTGCCGCCCCGTCGCCCGACCGGCCTGCCGCTGGCCGAGGAGTACGGGCTTCCGGGAGGCCGGCTGGACGCGGGGGAGATCACCCCGGACAAGCTCGGCCCGGTCGACACCGGCTTCGTCTACCTCGCCCAGTTCATCGACCACAACATCACCTTCGACCCCACCACCGTCCTGAACCAGCAGGTCGACCCGGAGGCCATCCAGGCGTTCCGGCCGCCGCGGCTCGACCTCGACGCGCTCTACGGCGCCGGGCCGACAGTCGACCCCTACCTCTACGACCAGGCGTCGCACGGCACCAAACTGGTACTCGGGCCGGGCGGTACCGACTTCGCGCGAACCGCCGAGGGGGTGCCGCTGATCGGGGATCCGCGCAACGACGAGAACATGCTGATCGCCCACATCCACCTCGCGTTCATCAAGTTCCACAACCGCGTGGTGGACGGGCTGGCCGACGGCAGCCTCACCGACGCGGTCGGCGACCGGGTCCGGTCACGACCGGCGGCCCCGGGTGACGCGCCGGCCGGCCGGCTCGACGATCTGCTCTCCCTCGACAACTACTACAACGAACTCACCTACAAGGCACAGCAGCTGGTCCGCTGGCACTTCCAGTGGATCGTGGTGCACGAGTACCTGCCGCTCTTCGTCGGGCAGCACATCGTCGACGACATCTTCGAGAACGGCCTGCGCTTCTACGACCCCCGTCCGGTGCCGTACATCCCGGTGGAGTTCGCGGTCGCCGCGTTCCGGGTGATGCACTCGACGATCCTGCCCCGCTACCAGATCAACGAGAAGTTCAGCGCGCCGTTGTTCCCGGCCGATCGGAACGCGCCCCCGAGCCCGCGGGCGGACCTGCGGGGCGGGCGGATCCTGCCCGAGCACTCGATCGACTGGTCGCTGTTCTTCCGGACCGACCCGAACCGGGTACCCCAGCGGGCCAAGGCGTTCGGCGCCTCGCTCACGTCGGCGCTGCTCAACCTGCCGGTGAGCGCGGTGCCGGGAGCGAAGGAGGGCGCGCTCGCGAAGTCGCTCGGCTCGCTGGCCGTGCGGAACATGCTGCGCAGCGAGGCGCAGCAGCTGCCGTCGGGCCAGGACGTCGCACGCGCCATGGGAGAGGTGCCGCTCTCCGACGAGCTGCTGGACTTCGACGGTCCCGCCTACCTCTGGTACTACATCCTGAAGGAGGCGGAGGTGCTCACCGGCGGGCACCGGCTCGGCCCGGTCGGCGGGCGGCTGGTGGCGGAGGTGTTGCTGGGAATCCTGAAGGGAGACCCGATGTCGTACTGCTCCGCCTACCCCGCCTGGCGACCCACTCTGGCCGGTCAGAACGGTGTCTTCGGCATGGTGGAACTGCTCCGGTTCGCCGGTCTGGTGCCGGCTGGGCGCGGCTCCGGAGATTGACGGCCCGCCCACCCGTGTCCGGCTGGCGTGGATCGTGCGTCTCGTGCACTATGACTGACAGTCATAGTGCACGAGACGTGAGCGCCCGGCCCCGCCGGGTGCGGGGCGGATCAGACGGAGGTTCCCTGTGGAACGTGTGACGGGCATCGGTGGTCTCTTCTTCCGGGTCAAGGACCCGACGGCGATGACGAAGTGGTACGTCGACCACCTCGGCCTCACGCCACCGCCCACTCCGGACGAGGACCGGGACTGGTGGCAGGAGCAGGGCCCCACCGTCTTCGCGCCGTACGGCGCCGACGTCGAGGAGGAGACCGGGCAGGCGGTGCGGCTCAACTTCCGCGTCCGGGACATGGCGGCGATGCTCGCGCAGCTGCGGGCCGCCGGCGTGGAGGTCAGCCCCGAGCCCGAGGACTATCCGGAAGGCCGGTTCGGCTGGGCGATCGACCCCGAAGGCAACCGGATCGAGCTGTGGGAGCCGGCCCCCGACCGGCTCAAGCCGCCGACGGGCTGACCGTCCGGGGACGCGACGACGGGGTGGGGCCGCCGAGGGCCCCACCCCTGTTTTCGACCTCGGATCAGGCCGCCCGCCTCACGGCGAGGGCGGTGAGGTCCGGTACAGCCGGTTCGGAGTGTCGTCGAGGAAGTCGCGCGGGTCCAGCCGGAAGCCCGTGAAGCGGTAGGGCACGATCCGGTGTTCCTCGCCCGCCGTCCGCGGCTCGACGTGCTGCCGCAGCGCGTACCACAGGCTGACGTCGTTCTCCTCGCCCACCGAGGCGCCCGTCTCAGCCGCGTACCTCGAGGTCAGAACGCTGTCGTCGGTGCCGACCTCGTAGCCGTCGTCCAGGTTGCCCCGGTAGGGCGCGACCCAGAGGTCGGCGCTGCTGGTGCGGCCGTCCGGGCCGATGTTCGACCCCGGCAGCAGCTCGTAGGAACGGAGCAGGCCGTTGGGCTTGGGCGCCTCGCTCGCCACTCGCAGCCGGGAGCCGGGCTCCAGGGTGTGGGCGCCACGCGCCACGTTCTTCCACTGGGTCGCGGCGGCCCCGCCCCGGGTGCCGAGCTGGACGGTGTTCCCGCCGATCGTCGCCACGTCCGGGTCGAGCCGGTAGTAGTGGTGATGGGTGTGCGGCAGACCCGCCACCGGGCCGGCGGCCGGCCGCCCGCCGACACCCACCGAGGCGGCGATGACGCCGTCCTCGAAGAGCTCCCAGCGGTGCACGTACTGGTAGTCACCGGCCTGGAACTTCGCCCAGAAGGCGACCTTCGCCGGCTCGATGCCGCTGGGGCCGTACCGCTCGACGTGGACCGCGCCGGTCGGATTGGCGGCGGCGTCGTACTGGCTGTCGTTGGTGGCGATCGCCGTCGGGGGCAGGTCGCTCCCGGCCGCGTTGGGCGCCGTGGGCAGCAGCGGCACCAGGGGCGACCCGCCGCCCCGGGCGCCGAGGCCGTTCTTGGCCACGCCGTGGGTCGGGCCGTGGTCGACCAGGGTGAAGGCCAGCTCGCCCCGGAACAGGACGGGTCGGCCGTCGAAGTGGGCGTGGGCGAGCCGCAGCCCGGTGCCCTGCATCGTGTTGATCGAGTATCCGAAGGTCCAGTTGGCGTGGGTGATGTAACCGCCAGGCATTGGTTGTCTCCTCGTCAGTTGTGGGGAGCCTGGGTCTGCGGCCCCGACGCGGTGCCCCGCGCCTCGTCGGTCGGGACGACCTCGCGGGTGCTCAGGTCGACCGCCGCCTGCCCGACCCGGGTCGGCGCGTCACCGCGGGACCAGAAGTAGAGCTGGAAGAGCCGGTGGCCGAAGCGGGGGTTCTCCTCGATCTGGGCCGCCCGGGCCGGCAGGGCCACCATGTCGACCGGGCCGCGGGCACGCAGCGCCTCGTACCGGTCGTCGGTCACGACCAGCTCGTACGCCTCCTCCCGCTCCTCCGCGGTCAGCGCGGGCTGGATGCCCGGCCGTTCGACGATCGCCTCCACCACGCCGGCCCGCAGGTCCAGCACGGCGATGATGAGGACGCTGCGGTCGTAGTCGTAGATGACCGCCTCGGCGAGGCGGACCGACACCTGGGCGTCGGCGACCTTCTGCTCCTCCTCGCGGAACTCGATGTCGATCAGCCGGTGCCGGTTGCCGCCCAGACGCTCGGCGACCAGGGGGTCGGCGTCGATGGCGGCGGCCACCCGGTCCTTGATCTGGCCGAGCAGGTCGAGGAAGACGGAGGTGGAACCAGGCTGGTCCTGGACCAGTTCGAGAAGTTGGCTGACTTCGTGGGAATGCAGCAGTGCAGGCATTCTGTCCTTCCTCACAGTTGTGCGGCCGTGGGCGGGCGCTTCCCCAGGAAGATCGGCGGGGCCGCTCCTCAGCCGACTTGAAGAATCGTTTACCGATCTCCGTTCGGAGACGTGGCACACCGATCTCCATCCATTGGTAGGTGCGCACCGCCCGTGCGGCTTCTTCCCCCTTGCTGCGCGGCCGTCCGCCGGCCGTCCGCGTCCGGCCCGGAAAGCGCGGCAAGCTGCGAGAAGTTCGATGACCGCGGCGGCCGTACGAATGGAGGAGCGGCACAGCAGAATAGGAGAGCCACGTGAATGACCTGCGCGTGTTCGGCGAACAACTCCGGACGTTGCTCAGTGGGCTGCTGGGATTCGGGGACCCCGGCGCACCGGAGCGCAACAGCCGACTCATCCACCAGATTTTCGAGTGGTACAACCAGGGTGACCTCGACTCCATCGTGGAGAGCGTCACCGACGATTTCGAACTGCACGACGTGCCGGCCGGGCAGATCTACCGCGGGCCGGACGGACTGCGCCGCTGGTTCTCGATCTCCAAGACCGCGCTGCCCGAGGCGCGGCTGTTCATCACCAACCTGATCGCCGACGGCGAGAAGGTGGCCAGTGAGCACGCCGGCGGAGGTCTGCAGACCGGCCCGCTGGAGGTGCCGGGCGGCACTGTCCCGCCGACCAACCGGCTGGTGAAGGCCGAGGTGGCCGAGACCTTCGAGTTCCGGGACGGGCGGATCTTCCGGTGGCGCGTCTACTACGACGGTGCGGCGCTCGCCGCGCAGCTGCTGGGCCCCGAGGCGGGCGGGTCCTCCGCGCCCGCCGGGGGCCCGGCCACTGCGCCGCCGACGTCGGGCACCGCCGGCTCGTCCGCCGGCGCGGCGGCCTCCCGGCCGGCATCGGGTGGCGCATCCGCCCGGGACTGACGCCGGACCCGCCGGGGCCCGTCCGGACGGACGGGCCCCGGTCGCGCGCCCAGGGTCTCAGTGGTCCTGCGGTCCCGGCGGTGCAGGGGGCCCGGCCGGCGTCGCCGGCGGCCGGAGACGTTCGAGTTCGGCCAGCACCGCTTCGACCGCCGCGGTCTCCGCGGCGTAGTAGGCCTGGCCCCACACGGCCACCAGATGCGGGTACCGGAAGTCGGGCAGCAGCCCACGCCCGACCTCGCCCAGGTCGGCACGCTGCTCCCGGAGCCAGGACAGGTAGCCGTGCAGCGCGCGGTGCAGTTCCTCCGGGTCCGCCTGGTGACCGAAGAACAGGCGCAGCATCACGCTGTGCTTGATCACCGGCGGATCCACCTCGTCCCGGCTCAGCCATGCCCGCAGGGCCGCCACCCCGGTGTCGGTGATCCGGTAGTGGCGCTTGGTCTGCGAGCCGCGCTGCGTCTCCTGCCGCTCGCTGATGTAGCCCTGGGCCAGCAGCCGGCGCAGCTCGCTGTAGACCTGGCTCTGCGCCGGGCTCCAGTAGAAGAAGCGCATGTTCATGGACCACTTGCGCAGGTCGTAACCGGTCAGTTCGCGCCCGAAGGAGAGCAGACCGAGAACCGCGTACGCGGTGGCCGGCAGGCCGGGCGCCCCGGGCCGATGGGGATCTGCCACGATGTCCTCCTTGCGGTGGGCGGCTGCGGCTTCCACTATGACTATTAGTCCTAGTGCGGCGCTCGGCGGGATGCGAAGTTGCCGGAGGATCTTCCCACCTCGTGTCGGACCGCTCGGTGGAGGGAGCTGCCATGGCACCGGCACGTCTGATGGTGTCCACGACCGTCAACGCCCGCCGGTCGGCCGTCTACGCCGCGCTGACCGATCACGAGGCGCTGGCCGGCTGGTTCGCCGAGCGGGTGGAGACGCAGCCCGACGCGGGCTGCTTCCGTACCGATGGAAGCTTCACCCCGAGATGGGCCAGCGGCGCCCTGCGGACGATCGATGCGCAACCGGGCCGGCGGCTGGCGCTCTGCTGGGAGGCCGGCGCCGGTTCGCCGGTGGAGATCGAGCTGGTGTCGGTGCCGACCGGGCGCACCGGCGTCCGGTTCGTCCAGTGGTCGCCTCCGGGCGGCGGCCCCGACGACCCCTCCGCCCTGGACTTCTGGTGCCTGGCCGCCGGCAACCTCGCCAACCACCTGGAGGGCCGCCCGGTCGTCCGGCACGACTTCGCGCGGCCCCGGCGCGGCACGGCCCGGGCAGAGGCGACACTGGCCGTCCCCGCCCGGCGGGTGTACGCGGCGCTGACGGTGCCGGCGGAGCTGGAGCGGTGGATCGCCGCCACCGCGGTGGTCTCGCCCAGGGTCGGCGGCCGGTACGACTTCGGCTGGGGGGACGACCTCGGTCCCCGGTCCATCGTCGACCTGGAGCCCTCCCGGTCGCTGGCGTACACCTGGCGGGAACGTGGGCACCGGGACAGCGTCGTGAGGTGGACGCTGCGTCCCTGCGGGCGCGGCACCACCGTGCGGGTGCAGCACGACCTGGGCGGCCGCCCGGCCGATCGACACCAGATCGGCTGGGAGAACTTCCTCATCGACCTGCAACGGATGCTCGCGTCCGGCCAGGACTGGCAGCGCAGCGTGTGGCAGGACGAGCCGGTCGGCTGACGCGGCGCCCGCCCGCACGGCGACGGGTCACACCCGGCCGGGTACCGGGGACGTCCGGGTCGCGCTCACCGCCCAGAACCGGGACCGGCCCTCGCGCAGGTCGGCCTGCGCGGTGAGGATCAGTGCGAGGAACTGGTCGGCGGCGGCGGGCGGGAGGTGACGCAGCACCTCGTGGCGGCGCCGGATCAGGGTCAGTTGCGCCGTGCGCAGCGCGTCCACCGCTTCGTCCGTGATGTCGACCGACCGCGGTCCGGCGAAGCCGGCCTGCCGCAGCCGGACCTCCAACCCGTTCGGGGCGGCGCCGCGGGGCCGGCCGGGACGATGGTGGACCAGCTCGCCGAGCAGGATCCGTCCCCCGGGGCGCGCCGCGAGGGCGGCCTGACGAAGCACTGCCCCCAGGTCGTCCCCGGTGCGGGCCGGTTGCAGCACCAGCACCCGGTCGAAGGGTGGGCCGGAGGCGCCCTCCGACGTGGATCCGGCGATCCGTACGCGCGCGGCGACGTCGGGCGGCAACGCCCGGGCGCGGCGCCGGGCGTGACCGCGCCGGACCGGGTCCGGCTCCACAGCGGTCACCGCACAGCCCGTCCCCAGGGCGAGGTACCGGGACGTCTCCCCGCCGTCGGAGCCGAGGTGCAGGACCCGGTCCGAGGCGTGCAGCGGCAGCTCCTCGACCGCCCGGTCGAGCAGTGCCGGACCGGCGTACGAGCCGAACTCCCAGCCCTGGTGGGCCGGCCCGAACCAGACCAGCCGCCACAGGCCGTCGGTGGCCCAGTCGCCGGGCCAGGCCGGCGCGCAGGCGGCCGGGGTGGCGGTGGCCGGTGCGGCCGGGTCGGGCGTGCCGGTCACGAGAGCCCCTCTCCGTCCGACGGCGCGCCCCAGCTGCCGGTGAAGACGATGTCCGCCAGCGGCAGCCGGGAGCGGGGCACGGGAGTCCGGGAGGGGTCGGCGGTGGCCCGCCCCACGGCGAGTACGACGAACGGCTCGAACTCCGCAGGCACCTCGAACGCCGCCACCAGGGCACGACGGCGGAAGCCGCCGAGCTGCACGGTGTGCCAGCCGGTGGCCCGTGCCTGCACGCTGAGCCGGGCGACCGCGAGGCCCAGCTCGTACTCGGTGCCGATCAGCGGAGCGCCGTCGACGCCGCGGACCTGACGCAGGGCCAGGACCAGCGCCCCGGCGTCGCCGGCGATCGTGCGGTTCGCCGGGGTGAGCGCGCCGTGCATCTCCTGGAAGGTGCGGTCGCCGTTGCGCCCGACGACGAAGCGCCAGGGCTGCCGGTTCCAGCTGGAGGCGGTCCACCGGGCGGCCTCCAGCAGTCCCGCCAACCGGGTCCAGGGCAGCGCCGAACCGTCGAAGATCTGCGTGCTGGCCGGGGGCGTGAGTAACGGGTGCACCACGCCGTTCGTGGCCGAAAGTCCATTCACGCGTGGAGATCCCTCCCTGGTCGGCCGGCCGGACGCCCGGCGGTTCCGCACCATTCAAGGCCGCCGGACAACGGCGTTCCACTCGCATCTTGCTCAAGCGTCGTCCGTCGATACGAGCAAGATCCGAGAAGTTCGGGCTCGCGTCGCCCCGGTACGAATTGATCGCTGCGCCGGGATGCCGCCGCAAGCCAGTGACGTGTGATTCAGGGAGGTTTGGCGTGCGATTCAGTTCAGCGGCCCGTCGCCGATCCGATGGTTCGGTCCGTCGTGACCGGCCGGTGTCGTGAAGCGGGCGGCCCGGGGCGCAGGAATCGCCGGAGCGGGAACGGACGGATTCCGCCTCCGGCTTCTCGCCGCCGATCCGAACGGTTCCGGGGACGGGGCGATATCGCCCGACGGAACCAGATTCGTCGCCTCCTCCAAGCGAAACGGATCGGTCAATCTGTGGTTCTTCGATCTGCGTACGGGGAAATGGCAGCAGGGCACCTGGGGTACCGGTGACGACATCGAGGCGCAGTGGTCGCCGGACAACGAGCAGCTGGCCTTCACCTCCTCCCGCGGTGGTCACAAGGCGATCTGGCTGTACCGGCTCAGCGACGGCCAGACCCGCCAGCTGACCTCGGCCGGACACGAGGAGGAGTACCCCTCCTGGTCACCGGACGGCCGGACCGTCGCCTACGTCGGCGGGCCCTGGGGCAGGCGGCACTTCCTGGTGGTGTCCGCCGACGGCGGCGCGCCTCGCCGGGTGACCACCGAGCCCGGCCGCGCCGGCGCCTGCTCCTGGGCGCCGGACGGACGCTGGCTGGTCTGCCACTCGTACGACACCGGCGCGGGAGCGGTGTGGTTGCTGGACAGCCGGACCGGGGAGGCGATCCCGGTCACCGACGGCTCCTCGTGGGACTACAAGCCGACCATCTGCCCGACCCGGCCGGCGGTCGCCTTCTCCCGCAGCGACGAGGGGCGGTCCGTCATCTGGGTGCAGCGGCTCGCCGACGGGGTGGGCCGGCCGCTCGTCGTCACCGGCGCGGACGACCGGTGGCCCACCTGGACCCGGGACGGGAACCACCTCTTCTTCCACCGGCTGGTCGACGAGGGCGCGGGCATCGCGGTGTGGGACCGGCGGACGAAGGCGGTACGGGAACTCGTGCCGGCCGAGGAGAAGCCCCGGTACGCGTCCTTCGCGCCGGACGGCCGCCGGATCGTGTACGGCACCGAGGCGGACGGCCGCTCGGCGCTGCGCATCCTGGACCTGGCGACCGGGGTGTCCCAGCCGGTGCCGGCCGGCGAGGCCGCCTTCCCCTCGTGGTCCCCGGACGGCCGGACGATCGCCTGCGCGCTCCGGCCCGACCCCACCTCGCGATGGGAGATCGCGACGGTCGACGTGGCGGGCGGGCAGCCGCGCGTCTGGACGGCCGACCGTGACGACCTGCGGGGACTGCACGCGCCCGTCTCCTTCGCGCCGGACGGGCGGCGCCTGGTGTTCCGCAGCGAGACGGAGCCGTTCGAGGCGAACCTGCTCGTCCTCGACCTCGACAGCGGCCGGATCACCAACCTCACCGAGGACAGCTGGTGGGACGAGGCGCCGGCCTTCACCCCCGACGGGCGCGGCGTCGTCTTCATGTCCACCCGGGGAGGGAACTGGACCTGGGGCTTCTACCGCATCGACCTGGACAGCGGCGAACTGCTGACGCTGGCCGGTCCGGACTACGTGGAGCGGAACAACCCGCGGTCCACGGCGGACGGCCGGATCCTGTCGACGATGGTCGCCTCGAAGGTCGAGGAACTGTACGAGCAGCTACCCGACGGCACCGGCCGGGTGGTGACCGAGGCGGGGCCGGGCGTCCGCTACCCCGTGCCGTCCGCCGACGGCGAGCAGGTGCTCTTCACCCGTACCCGCACCACAGTCGAGTACTGGCTCGCGGAGAACGTCTGGGCCGCCGACTCGCCGCTCGCGCCGCTCGGCCGCCCGCTGGTCGCCGCGACCGCGCCGGCGGGGGTGATCGAGCAGCCGCCGCTCGGTCCGGTGCGCAGCCCCGTCGACACCCGCCGCAGATGACGGATGTGACGCCGTCCCATCCGGTCGGGTGGGCGATGACCGCGCGATCAGCCGACGCGTGTGACAGGAGGAGCAGGAGATGACCGGAGCACCGCCGGGGGCGTCGCGGGAGAACGCCGCCCCGGACGAGGACGACAAGAACCGCATCTACGACACCGTGACCGGCCCGCTCTGGCGGACGACCGTCTACGAGCCGGTCCACGCCGGGTGGGAGTTCACCAACATCGCCGGGGCACGCCTGCTCGACGACGTCGCGGCGACCTTCCGGGTCGGCCCGCTGACCCATGTGCTCGAACTCTGCTCCGGCACCGGCGCGGTCGCACGGTACCTCAACCAGCGGACCGGGTGCGCCGTCACCGGCGTGGAGCTGAACGCCGCCCAGCTCGCCTGCGCCCGCCGGGCACGCGCCGACGCGGGCCCGGGGATGGCCCGGGTGTCGTTCGTGGAGGGCGACGTGACCAGGTGGCAACCGGACCGGCTCTACGACCTGGCGCTGGTAGTCGACTCGCTGTCCCTGCTGTCGGACCCGGTGGCGGCACTGCGCAACGCCCGCCGGGCGTTGTGCTCGGCCGGGTGGCTGGTCTTCGCGGACACCCTGGCGGGGCCGGAGATGACCGCGGCGACGCAACGCCGCGCCTGGGACCTCGACGGGCTGCGCCCGCTGCCCGGCGGTTCGCGGTCGGACGACCTGTTCACCGCGGCGGGCCTGGTGGACGTGCACCTGGTCGACGCGACCGACACCGCCGTCGCCTGCTTCCAGACCATCGCCGACGCGACCACCGAGCGGGCCGGCGAACTCGCCGCAGTGGTGACGGCGGAGGAACTCGCGGAGTGGCGCACGGCCACCGACTTCTACCTCGACGCCTATCGGAGCGGGCAGCTCACGTACTGGCACGGGCTCGCCCGTCGGCCCCGTCGGGCCACCGCCCGCCAGGCGGCCTGACCTGCCCTCGACAACGAACGGAGCAGACATGATCTTCAAGCGTGAGCCCGTCATCCTCCAGGTGGCACTCTTCGCCCTGTTCAACCTCCTGGCCGCGTTCGGGGTGATCGGGTGGTCCTGCGCCCAGATCGCCGCCGTGAACGCCGCTGTCGCCGCCGCCTTCGGGGTGATCACCCGCCGGCTGGTGACGCCCCTGAGCGACCCCCGGGACGCGCACGGCCGGCGGCTCGCCCCCGCCGGCGGAGGGCCGGACGACGATCGGTCCTACCGGTGACAAGCGGCAGGGGACAGGGGCGTCTGCTCGTGCCGCCCCTGTCGCCGGCGCTCGTCGAACTCGCCGGGCGGCGACACCGGCGCGGGGAGGTGACCAGCCGGCTGCTCCTGCAGACCCGCGCGCTCGCCTTCGTCGAGGGCTACCGGCTGCGGCGTGCCGGACGCCGCGACATCCACGAGGAACTGGCACTGATCGAACCCGTCAACCGCGGGTTCGCGTACGAGGGGGCCGCGCTGGCCGCGGCCCTGGCCGACCTCGCCACGCCGCGCCGGGCCCCGGCACCGGGGAGCCGGGACGGCCGGCAGACCCGGCTGGGGCACCTGCTCGACGGCCCCGGCGCGGGCTTCGTCCACCTCGTCCACGTCGGGGCCGGCTGGGCGGCCGCCGTGCTGCCCTGGCGGACCGTCCACCGCCGGCTGCCGCTCGACCCGCTGCTGCGCTGGCTCGCCCTGGACGGCGCCGGGTTCGCCCGCGGCTTCTTCGGCGGGCCGGGCGCGATCCGCCGGCTGGCCCGCCGGCCGGACCGCGACGATCCCGTCCAGACGGTGCTCCGGCAAGGGCTGGGCCGCAGCCTGTGGTTCGTCGAGTGTGGTGACGTCCCGGCGATCGGCCGGCAGATAGAAGGGTTCCCACCGGGCCTGCGGCCCGAGTTGTGGGCCGGTGTCGGCCTTGCCGTCTGCTACGCGGGCGGCTGCTCGGACCGCCAGTTCGAACACCTCCAGACGCTGGACGGCAAGGAGCGCGCCGCGCTGGCCCAGGGCGCCGCCTTCGCGGCCGAGGCCCGGCGCACCGCCGGTCATGTGCCTGCGCACACGGCGGCGGCCGTGGCCGCGCTCACCGGCGTACCGGCCGACACGGCCGCCAACTGGGCACGGGACTCCCGAGATTCCGCCCTCGCCCTCGGCCCCGAGATCGACTCCTACCGGTGGTGGCAGCGGGAGATCCGCCGCCGGGCAACCGCGGCGGCCGGCTGAGCCTCGGCTCCACCGGTCCCGATCCGCACCCGCCGGCGGCGCCCGCCGCCACGAGCAGGGAGAAACCCCATGTCCTTGTCACCGCGTCGCATGCTGCCCGGAGCACTGGTGATCGTGCTGGTCGCCGTCCTCGGCGTGCTCACCGTCCGGCCGTCGCCGAGCCCTCGCGAGGCCGCCGTGCTGGCCGCCCGCTTCGCTTTCGACGTACGCCCGCTGAACACCGCCCCTGCCGGGGCCAGGAACGTTCGTGACGTCGCGCCCGAGCTGTCGGGCATCCGGTCCTGGATCTCCGCGGTGGGCGCCGCGGTCGCGCTCCTCGACGCCGACGGCAACCGGCGCCAGGACGACGTGTGCCTCGTCGATCCGCGGGACGACTCGGCGCGGGTCTTCCCGGCACCAGGCACCGGGGAGCGCTATCCGCCGGCGTCGCTCGTCGCGCCGCCGGGCCCGATCGACCGCGTCGCGCCGATGGGCTGCGTCCCGGCGGACCTCGACGCGGACGGCGACAGCGATCTCGTCGTCTACTACTGGGGCCGTTCCCCGGTGCAGTTCCTGCGGGTCGCCGAGGGATGGCGCCCGGTGGAACTGGTCCAGCCGCCGCAGGTGTGGAACACCACCGCGCTCGCGGTGGGCGACCTGGACGGTGACGGCGCGGCCGACATCCTGGTCGGCAACTACTTCCCGGACGGTGCCCGGGTGCTCGATCCGGAGGCCGCCGGGGACGGGCGGATGCGGATGCAGGCGGGCATGGCGGACGCCGGCAACGGCGGCACGAACCGGGCCTTCCTCTCCCGCCCCGGTGCCCCCGACACGGCGCCGGCCTGGCTCGACGCGTCCACCGGAGTGCCCGACCGGGTCGCTCGTTCCTGGACGCTCGCCATCGGGATGCAGGACCTGACCGGGGACCTGCGGCCCGAGGTATACCTCGCCAACGACTTCGGCCCGGACCACCTCCTGGTGAACCACTCCCGGCCGGGGCGGCTCGACCTGCGCCCGGTCCGGGGCGAGCGGACCGCGTCGACGCCGAAGTCGAAGGTGCTGGGCCGGGACTCGTTCAAGGGCATGGGCGTGGCCTACACCTACCCGGACGGCGCCGACCTGCCGACCATCGTGGTCAGCAACATCACGACACCCTGGGGGCTGCAGGAGAGCAACTTCGCCTTCACCCCGACCGGTAAGGGCTCCGACCTGCTCGACGGCCGGCTGCCGTACCGGGACCGCAGTGAACCCCTGGGCCTGTCCCGCAGCGGCTGGGGCTGGGACGTCAAGGCCGTCGACTTCGACGGCGACGGCACCGACGAGTTGTTCCAGGCGACCGGCTTCATGGCCGGGGACCGGTGGCGCTGGCCCGAACTCCAGGAACTCGCGATGGCCAACGACCAGGTGCTCCAGCACCCGTGGGCCTGGCCACACTTCCGCCCGGGTGACGACGTGTCGGGCCACCAGGCGAACGTGCTCTGGACGCGGGGGCCCGACGGACGGTACGTCGACGTGGCCGCCCGGAGCGGTCTCGGTCACCTCGACGTCAGCCGTGGCATCGCCGTCGGAGACGTGGACGCGGACGGCCGCCCGGACGCGCTGGTGGCGAACCAGTGGCAGGACAGCCGGCTGCTGATGAACCGGTCCCGGTCGGTCGGCCGGGCCACGCTGGTCCTGCTGCGCGCCGGCGCGGACGGACGGCAGCCCACTCCCGCGCTCGGCGCCTCGGTGGTCGTGCGGCCCGGCGAGGGCCGGCCGGCCCTTCGCGCTCAGCTCTACCCCAGCAACGGTCACGCCGGCGCCTCCAGCACGGAACTCTTCTTCGCCGTCGACCGGGAAGCCCCGTTCACGCTGTCCTGGCGTACGGCCGGCGGGGTGCGGACGGCGGAGGTGCGGCTGGCGCCGGGCCGGCACGAACTGGTGATGCACGACGACGGCCGGGTGACAACGCGATGAGGGCCCGGACGAGCCGGCCCGTCGCGACACCGGCCCTCCTCGACCCGCCGCGGACCGCCGCCGCCCGCCCACCCGGCGAACGGAACCAGGACCCGCTGCCGTGCGGGCCGCCGGCCGCGGGGGACACGCCCCGCCACGTCATCAACGCGACGAGCGTCCTGGTGCACCCCGGCCTCGGCCGGGCCGTCCTCTCCGGTTCGGCCCGGCGCGCGGTGGCGGTGGCCTCCGGCTGCACCGACCTGGAGTACGACCTGCACAACGGGCAGCGGGGGCGGCGCGGCCGGGAGACGGTCGCCGCCCTGCTCGCCGCGGTGCCGACGGCCGCGGCGGCCTACGTGGTCAACAGCAACCCGGCCGCGCTGGTGCTCGCCGCGACGGTGCTCGCGCCCGGCCGGGAACTGGTGATCAGCCGGCGGGAGCTGTACGAGATCCGGGACGGCTTCCGCCTGCCCGAACTGCTCACCTCGACCGGTGCCCGGCTCTGCCCGGTCGGTACGGCGGACGGTGCGGTGCTGGAGGACTACCGGCAGGCGGTGTGGTCCGGCACCGGGTGCGTGCTCACCCTGGTGCCGGGCCGCTCCGCCACAGACGCCCCGGCGGACCGGCCGGACGTGGCGGCCCTGGCCGGCCTGCACGTCCCGGTGATCGCGGACATCAGCTCCGGCCTCCTGCGTCCCGAGCCCGCGCTGCCCGGTGAGCCGGACGCGGAGACCGCCCTGCGGCAGGGCGCCACGCTGGTCACCGCCGGCGGCGACAAGTTGCTGGGCGGTCCGCAGACCGGGCTGCTGCTCGGCGACCGGGCGGTGATCGAACAGGTGCGGCGACATCCGCTCGCCCGGGCGATGCAGGCGGACAAACTGGCCCTGGCCGCGCTCCGTGCGACGGTCGCTAACGGCGGCACACCGACGCTCGCCGCCGTCCGGGCCGCCCCCGACGACCTGCGGGCCCGGGGCGAGTCGCTCGTCGGCGCGCTGCGGGCCGGGGGAGTCCCCGCCGAGCTGGTCGAGTCCCACGTCACGGTGCTCAGCGGCGCCAGCACCCGGCTGCACAGCTTCGCGGTGGCGGTCGACCAGCGGCTCGCCGGCCGGTTGCGCGTGGGAGACCCGGCCGTGGTGGGCGAGCTGCGGGACGGACACCTGTTGCTCGACCTGCGCCCGGTGCCCGCCGGCAACGACACCGACCTGGTCGTGGCGGTGCTCGCGGCGGCGTCCCGCCCTTGATCAGGTAGGGCAATCCGCGAGAAGTCGCCCCGGCACGCCGACGCATAGAAAGGAGGAACCCACCCCCCCGATGACGGAGGAAGCCCATGACCGGTTCGGCACGTCTCGGCCGTTGCGCCCGGCATCTGCTCGCGGGCGTACGGACGAGTGAGCGGGACCAACAGGACCTGCTCGCCGCCGCCGACCGGCTCAAGACCCGCCTGGTGCGTCTGCTGTACGCCCACCCGGCGGCCCGGACCAGACTGGCCGGCGTCCGGCACCACCTGCTCGACGTGGAGGTGGTGCCGGCGCCGGCCCGTTCGTGGTTCCGGACGTCCCGGCGGCACGCCGGCACGGCCCGGATCCGGCTCTACGACTACGACTCGGACCTGCTGCTGGAGTTCTTCCTCGACCTGCCGTCCGGCCGCCTCACGGCGGTCACCGGACGGGCCCGGGCCCGTCCGCCACTGACCCGGTCCGAGCGGGCCGAGGCGCTCGACCTGCTCCGTGCGGCCGGCCGGCTCGGCCCGCTCGCCGAGGCGAGCCGATGGGTCGTGGTGCCGAGGATCTCCCGGGCGGCGATCGGCGCGGGCCACCCGCGCCGGGGCCACCGCCTCTACACGTTCTTCTTCTGGTCGGCGACCGACCGGCCGGTACGACTCGGCCAGGCGTCGGTCGACCTGAGCGCGCGAGAGGTGGTCGGGGTCCGGGAGGCGGAGTCCGTCGGGAGGTGGGAGATCCGGCCGTACGCGTGACAACGCAGCCAGAGAGAGGGATCCACCATGTATGCAACCCTGCCGTGCCCGTCCGGGCGGTCGAGTTCCGATGACCACGGATCGTGGTAGGCACCGATGTCCACCTCACACGTCCGAGACCGCCGCCGCTTCGCACCGGAGCGCGAACCACGGACCGCCCGGGGTGGTGACCACCTCCGCCGGCTGCCCGGTGGCCTGGTGCTGGCCGTCGCCGTCGCCGTGCAGGCCGCCGTGCTCTGGGCCGAACCCGGGCTGGTGATCGCAGAACTCGGGGCGATGCCACAGCGACTGCGGGAGGTGTTCCGTGTGCTCGCCCCGGGCCTCGCCACCCTCCTGCTCGCCGCGCAGGTCATGAATCTGTTCGGCCGACTACGCCGGCATCAGCGGCGGATCGTGGCCGCGGCGGCCGCCTGGTGGGTGTTCGCCGCGGTCGAGTCGATGCTCGCCGACTGGCGGTCCTCCGTCTGGCTCACCGAGCTGGCCCTCGCCTGGCTGGCGATGAACTGCCTGCGGATCGTCGCCCGCGCGGAGGCCACGGGCCTGTCGAGCGTGGCGCGAGGGAGGTGACCGGTGGACTGGCAGTCCGTGGGGACACCGATCGCCGCCGTCTGCACCGCGATCCTGACCTACCTGGGCACCCGGCACATCGCCCGGGTCGAACGCAGCCGCGAGGAGGCACGTCTCGCCGAGGCGGCACGGGACGAGGCCCTCGTCGTCGAGCAGGCCCTGTCCACGGCCCACGAACAGGCCCAGGCCGCGATCATCATGGAGCGCAACGAGCTGCTGGAGCGCTGGCAGCGCACCCTCGACGAGGCCCGTGACGACCGTCAGCGCCTGCTCCAGGAACACCGGTCCGAGCTCGCCCGGGTCCGCCAGGAGACGCGGGACGAGGTGGCCGGCGTCCGGGAGAGCGCCCAGCTGGTCATCGCCGACCTGCGCGGGCAGATCGTGCAGTTGCGGGCCGAGGTGCAGGCCGTCCGGGACCGGCACCGTCCCGGCCCGTCCGCCGGGGACTGACCGGCCGGCCCGCCCGGGCGCCGGTCCCGGCGCACCGCAAGGCGGAAGAAGTTCCCCACCACCCGCGCGATCTACAACAGACGTACCGATCGCCGCACGAGAACGGTCGCACCGGACCGATTGTTTCCCACTGTTCACGGGCGGGCGGTATCCGTCCCGAGAACATCCAGAGAGGAATGGCGCAGAAATGACAGAGGTACAGAACTTCGGCCGCCAGCTCGGCGACTTCCTCGGCGGTGTCTTCGCCGACGCCGCGGGTGGCGGAGCCGGTGTCTTCCGGCCCGACCCGCAGGCCGAGATCGAGGTCCGGCAGCTTCTCAACGACCTCCAGACCGCCTTCGCGGAGAAGAACGCGGACGCCATCGTCGACAGCCTGGCCGAGGAATTCACCACCTACGAACTCACCTCCGCCGAGGGACACGCGGTGACCATCACCGAGAAGGCCGCCATGCGTGAGTACCTCGACACGCTGTTCCCGGCCGACGGCGAGACGCAGAACAAGTCGGTCTCGGTGAGCCAGGTGCTGGCCAGTTCCACCATCGGTCTGACCCGCGAGGACGGCGACGTCGTCATCGCCCGAACCGACGGCACCTTCGAGCACCAGCCGCTGCGCGCCTCGGCCGTGGCCATCCGCACGGCCGAGGGCTGGAAGTGGCTGCACTGGCACATGTCGGCCGCCGCCCCGCGCTTCCGGGTCAACGCCAACGGCGTGCGGATCCCGCTCGATGGCGCCCCGGCGACCGGCACCCCGGTCGCGGACTGACGTGTCCGCCGGCGGCTGTTCGTCCGAAGCCGCAGCAGAAAGGTGTGTGCAGTGAGTACCTCGTCAGGAAGTTCGCGACGGCAGCCGCCGGTGACCGGCGGCCGCACCGCCGGCCCGGATCCGACCGAGCACGTCAACAACGGAGAGGAGAACATCTACCCGGGATACGTCGCCTGCTACAGCAAGGGGCTGCCGCACGACGACACGGGTGAGGTGGACCCGGAGGCGTACCGGCGGCTGCTGCGGGCGGTCAACAGCGCCGACCCGGCGGACTTCGAGTCGATCCCGCTGGACCCGGCCGGTGCCCGCAAGCTGACCAATCCCCAGGGCGGGCTGGCGGCGAACGCCGACGGCATCGACGCCACCTCCTTCACCGCGCCGCCGGCGCCCCGGCTCGACAGTCCGGAGAACTCCGGCGACATGGCCGAGCTCTACTGGATGGCGCTGACCCGGGACGTGCCGTTCGACCAGTTCGACACCGATCCGCTGGTCGCGTCGGCCGCCGCCGACCTGTCCCGGATGTCGGACTTCCGCGGCCCGAAGGAAGGCGGGGTGGTGACCACCCGCACGCTCTTCCGCGGTGACACCCCGCAGGACCGGATCGGGCCGTACATCTCGCAGTTCCTCCTGCGCGACGTGCAGTTCGGCACCCATCACTACTCCCAGCGGCAGGACACCGTGCAGCCGGGGCGGGACTACGTCACCACGTTCCCCACCTGGCTCGCGGTGCAGCGGGGGTTGTCCCGGGGACTGGCCCCCGGCGACCGGAACCGGACCGAGACCCGGTACCTGCGTACGCCCCGCGACCTGAGCCACTACGTCCACTTCGACGCGGATGCCAGCCCGTTCCAGCCCTTCCTGAACGCCGGGCTGATCCTGCTGCGGGAGCGGGCGCCGCTGGACGCGAACCTGCCGTACCACTGGTCCTCGAACCAGGACGGCTTCGCGACCTTCGGCATGCCGCACCTGTTCGACCTGATCACCTCGGTCGCCGCCCGCGCGCTACGAACCGCCTGGTGGCAGAAGTGGTACGTGCACCGCAGGCTGCGGCCGGAGGCGGTCGGCGGGCGGGTCCACGCCCACCTGACCGGTCTGCACCGGTACGACTTCCTCGACCGGGAACTGCTGGAGTCCGAGGCGGTGCAGCGCGTCTTCGACCGCAACCAGAGCCACCTGCTCCCGCAGGCGTACCCGGAGGGGGCACCGACCCACCCCTCGTACACGGCCGGTCACGCCACAGTGGCGGCCGCCACCGCGACTGTGCTGAAGGCGTGGTTCGACGAGACGGCCCCGCTGGCCGACCCGGTCCAGGCGGACGCGACCGGCACCGCGCTGGTGCCGTACGAGGGCGCGGACGCCGGGCAGCTCACCGTCGGCGGCGAGTTGAACAAGCTCGCCGCGAACATCGCCGTCGGCCGCAACATCGCCGGCGTCCACTACCGCAGTGACTACTCGGCGTCCAGCCGGCTCGGTGAGGCGCTGGCCATCGAGATCCTGCGGCGCCAGAAGTCCTGGTTCAACGAGGACCACTCGTTGACCCTGACCCGGTTCGACGGCACGTCCGTCACCATCTGAGCCCCGTCGCGCCGGCCGGTTGCTGTTCCCCTCAGCGCGCCGGCCGGCGCGACGGCCCTCCAACCCGACCACCCACCGACGGAAACGGTGACCGCTGTGACGTCCGCTGCCGCGAGAGACCTCCGCCTGACGGCCCTGCGCCGCTTCGCCCTGTCCATCACGATCCTCACGGTGCTCGGTCACCTCTTCCTCGGGTTCGAGCAGGCCCCGGTGACGCCGGTGCTGACCCTCCTGCTGGGCTACGCCCTCGACCTGACACTGGAGACGCTCGCCGCCCGGGCCGAGGGCCGCGCGCCCGCCTTCGCCGGTGGCTTCCGGCGGCTGGTGGACCATCTCCTGCCCACGCACATCGGCGCGCTGGCCTGCGCCATGCTGTTGTACGGCAACTCCTCACCCTGGCCGTACCTGTTCGCCGTTGCGGCCGCTGTGGGCTCCCGCCACGTCCTGCGGATCCGGATCGACGGCCGTGCCCGGCACGTGCTCAACCCGTCCAACGCGGGCATCGCGCTGACCCTCGTGCTCTTCCCGTGGGTCAGCATCGCGCCGCCCTACCAGTTCACCGCCGGGGTCTCCGGTGCGCTGGACTGGCTGCTGCCGCTCGGTGTCCTGATGGCCGGCACGCTGCTCAACGGCAAGCTCACCGGGAAGATGCCGCTCATCCTCGGCTGGCTGACCGGGTTCGTCGCGCAGGCGCTGCTGCGTGCCCTCCTCTTCGACCACGACTTCGTCGCCGCGCTGCTGCCGATGACCGGCCTGGCCTTCATCCTCTTCACCAACTACATGATCACCGACCCGGGGACCACCCCCCGTGCCCGCGCCAACCAGTGGGCGTTCGGGCTGTGCACCGCGGCGGTCTACGGACTGCTGGTGCTCGCGCACGTGTCGTACGGGCTGTTCCTCGCCCTGGTCATCACCTGCGCCCTGCGCGCGGGTCTGCTCCTGATCGGCCGTCGCCGGCCGGCCCGGGCCCGGCGGGTCCGGCTGCGGGAGGCGGCATGAGGCCGGGCGAACGGCAGATCGCGGTCGTCGGCCTGGCCTGCCGCTACCCGGATGCCGACGACCCGGCACAGCTGTGGCGGTCGGTGCTGGCCCGCCGCCGCGCGTTCCGGGCCATCCCGGCCACGCGCCTGGACCCCGAGCACCGGCTCGGCGCGCCGCACGCGCCGGAGTCCACGTACGTCCGCCGGGCCGGGCTGCTGCGCGACTGGCACTTCGACCGTGAAGCCTTCCGCGTGTCCGGGTCGAGCTGGCGGGCGGCCGACCACACGCACTGGCTGGCACTGGAGACGGCGGCGGCCGCCCTGTCCGACGCCGGCTTCCCCTCGGGCGCCGGCCTGGACGCCGACCGGGTCGGCGTGATCCTCGGCAACTCGCTCACCGGCGAGTTCACCCGGGCCGGCCTGGTACGGCTGCACTGGCCGTTCGTACGCCGCTCGGTCGAGGCGGCGCTGCGGCAGACCGGAGTGGACCCCGCCGTCGCCGCGCAGGTTCTCGACCAGGCCCGGCGCGGCATCGCGGCGGCGTTCCCCGAGCCGGGCGACGAATCGCTGGCCGGGGCCCTGAGCAACACCATCGCCGGCCGGATCTGCAACCACTTCGACTTCCACGGCACCGGGTACACGGTGGACGGCGCCTGCGCGTCGAGTCTGCTGGCCGTCGTCACAGCCGCCAACGCGCTGCTCTCCGGCGAGCTGAACTTCGCCCTCGCCGGAGGCGTCGACCTGTCTCTGGACCCGCTGGAGATGATCGGCTTCGCCCGCCTCGGCGCGCTCGCCGACGGCGAGATGCGGGTGTACGACGAGCGGCCCACCGGGTTCCTGCCCGGGGAGGGGTGCGGGATCGTCGCCCTGATGCGCGCCGACGAGGCGGAACGGCGCGGCCTGCGAGTCTACGCGCGGCTGACCGGATGGGCGACGTCCTCCGACGGGTCCGGGGGCCTGACCCGCCCCGACGCCGGGGGACAGGCGCTGGCGCTGCGGCGCGCGTACCGGATGGCCGGACTGGCGCCGGAGCAGATCGCCCTGATCGAGGGGCACGGCACCGGAACCGCCGTCGGCGACCGGGTCGAGCTGGAGACGCTGGCCGGGATCCGGCGGCACGCGCCCGGGGCGGCGGCGCTCGGCTCGGTGAAGGCGAACATCGGGCACACGAAGGCGGCCGCCGGAGCGGCCGCACTGATCAAGACGGTCCTGGCCGCGTACCACCGGGTCCTTCCGCCGACCACCGGCTGCGAGACGCCGCATCCTCTGCTGCGTGCGCCGGACGCCACCCTGCGGGTGCTCGACGAGCCGGAACCGTGGCCGGGCGGGCGGCTGGCCGCCGGGGTGTCCGCGATGGGCTTCGGCGGGATCAACAGCCACGTGGTGGTGGAGAACGCCGATCCCGCCGCCGTGGGTCGCCGTCGCCTCCCGCCCTCGGTGCGGTCCTGGTCCCGCCGTCCGGTACGACCGGAGATCCTGCTGATCGAGGCGGCCACCACGGCGGAGCTGGCCGAACGGCTCGACCTGCTGGGCAGCTGGGGCGCGACGCTCAGCGACGCCGAGGTCGGCGACGTGGCGGCGACGCTCGCCGCCGGTGCCGGCGGCACGGCCGGGATCCGCTGTGCCCTGGTCGCCGGGGACGCCGACGAGCTGTCGGCGGCGGCCCGCGCGGCGACCGGCCTGCTCGCCACCTGGGACGGGCGCGTCGTGGTGGACGAGGCGGCGGGGGTGGCGTTGGGTGGCGGACCGCCCGCCCGGGTGGGCCTGCTCCTGCCCGGCCAGGGAGCACCGGTGCGGTACGACGCCGGCCCGCTGGCCCGGCTGCTCGGCGACCTGCCCGAGGGGCCGGCGGCCACCGGCGCCACCGGCACCGAGGCCGCACAGCCGGCTGTCGTGTGGCAGTCGCTGCTCGGGCTCGCCTGGCTGGACCGGCTCGGCTGCGCCCCGGTCGGCGCAGTCGGGCACAGCCTCGGCGAGCTGACCGCCCTCGCCTGGGCCGGTGCGCTGGACCCGGGCCGGCTCGTCGCGCTGGCTGCCGCCCGCGGACGGGTGATGGAGCACAGTGGTGTGCCCGGCACCGGGATGGTGAGCCTCTCCGTCGACGAGACGCGGGCGATCCGGCTGGCGGACGAGCACGGACTCGTGGTCGCGGCGCTCAACGCCCCCGACCGTACGGTGCTCGCCGGGGCCGACGAGAACCTCACCCGGCTGGCGGCGGCGCTGCGCGACAGCGAGGTCGAGGCGATCCGGTTGCCGGTGTCGCACGCCTTCCACAGCCCTGCGATGGAACCCGCGCTGCCGGCGTGGGCCGCCGAGCTGAACACTGTCGAGTTCGCCCCGCCGGCGCGGTCCGTGACGTCCACCGTGACGGGTGCGGACGTGCGGACGGTCGACGACCTGGCGGCACTGCTCACCCGTCAGCTCATCGCCCCGGTGCGCTTCGCCGCCGCCGCCCGCGACCTCGGCCAGCGGTGCGACCTGCTGGTCGAGGCGGGCCCGGGGACCGTGCTGTCGCGGCTGGTCACCCGGTTCCTGCCGGTACCGGCGGTCAGCCTGGACTGCGGCGGTCCGCCGCGCTCGCTCGCCCTCGCCACCGCCGCGGTCGTGGTCGCCGGCGCGGGCGACCTCGCCGCCTGGTACGACGGGCGGCCCTACCGCCCGCTCCGGCCCGGGGCGGCCATGACGTTCCTCAGCAGCCCGTGCGGAGCCGGCATCTCTCGCGCCGGGCTGCCGGGGTCGCGCTCCACGTCCGCCGACGCGGAGCGCGACTCCCCTCCGGGCCGGGTCGAGCAGCCGTCGAGTGTCGCAGCAGCGGTGGTGAGGACCGCCTCCGCTCGACCGGCGCCGACCCCGCCCGAGGCGGACCCGGCCGGGTCGGTAGACCCGGCCGGGTCCGCTCCCCGTCCCGACGACCCGCTCGGCCGGTTGCGCGCCCACCTCGCCGCCGAGCTGGAACTGCCGGTGGCGGGCATCACCCCGGCCAGCCGGCTGCTCGGCGACCTGCACCTGAACTCGCTGCAGGTGGCCCGCACCGTCGCCGCGGTCGCCGCGGCCCTGGGCCGGCAACCCCCGGCCGCGCCCCTGTCACTGGCCGACGCGACAGTCGCCGAGGCGGCCGAGGTGCTCGCGCAACTGCCCGCCGCCAGCGACGACGAGGCGCCGGCGCAGGGCCTCGCGCCGTGGGTGCGGCTGTTCCGGCACGACTGGGTTCCGCTGCGGGGACCGCTGTCCGGGCCGCCGGCCGCCGGCTCCGTGCGGTGGCGGGTCGAGGCGCCGGCCGGACACCCTCTGCACACGGTCTTCCCCGCCGTACCCGACGGGACGGCGACGTCGCACGGTCTCGCCGTCGCGCTCGGCCCGGACGACGGCCCGGAGCAGGTGGCCGCGCTGCTGGCCCGCATCGCCGGGCAGCGGCCGGCCCGGCTGGCGATCGTGCACGACGACCACCCGGCCGCCGCCGCCGTGGGCCGGTCGGCGGCGGCGGAGATCTCCGGCTGCGCCGTGACGGTGCTCGACGTGTCCGCGGACGGGGACGTGGGCCTGCTGGCCGGGCTGGCGGTGCCGGCCGGGTACGCGGAGCTGCGGGCCGGGCCCGGCGGCGTCCAGCGGCTGGTGACCTCCGTGCACCGGCCCGCCGAGGAGACCCGGGAGGTGCCGCTGGGGCCCGGCGACGTCTGCGTCGTCACCGGTGGCGCCACCGGAATCACCGCCTTCGCCGCGGCGGCCGTCGCCGAGCGGACCGGGTGCCGGCTGGTGGTCCTCGGCCGGCGTCCCGCCGAGGACGCCGAGACCGGGGAGGCGCTGCGCCGGCTACGCACGGTCCTCGGCGGCGACCGGTTGCGCTACGAGCGGGTCGACCTGACCGATCCCGACGCGGTACGGGAGGTGCTCGGCGCCGGCCGGCTGGGTCCGGTCCGGGCGGTGGTGCACGGGGCGGGGATCAACCGGCCGGCCCAGCTGACCGACGTCACTGCCGGGGACCTCCGCGAGCACCTGGGCGGGAAGGTGACCGGACTCCGGTCGGTGCTCGACGCGGTCGGACCGGACCTGCGGCTGGTGCTCGCGTTCGGTTCCATCATCGGCCGGCAGGGGCTCGCCGGGCAGGCCGCCTACTGCATCGGTAACGAGTGGCTGCGGCACGACGTGGAACGGTGGGCCGGCGATCACCCGGAGACCCGGGTGCACCTCGTCGAGTGGTCGGTCTGGTCCGGGATCGGCATGGGGGTGCGGCTCGACGTGCTCGACTCGCTGCGCCGCCGGGGGGTGGCCGGGATCGCACCCGACGACGGCGTCGCGGCGCTGTGGCGGATCCTCACCGATCCGACCGCTCCGGTGACAGTGCTCTGCACTGCTGCCTTCCCCGAGTCCGGCACCCTGAGCCCGGCGCCCGCGCCCGGCACCCCCGAGCCGGGCCGGCTGCGCTTCGCCGAGTCGGTGGTCGGCCGGGTCGGGCAGGTCGCCACGGTGACCGAGGCGGTGTTGTCCGTCGGGGCGGACCCGTACCTGCGGGAGCACCGGGTCGGCGACGCGCCGCTGCTGCCCGCCGTGCTCGGACTGGAGGCGATGGCGCAGGTGGCGGCGTTGACCACCGGAAGCCGGGCCGGCTGGGCGGTCCGCGACGCGAGCTTCGCCGCGCCGATCGACGTCCCCGAGCGCCGGACGAGGCGGATCCGGGTGGCGGCACTGGCCGCGGAGACCGGCGGGGACGTGGCGGTGGCGATCCGCGCGGACACCGACGGCTTCGCCACGGACCGGTTCGCCGGGACGGTCACCGACCCGCCGGCACCGCCGGCCGCCGCCACGGCGGACGATGCCGCGCACCGGCCGGAGTCACCCGTGGACAGCGGGCGGGAGGCCACCACCCCGCATCCGTGGTACGGCCCGGTGCTCTTCCACGAGGGACGGATGCGCCGCCTGACGCACGCCGGACCGGTCTCGGCGTTCGCGGTGCGCGCCACCGTCGACGCCGACGACCGGGACCGCTGGTTCGCCTCCTTCCTCGGGCAGGAGCTGCTGCTGGGCAGCCCGGGAGGGCACGACGCGGCGATCCACGCGCTGCTCGCCTGCGCGCCGCACCGCAGGGTGCTGCCGGTGGGCGCGGCGGAGGTGGTCGTCTGGCGGCCGCTGCGGGGGCGGCTCACCGTCGAGGCCCGGGAGGTGCGGCACAGTGCCGACGAGTACGTCTTCGACGTGGACGTCGCGCACGCCGGCGTACCGGTGGCCCGTTGGCGGGGTCTACGGCTGCGGGCGGTCGGCGACAACCGGGAGTTCGCGGTGGCCAGGTCCGGCGGCCGGCTCGGCGCGGAGCTGGTGGGCCCGTGGCTGACCCGCCGGCTGATCGAGGCCGGCGCGGTCGACGCGGTCGAACTCGTGGTGGGGCCCGGCCGGCGCGAGGCGGACGGCGCCCGCCGGCTGCTGGCCCGGCATCTCGCCGTGCCCGAGGCGGACGTGGACCACCAGCCGTCCGGCGCGCTCCACGTGCCGGGCCGGTACGCCTCGGCGAGCTACGCCGACGGGCAGGTGCTCGTCGCGCTGGCCGATCGTCCGGTCGGGGTGGACTGGGAACCGGTGACCGACCGGCCGCCGGCCGGGTTGCTGGACGACGGCGCGCGGGCGAGCGCCGAGGAGCTCGGCCGGCGGACCGGTGACGACCCGGCGGTGGCCGCCACCCGGCTGTGGGCCGCCCGCGAGGCGCTGGTCAAGCTCGGCGCCGACCCGGACCAGGTGCTGGCGCACGGGGAGCCGGAGCCGGACGGCCTGCTCGTCTCGACCGGCCGGGACCTGACCGTGGTGACAGTGCCGGCCTGGGCCGACGGGGCGACGCGGGTGGCCGTGGCGGTGGCGACCCGGCCGGTGGCGTCATGACCGGCTGGTACGTCTACCGGCACGTGGTCACCCTGGACGAGACCAACATGGTGGGCAACGTCTACTTCGCCCACTTCCTGCACTGGCAGGGGCACTGCCGGGAGCGCTTCCTCGCCGACCACGCACCGGCCGTCCTGGACCAGCTCCGTCGAGGTGAGCTGACGCTGGTGACAGTGTCGTGCGCGATGGACTACTACGAGGAGTGCTTCGGCCTGGAGGAGATCGAGGTGCGGATGAGCGCCGACGGCCGGGAGGGCCACCGGCTGAGCATGCACTTCGAGTTCCTCCGGGCGGGGCGGGAGGTGGCCCGGGGCCGGCAGACGGTGGCCTGTCTGCGCCCCACCCCGGCCGGGCCGGTTCCCGTCGATCCGCCGGTCGACCTGCGGGCGGCCCTGGCGGCCTTCACCGCCTGACACAGTCGCGGGGGGGGGGGGCGCGGGCGGGGGGGGGGGGGCCCGGCGCGGCCCCCCCCCGCCGCCGCGCCCCCCCCCGCCGCCCAAGCCACGCCGGGGCCACCGCCCCCCGGGCCCCCCCCCGGGCCGGGCG
>NZ_VISU01000026.1:0-86347 GCF_007827625.1 Micromonospora sp. CNZ297 | reverse complement strand
GAGTGACCGACCACCGCAGCCGGGCTCACCCCGGCGTGCTGCCACACCGCCGCCAGAGCCACACCCACGGCCCACAGCACCGGCTGCACCACCTCCACCCGCTCCAGCCACGACTCATCCTCGCCGGTCAACACCGACACCAGATCGACATCCAGGTACGGGGCCAGGGCCCGCTGACACTCCGCCAGCCGCGCGTCGAACACCGGCGTACGACCGACGAGACCCGCCGCCATTCGTGCCGACTGCGCGCCCTGGCCCGGGAACACGAACACCACACCCGCACCGGTGCCGGAAACCGCACCCGTCACGAGGTTCCCCGCCGGGGTACCGGCGGACAGGGCCTCCAGCCCCGCCAGCAACTCCTCAGTGCCCGACCCGACGACAGCGGCACGGTGATCGAACGCCGACCGGGTCGTAGCCAGGGACCAGCCCACCGCCGCCACATCCACCACGGCTTCGTTGGCCCGCTGGAGGTGCCCGGCGCCGCCGGCGCCGCGCCCGCGCAGGAAGTCCGCCAGGCGGGCCGCCTGCCCCGCGAGCGCGCCCTTCGACCGCGCCGACACCGGCCACACCACGACATCGGAGGCCACCAGGCCCGGGCCGTGCCCGACCGGAGCGACGGACAGCTCGTCGGCCTGCTCGATGATCACGTGGGCGTTCGTACCGGACATGCCGAACGACGACACCGCCGCCCGACGCGGGCGCTCCACCGCCGGCCACGGCCGCGCCTGCGTCGCCAGCTCCACCGCACCGGAGGTCCAGTCGATGTGCGGCGACGGCTCGTCCACGTGCAGCGTCGCCGGGACCACGCCCTCCCGCATCGCCAGCACCATCTTGATCACACCGGCGACACCCGAGGCGGCCTGGGTGTGGCCGATGTTCGACTTGATCGAGCCGAGCAGCAGCGGCTCGTGTCCCTCCCGGCCCTGCCCGTAGGTCGCCAGCAGGGCCTGCGCCTCGATCGGGTCACCCAGCGTCGTGCCCGTACCGTGCGCCTCCACCACGTCGACATCCGCGCTGCCCAGCCGGGCACCGGCGAGCGCCTGGCGGATCACCCGTTGCTGCGACGGACCGTTCGGGGCCGTCAGCCCGTTCGACGCACCATCCTGATTGACCGCACTGCCCCGCACGATCGCCAGCACCTCGTGACCGTTGCGCCGCGCGTCCGACAACCGCTCCACCAGCAGCACACCAACGCCCTCGCCCCAGCCCGTGCCGTCGGCACCCGCCGCGAACGCCTTGCACCGGCCGTCGGCCGCCAGGCCCCGCTGCCGGGAGAACTCGAAGAAGGTGCCGGGGGTGGCCATGACCGTGACGCCGCCGGCGAGGGCCAGGTCGCACTCGCCGCGCCGCAGCGACTGCACCGCCAGGTGCAACGCCACAAGCGACGACGAACACGCCGTGTCCACCGACACCGCCGGCCCCTCCAACCCCAACGCGTACGCCACCCGACCCGACACCACACTCGCGGCGTTCCCCGTGGCCCCGAACCCTTCGGCCTGCTCCCCCGCAGCCATGAGCAGGGCCCCATAGTCCTGACCATTCGTGCCCACGAACACCCCTGTTCGCGAACCCCGAAGAACCCCAGGCTCAACCCCTGCCCGCTCGACCGCCTCCCACGAGACCTCCAGCAGCAACCGCTGCTGCGGGTCCATCGCCGCCGCCTCGCGGGGCGAGATCCCGAAGAAGCCCGGGTCGAACTCGCCCGCCGCGTGCAGGAAGCCGCCCTGGTCGGCGTACGTGGTGCCGGGGTTGGCCGGGTCGGGGTCGTAGAGCCGGTCGAGGTCCCAGCCCCGGTCGGTCGGGAAGTCGCCGATCGCGTCGACGCCGTCGGCGACGAGGCGCCACAGTTGCTCGGGGCCGTCGACGCCGCCCGGGTAGCGGCAGGCCATGGCGACGACGGCCACCGGCTCGTCGTCGCCCACGGCGGCCGGGGCGGCATCCGGAACCGCCGCGGCGCCGGCGCCGAAGAGGCCGGCGAGCAGGAAGCGGGCCAGCACGGCCGGGTTCGGGTGGTCGAAGACCAGGGTGGTGGGCAGCGCCCGCCCGGTGGCGGCGACGAGCCGGTTGCGCAGCTCCACAGCGGTCAGCGAGTCGAAGCCGAGGTCGCGGAACGCGGTGGTCGCGCCGACGGCGGCGGCCCCGCCGTCGTGGCCGAGCACGTCGGCGGCGAGTTCGCGGACCATCTCGGCGACGGTCTCCTCGCGTCGGCCCGGGGCCAGCGCGGCGAGGCGCCGGCGCAGGGTCGCCGCCGGGCCGTCGTCGCCGTCGTCGGCTGCGGCGCCGCCGTCGAGGGCGGCCCGCGCCTCCGGTACGCCCTCTAGCAGTGGCCGGCGGCGGGCGGAGGCGTACGCGGGGGCGAACCGGGCCCAGTCCACGTCGGCCACCGTCACGGTGACGTCGTCGTGGTCGAGGGCCTGCTGCAACGCGGCCGTGGCGACGGCCGGGTCCATGGCGGGCAGGCCCCGACGGCGCAGGTTCCGTTCGGCGTCGGCGGCGTGCATACCGCCGTCGGACCAGGGCCCCCAGGCGATGGCGGTGCCGGACCGGCCGTCGGCGCGCCGCCGCTGCACGAGCGCGTCCAGGTAGGCGTTGCCGGCCGCGTATCCGGCCTGCCCGCCGCTGCCCCAGGTGGCGGCGATGGACGAGTAGACGACGAAGGCGTCCAGTTCCCGGTCGGCGAGCAGGTCGGCGAGGTGGGTGGCCCCGGCGGTCTTGCCGGCGGTGACCTCGGCCAGTTCGGCGGGGGTGACCTCCGCCAGCGGGGTGGCCTGCGCGACGCCGGCGGTGTGCACGACCGTACGCACCGGCGGGCCGGCGGCCTCGACCCGGTCGAGCAGGTCGGCGACGGCGGCCCGGTCGGCGATGTCGCAGGCGGCGACGGTGACCCTGGTCCCGAGGGCGGTCAGCTCGGCCTCCAGCGCGGCCGCGCCGGGGGCGCCGGGCCCGCGCCGGCTGACCAGCACGACGTGTTCGGCTCCGGCGGCGGCGAGCCAGCGGGCGGCGCGGGCCCCGAGCCCGCCCGTGCCGCCGGTGACCACTGCGGTGCCGGTGGGCGTGAACCGGCGCGCCGGCGGGCGGTCGCCGAGGGCGGCGCGGACGAGGCGGCGGGCGAAGACCCCGGGGCCGCGTACCGCCAGCTGGTCCTCGCCGGTCGATCCGGTGAGGATCGCGGCGAGCCGGGCGACGGCCCGGTCGTCGGCGTCGGACGGCAGGTCGACCAGGCCGCCCCAGCGATGCGGCGCCTCGACGCCGACGACCCGGCCGAGGCCCCAGATCGCTGCCTGCGCCGGGTCGACGAGCCGGTCGTACGAGGCGGCGGCGACCGCGCCCCGGGTGACCAGCCACAGCGGCGTGGCCCCGCCGGCGTCGCCGAGCGCCTGCGCGAGCGCGAGGGTGGCGGTCAGGCCGGGCAGGACCGTGCCGCCGGTGCGCGATTCCCCGGCGAGCAGGGAGACGACGCCGGCGGGCTCGGTGCCGGCGAGGGCTGCCGCGAGGGCCGCCCGGTCGGCGTCCGGCTCGACGGTCAGGGGCCGCACGTCGGCGCCGGCGTCGGTCAGCGCAGCCCGGACGGCCCGCGCCGCCGGGTCGTCCGCGTCGGCGGCGGGCAGCGCCAGCAGCCAGGTGCCGGTCAGCCGGGCGGGGGCGGGCTCGGGGGCCACCTGCCACTCCTCCCGGTACCGCCAGCCGTCGAGGACCGAGTGTTCCTGCCGCTGCCGCCGCCAGTCGGCGAGGACGGGCAGCAGGGTACGCAGCGACTCGGCGGCGGCGGTGTCGGTGACGGCGAGGGTGTCGCGCAGCGCGTCGAGATCGGCGCGTTCGACGGCGGCCCAGAACCGCCGGTCGAGCGCGCCGGCCCCGCCCGTCGTGGTGTCGTCGGCGGACGCCTCGGCCGGCACCCAGTAGTGCTGCCGCTCGAACGGGTAGGTGGGCAGGTCGACGAGCCGGCCGGGCAGGTCGGCGAGGACGTCCGCCCAGCGCGGCGGCGTACCGGCGACGTGGAGCTGGGCGAGGGCGGCGAGCAGGGTACGGCGGTCCGGGCGGTCCCGGCGCAGCACCGGAACCACCACGGCGGGGGCCGCGTCGGTGGTCTCGGTCTCGGTCCCGGCGAGGGTCTCCTGGACGCCGGCGGTGAGCACTGCGTCCGGTCCGACCTCCACGAAGGTACCGACGCCGTGGGCGCGCAGGGCGCGTACGCCGTCGGCGAAGCGGACCGCCTCCCGGACGTGGCGCACCCAGTAGTCCGGGTCGGTGAGCTGCGCCGGGTCGGCCAGCTCACCGGTCACGTTGGACACCACCGGCAGGGTCGGGGCGCGCAGGTCGAGCCGGGCCGCGACGGCGGCGAACTCGGCGAGCATCGGCTCCATCAGCGGGCTGTGGAAGGCGTGGCTGACCCGCAGCCGCCGCACCTGCACCCCCCGGTCGGTCCAGAGTCCCGCCAGCTCGTCGATGGCCGCGCCGTCGCCGGAGACGACGACGGCGTCGGGGCCGTTGACGGCGGCGACGGCGACCCGGTCGGTCAGCGCGGCGATCGACTCGGCGACCCGGGCCTCGTCGGCGGCCACGGCGAGCATCGCGCCGCCGGTGGGCAGGGCCTGCATGAGCCGGCCCCGGGCGGCGACGAGGGCGCACGCGTCGTCGAGGCCGAGCACGCCGGCCACGTGGGCGGCGGTCAGTTCGCCGACGGAGTGCCCGGCGACCAGATCGGGGGCCAGTCCCCAGGAGCCGAGCAGCCGGTGCAACGCCACCTCGACGGCGAACAGCGCGGCCTGGGTGAAGACGGTCTGGTCGAGCAGCGCCGCCTCGGCGGTGCCGGGCCCGGCGAACAGCAGCGGCTTCAGCGGCCGGGGCAGCCGGTGGTCGAGGTGGGCGCAGACCTCGTCGAGCGCCTCCGCGAAGACCGGGTACGCCTCGTACAGTTCCGCGCCGGCGCCGGCGCGCTGGGCACCCTGGCCGGAGAAGAGGAACGCGACCCCGCCCCGCTCGACGGCGGTGCCGGTGACCAGGCCGGGGAAGGGCCGGTCGTCGGCGAGGGCGTGCAGGGCGGCGAGCAGGCCGTCGCGGTCGTCGGCGAGGACGACCGCCCGGTGTTCCAGGGGCGAGCGGGAGACCGCCGAGGTCCAGGCGACGTCGGCCGGGCGTGCGTCCGGGTCGTCGGCGAGCCAGGCCGACCAGCGCTCGGCCTGGCGGCGCAGGGCGGTGCGGGTGCGGCCGGTGAGCAGCACCGGCGCGGGCGCGGGCGCCGCCGGGCGGTCCGCCTCGGCGCCGGCCGGCTCGGGCTGCTCGAGGATGAGGTGGGTGTTGGTGCCGCTCATTCCGAACGACGAGACGGCCGCCCGGCGCGGCCGGTCCACGGCCGGCCACGGCGTGGCCTCGGTGACCAGGGTGACCGCCCCGGCGGCCCAGTCCACGTGCGGGGTGGGCTCGTCGACGTGCAGGGTGGCCGGCACGATGCCGTGCCGCATCGCCTCCACCATCTTGATCACCCCGGCGATGCCGGCGGCGGCCTGGGTGTGGCCGATGTTCGACTTGATCGAGCCGAGCAGCAGCGGCGCGGCGTCGCCCCGCTCCCGGCCGTACGTGGCGAGCAGCGCCTGGGCCTCGATCGGGTCGCCGAGGGTGGTGCCGGTGCCGTGTGCCTCGACCACGTCGACCAGGTCGGGGGTGAGCTTCGCGCCGGCCAGGGCCTGCCGGATGACCCGCTGCTGGGACGGGCCGTTGGGGGCGGTGAGCCCGTTGGAGGCGCCGTCGGAGTTGACCGCCGAGCTGCGGATGACGCCGAGTACGGGGTGGCCGTTGCGGCGGGCGTCGCTGAGCCGTTCCAGCAGCAGCATGCCGACGCCCTCGGACCAGCCGGTGCCGTCGGCGGAGGCGGCGAACGACTTGCACCGGCCGTCGGCGGCGAGGCCGCGCTGCCGGGAGAACTCGACGAACGGGCCGGGGGTGGCCAGCACGGTCGCGCCGCCGGCCAGGGCGAGGCCGCACTCGCGTTGACGCAGCGCCTGGCAGGCGAGGTGGATGGCGACGGACGCCGACGAGCAGGCGGTGTCCACGGTGACCGACGGGCCTTCCAGCCCGAACGTGTACGCCAGCCGGCCGGAGACCACGCTGGCGGCGGTGCCGGTCAGCACGTACCCCTCGACGCCGGGCGCCCGGTGCAGCACGGCGGCGTAGTCCTGCCCGGAGGTACCGACGAAGACGCCGGAGCGGCTGCCGCGCAACGACAGCGGGGCGATGCCGGCGCGCTCGAACAGCTCCCAGGTGACCTCCAGCAGCAGCCGCTGCTGCGGGTCCATGGCGACCGCCTCGCGCGGCGAGATGCCGAACAGCGCGGCCTCGAACTCCCCCGCGTCGCGCAGGAACCCGCCGGCCGTGGTGTACGAGGTGCCGGCGTTGTCCGGATCGGCGTGGTAGAGCCGCTTCAGGTCCCAGCCGCGATCCGTGGGGAAGTCGCCGATGGCGTCCCCGCCGGACGAGACGAACTCCCACAGCTCCTCGGGCGAGCTGATGCCGCCCGGGTAGCGGCAGCTCATCGCCACGATCGCCACCGGCTCGGACTCCTCGGCGGTGACCTCGCGCAGCCGTTGGCGGGTCTGCTGCAGCTCGGCGACGACGCGCGTCAGGTATTCGCGCAGCCGCTCTTCGTCCGCCATGACATCTCGCTTTCTCGTGACACCACAGGTCCCCGTACGGCTCAGGAGAGCCCGAGGTCCTGGTCGATGAGGTCGAACAGCTCCTGGTTGCTGGCCGCCCGCAGCCGGTCGGCCACCTCGGCGGTCTCCTCCCGGCGTTCCTCCGCGACGCCGAGCCGTTCGAGCAGGCTGTGCAGGCGCATCGTGATCCGCACCCGGCCGATGTCGTCCGGGTCGCGCAGCGCGAGGGCGCTCTCCAACTGGTCCAGCTCCGCGAGGGTGGGCAGCGCCTCCACCGACGCCTCGTCGAGCAGTTCGGCCCGCAGGTGCTCGGCCAGCGCCTGCGGGGTCGGGTGGTCGAACACCACCGAGCTGGGCAGGCTCAGCCCGGTCGAGCGGGCCAGCCGGCCCCGCAGCTCCACGGCGGTGAGCGAGTCGAAGCCGAGGTCCCGGAAGGGCCGCCCGGCCTCCACCGCGTACGGGGTGTCGTGGCCGATGACCTCGCCCGCGGCGGTGCGGATGAGGTCGACCAGCAGCCGTACCTGTTCGGCCTGCGACAGCTCGCCGAGCCGCTTGCGCAGTTCGCCGGCGACCTGGTCGCCCTCCTCGGCGGTGGCACGCGCCGCCGCGGCCTGGGCGGCCACCTCGGCGATCTCGCTGATCAGCGGCCGGGGCCGGGCGGAGGCGAACACCGGCGCGAAGCGATCCCAGTCGATGTCGGCGACGGTGAGGGCGGTGTCGTCGCCGTCGAGGCCGGCGCGCAGGGCGGCCATCGCCGGTTCCCGGTCGAGCAGGGACACCCCGCGCCGGCTCATGGCCGCGGCGTGCGCGTCGGTCACCATGCCGCCGCCGGCCCAGGGGCCCCAGTTCACCGAGAGGTGCCGGGCCCGCCCGGCAGGCCGGGACTGCGCCCAGGCGTCCAGGAAGGCGTTGCCGGCGGCGTACGCGCCGTGGTCGCCGACGCCCCAGACGGCCGCGATGGAGGAGAAGTGCACGACCAGGTCGAGCGGCTCCGGGTCGAGGAGCTCGCCGAGGTGCCGGGCGCCGGCGATCTTGCCGGAGACGACGTCGGCGAGTTCCGCCTCGGTCACGGCGGCGACCGGGTTGAGCCGGCCCACCCCGGCGGCGTGCACCACCGCGTGCACGGTCTCGCCGTCGGCGCGCAGGGAGCGCACGAGGTCCGCGACGGCGTCCCGGTCGGCCAGGTCGCAGGCCAGCACCCGGGCCTCGACGCCGAGGGCGGCCAGTTCCGCCACCGCCTCGTCGGCCCCGGGGGCGGCCGCGCCGCGCCGGCTGACCAGCAGCAGTCGCCGCGTGCCGTGCCGGGCGAACCAGCCTGCGGCGTACCGGCCGACGGCGCCGGTGCCGCCGGTGACCAGGACGGTGTCCGGTGCCTGCCAGCCGGCCGGTGCCTCGGCGCGGGGCGCGCGCTCCAGCCGCCGCAGGTACGTCCCGGATTCGCGCACCGCGAGCTGGTCCTCGTCGCCGGCGGCGGTGAGGGCCGCCAGGACTCCCTCGGCGGCGGCGGTGTCCAGGGTGGCGGGCAGGTCCAGCAGGCCACCCCAGTGCCGGGGGTGTTCCAGCGCGGTCACCAGGCCGAGGCCCCACGTGGTGGCCTGGGCGGGGCGGGCGACGGGGTCGTCGGCGCCGGTGGCGACTGCCTGCCGGGTGAGCAGCCACAACGGTGCCGGGGGCAGGGCGTCCGTGACCGCCTGCACGAGGGCGAGGTTCGCGGTCAGGCCCCGCGGCACGGCCGGGCGCTCGGGGTGCGCCCGCTCGTCGAGGGCGAGCAGCGACACGATCCGGGCGGGCGCCGCGGCGGCGAGCTGCCCGGCGAGCGCGCTCCGGTCGGTCGTCGCCGGATCGACGACGATCTGCCGCACGTCACCGCCACGGGCGGTGAGCAGTTCGGCGAGCCGGTCGGCGACCGGCTGGCCGGTGCCGCTGTGCACAAGGGTCCAGGTGCCCTCGACGGCGCCCGCCGCGAGGGCCCGCGAACGCCAGGTGATCCGGTAGCGCCAGCCGCCGGCGAGGGTGTCCTCCCGCTGCCGGCGCCGCCACCGGTCCAGGTCCGGCAGCAGCTTCCGCAGCGGCCGGTCCGCGTCGAGTCCGAGCCGGCTGGCGAGTTCGTCGCCGTCGCCCGATGCCACGGCCCGCCAGAACGCCGAGTCGACGTCGTCGGGGGTGGTGGCGGGGGTGAGCCCCGGCGCCGCGTCGAGGGTCGGCCAGAACCGCTGGTGGGCGAACGCGTACGTGGGCAGGTCCACGTGGCCGCCACCGGGAAGCAGCGCCGGGAAACGTACGGGAATGCCGTGGCAGTACAGCTCGGCCACCGCGCCGAGCAGGGTGGTCACCTCGTCCTGGCCGGGCCGCTGCACGCCGGTCACGACGATCGGGGCGTCCACCGGCAGCGCGTCGGCGGTCAGTGCGGTCAGCACGGTGTCCGGCCCGACCTCCAGGAACCGGGTCACCCCGTGGGCGTGCAGGTGGGTGACGGTGTCGGCGAAGCGGACCGCCTCCCGGACGTGGCGCACCCAGTAGCCGGGGGTGCAGAGCTGCTCGGCGTCGACGACCGCGCCGGTCAGGTTCGACACCAGCGACACCGTCGGCGGGGCGTACGACAGGGTCGCCGCGACGGCCGCGAACTCGGCGAGCATCGGCTCCATCAACGGGCTGTGGAAGGCGTGGCTGACCCGCAGCCGCTTGGTGCGTACGCCGAGGTCGGCGAAGTGGGCGGCCAACCCGGCCAGCGCCTCGTCGGCGCCGGCGACGACGACGGCGGCCGGCCCGTTCACGGCGGCGACGGCCGCCTGTCCCGGCGTGCCGTCCAGCGCCCGCAGCACGTCAACCTCGGGCGCGGCGACGGCCAGCATCCCGCCGCCGGCGGGCAGGGCCTGCATCAGCCGGCCCCGGTTGCCGACGAGCGCGCAGGCGTCGGGCAGGTCGAGCACCCCGGCGACGTGGGCCGCGCTGATCTCCCCGACGGAGTGCCCGGCCACGAAGTCGGGCCGGATCCCCCAGTGTTCGAGCAGCCGGAACAGCGCCACCTCGACGGCGAAGAGCCCGGCCTGGGTGAAGACCGTCTGGTCGAGCAGGTCGGCCTCGGCGGCGCCGGGCTCGGCGAACAGCACCGTGCGCAGCGGCCGCGGCAGGTACGCGTCCAGGTGCTGGCACGCCTCGTCGACGGCCGCCGCGAAGACGGGGAACGTCTCGTACAGGCGGCGGCCCATGCCGGCGTGCTGGGCGCCCTGGCCGGAGAAGAGCATCGCCAGCGCCCCGCCGGGCTCGGCGACGCCCCGGGTGAGCCCGGGGTGCTCCTGCCCGGCGGCGAGGGCCCGCAGGCCGCCGAGGGCGGCGTCGGCGTCCTCGGCGAGCAGCACCGCGCGGTGCCGCAGCGGGGACCGTCCGGTCGCCAGTGCCCGGGCCACGTCGGCGGCGGACGCGGCGGTCTGCGGCAGCCAGTCGGCCAGCCGGGCCGCCTGGGCCCGCAGGCTGTCGGCGGTGTCGGCCGAGACGACCCAGGGCAGCACCGGCGGCCCGGCGGCGGGGCGGGGCGTGCCGGTGCCGGCCGGCGGCGCGGCCGGCGCCTGTTCGAGGATGACGTGCACGTTGGTGCCGCTGACCCCGAACGACGACACGGCGGCCCGGCGAGGCCGCTCCACGTCCGGCCACGGCTGCGCCTCGGTCAGCAGCGCGACGGCGCCCGCCGACCAGTCCACGTGCGGCGACGGCTCGTCCACGTGCAGGGTGGGCGGCAGCAGGTCGTGCTGGAGCGCCAGCACCATCTTGATCACGCCGGAGACCCCGGCGGCGGCCTGGGTGTGGCCGATGTTCGACTTGACCGAGCCGAGCAGCAGCGGCCGGTCGGCGGGCCGGTCCCGCCCGTACGTGGCCAGGAGCGCCTGCGCCTCGATCGGGTCGCCGAGCCGGGTGCCGGTGCCGTGCCCGTCGACGGCGTCCACGTCGGCGGCGGTCAGCCGCGCGTTGGCCAGCGCCTGGTTGATCACCCGCTCCTGGGCGGGCCCGTTGGGCGCGGTCAGGCCGTTGCTGGCGCCGTCCTGGTTCATGGCCGAACCGCGGACGACGGCAAGGATCCGCCGGCCGTCGCGCTGGGCGTCGGAGAGCCGCTGCAACATCACCAGGCCGACGCCCTCGCCCCAGCCGGTGCCGTCGGCGGCCCCGGCGAACGACTTGCACCGGCCGTCGAGGGCGAGCCCACGCTGCCGGGCGAATTCGAGGAACGGGCCGGGGGTGGCCATCACCGTCACGCCGCCGGCGACCGCGACGTCGCACTCGCCCTGCCGCAGGGACTGGCAGGCCAGGTGCAGCGCCACCAGCGACGACGAGCAGGCGGTGTCGACGCTGACGGCCGGGCCCTGCAACCCGAAGTGGTACGCCAGCCGACCGCTGATGACGGCGGCGACGTTGCCGGTGGCCTGGTAGCCCTCGGTCTCGACCCGGGCGGCCATCAGCAGCGTCGCGTAGTCCTGGCCGTTGGTGCCGACGAAGATGCCGGTGTTGGTCTCCCGCATGTCGGCCGGCGCGGTGCCGGCCCGCTCGAACAACTCCCAGGCGCTCTCCAGCAGCACCCGCTGCTGCGGGTCCATCACCATCGCCTCGCGCGGGGAGATGCCGAACAGGGCCGCGTCGAAGCCGGCGGCGTCGGTGAGGAAGCCGCCCTCCCGCACGTACGAGGTGCCGGGCCGGTCGGGGTCGGGGTCGTAGATGGCCGCCAGGTCCCAGCCCCGGTCGGCCGGGAACTCCGCGATGCCGTCGCGCCCCTCGGCGACGAGTCGCCACAGGTCCTCGGGGCCGGCGACGCCGCCGGGGTAGCGGCAGCTCATCGAGACGATGGCGATCGGCTCGTCCAGCGCGGTGGCGGCCCGGGTGGGAACCGCCGCCGGGCTGTCGTCGCCCGCGAGCCTGCCCGCCAGGTGCTCGGCGAGGGCGTCGGGCGTCGGGCGGTCGAACACCAGGGTCGCCGGCAGGTTCAGCCCCACCGCCTCGGCGAGCCGGTTGCGCATCTCGACGGCGCTGAGCGAGTCGAAGCCGATCTCCCGGAACGACCGGTCCGCAGCGAGCGCCTGCGGCGAGGCCAGCCGCAGCACCGCCGCCGCGTGGACCCGTACGAGGTCGAGCAGGACCCGGCGGCGCTCCGGCGCGGCGAGGCCGGCCAGCCGGCCGCGCAGCGGCGAGGCCGTGTCGGACGGGTCGGCGTCGCGCTGCCCGGCGGCGAGCAGTTGCGCCACCTCGGGGACGTCGGCGATCAGCGGCCGGGGGCGGGCCAGCGTGTAGGTCTGGAGGAACCGGTCCCAGGCGATGTCCGCCACGGTGAGCGTGGTGTCGCCGTCGTCGAGCGCCCCGGCCAGCACGGAGACCGCGAGGTCGGGGCGCATGGCCCGGACGCCCGAGCGGAACATCTGGTCGGCGGCGCCCTCGGCGTCGACCATGCCGCCGCCGTCCCAGGCGCCCCAGGCGATGGCGGTGGCGGCCCGGCCGCGCCGTCGCCGGTCCTCGGCGAGCGCGTCGAGGAAGGCGTTGGCGGCGGCGTAGCCGCCCTGGTGCCCGCCGCCCCAGACGCCCGCGCCGGAGGAGAAGAGCACGAACGCCGACAGATCGTCGCCGCACGCCTCGTCCAGGTTCACCGCGCCGGCCACCTTGGCCCGCAGGGCGCCAGCGAGGTCGGCCACGTCGGTGGCCGCGACCGGCGCGGCGTGGGCCACGCCCGCGGTGTGGAACACGGCCCCGACGCGGGTGCCCTGCGCGGCCAGCCGCTCGACGAGGGCCCGTACGGCGGCGGGGTCCGCGACGTCGCAGGCGGCCACGGTGACGGTGGCGCCGGCGGCGCGCAGTTCGTCGGCCAGCGCGTCGGCGCCGGGCGTGGCGGGCCCCTGGCGGCCGGTCAGCACCAGCTCGCCGACGCCCTCGCGGGCCAGCCAGCGCGCGACCTGGGCCCCGATCGACCCGAGGCCGCCGGTGACCAGGACGGCGCCGCTGGCGGGACGCCAGTCCCCGGTCGCCGTCCGGTCGGTGCGGGCCCGGACCAGTCGCCGGGCGAACACCCCGGAGGGGCGCAGCGCCAGCTGGTCCTCGGCGTCGACGCCGGCCAGCACCGCCACGAGCCGGGCCCGGTCCCGGGGGTCCAGCTTCGTGGGCAGGTCGACGAGGCCACCCCAGCGGTCCGGGTGCTCCAGGGCGACCACCCGGCCGAGCCCCCAGAGCATCGCCTGCCGGGGGCGGTCGAGCTGGTCGGCCCGGCCGGTCGAGACCGCGCCGGCGGTGGCGCACCACAGCGGCGCGGTGATTCCGGCGTCGCCGAGGGCCTGGACCAGTGCGTACGTGGCGGCGAGGCCCGCCGGGACGACCGGGTGGGCCGGGTGCGGCGCGTCGTCCAGGCCGAGCAGCGAGAGCACGCCGGCGACGGGCCCACCGGTACGGGCGAGCCGGTCGGCAAGCGCCTGCCGGTCCGGCTCCGTCGCGTCGATCCGGACGACCTCGGCCCCGCCCTCGCCCAGCACCCGGGCGACGCCGTCAGCCAGGGGGTGCTCGACGCCGGCGGCCGGCACGACCAGCAGCCAGGTGCCGGCGAGGGTGGCCTCCGCGACGGTCAGCGGCTTCCAGGTCACCCGGTAGCGCCACAAGTCGACGGTGGACTCTTCGCGGCGGCGCCGGCGCCACGAGGAGAGCAGCGGCAGCGCGGGGTCGAGGGAGCGGGCCGTGGCCTCGTCGATGCGCATCGCGGCGGCCAGCGCCTGCGCGTCGGCGCGTTCCACGGCCTCCCAGAATTTCCGGTCCGCCTCGTCGGCGACGGCGAGGGCGGGGGCGGTCGCTGCCGTCGGCTGCGGCCAGTAGCGCTGGCGCTGGAAGGCGTACGTGGGCAGCGCGACCGGCGGGCCGGTGGGGGCGCCCAGGATCGCCGTCCAGTCGACCGGCACGCCGTGCACGTGCAGCCCGGCGAGGACCGTCAGCATGCGCTGCCAGCCACCGGCCAGGGTGTCCTCGGCGGCCACCACGACGGCGTCGTCGGCCCGCGCGCTCTCGCGGATCCCGGCGGCGAGCACGGACGCGGGAGCGGCCTCGAGGAAGACCCGGTGGCCCTCGTCGAGCAGGACGCGTAAGGCGTCGGCGTCGGCGTCGGCGTCGGCGTCGGCGGACAGTTCCCGGTACCACCGGGCGGCGTCGAGGCCGTCGGTGTCGACCCGTCCGCCGGTCACGGCCGAGTACAGCGGCACCTCGGCCGCCCCGAGGGTGGTCCCGGCCAGCGCGTCCGGGTCGGCGTCGGCCCGACTGCCGAGGGCGATCGTCCTCGCCGCGTCCTCCAGCGACAGCGCGCCGGCCACGCAGGCGGCCGCGACCTCGCCGTGGGCGTGCCCGACCACGGCGGCGGGCCGGACGCCGAGCGAACGCCACCAGCGGGCCAGCGAAACCGCCACGGCCCACCGGACGGGGTGCGTCACCCGGGGGTCCGTCGCGGGCGGGGCACCGTCGGCACCGCGCAGCACGGCGGTGAGCGACCAGTCCACGTGGGGGGTGAGGGCCGCCTCGCAGGCGGCGATCACGGCGGCGAACTCCGGCGACCGGTCCAGCAGCTCGACGGCCGTGGCGGGCCACGGGTCGCCGTGGCCGGGGAAGACGAGGATCGGGTCGGTGCCTCGCGCGGCGACGCCGGTGACGGCGGTGGCCCCGCCGAGGTGGAACGACTCCAAGGCGCGCGTCAGGCCGACTGTGTCGCGGCCGAGGACGACGGCGCGGTGCGCGAACGCGGTCCGGGTGGTGACCAGGGCGTGTGCGACGTCGGCCGGCGCCAGCTCCGGGTGTGCCGCGAGGTGCGCGCCCAGCCGGGCCGCCTGGTCGCGCAGCGCCGGAGCGTCCGCGGCGGAGAGCACCAGGGGTACGAGTCCGGCGCGCGGCCCGTCGGCGGCGCGTGCGTCGACCGCCTCGGCGGGCGGCTGCTCGATGATCACGTGCGCGTTCGTGCCGGAGATCCCGAACGACGACACCGCCGCCCGACGCGGACGGTCCACCCGCGGCCACGGGGTGGGCTCGGTGGCCAGGGCCACCGCCCCCGCCGACCAGTCGACATGCGGCGACGCCTCGTCCACATGCAACGTCGCCGGCACCAGACCGTGCCGCATCGCCAACACCATCTTGATCACACCAGCCACACCCGCAGCCGCCTGCGTGTGCCCGATGTTCGACTTCACCGACCCCAACAGCAACGGCCGATCCTGCGGACGCTCCTGCCCGTAGGTGGCCAGCAGAGCCTGCGCCTCGATCGGGTCACCGAGGGTCGTGCCCGTGCCGTGTGCCTCGACGGCGTCCACGTCGGCCGGAGTCAGGCGGGCGTTCGCGAGGGCCTGGTGGATCACGCGCTGCTGCGAGGGGCCGTTCGGGGCGGTCAGGCCGTTGGACGCGCCGTCCTGGTTCACGGCCGTACCACGCAGGACGGCGTGGATGCGCCGGCCTTCCCGCTGGGCGTCGGAGAGCCGCTGCACGAGCAGGACACCCACGCCCTCGCTCCAGCCGGTGCCGTCGGCCGAGGCGGCGAACGACTTGCACCGGCCGTCCTGCGACAGACCACGCTGCCGGGAGAACTCGATGAACGTCCCCGGCGTCGCCATCACCGTCACACCACCGGCCAACGCCAGATCACACTCACCGGAACGCAACGCCTGCGCGGCGAGGTGCAGCGCGACGAGGCTGGACGAGCAGGCCGTGTCGACGGTCACGGCAGGGCCTTCGAGGCCGAACGTGTACGCCACCCGCCCGGACAGCACGCTGCCCGAGTTGCCGGTGCCGACGTAGCCCTCCACCTCGCCGGCCAGCTCCATCAGCCGCGTCGCGTAGTCGTGGTACATCACCCCGGCGAAGACACCCGTCCGGCTGCCCCGCAACCGCTGCGGGTCCAGCCCGGCCGACTCGAACGACTCCCACGACGCCTCCAGCAGCAACCGCTGCTGCGGATCCATCGCCAGAGCCTCACGCGGCGAGATGCCGAAGAACGCCGGGTCGAACGCACCCGCGTCATACAGGAAGCCGCCGTGCCGGGTGTACGACGTCCCGGGGTGGTCCGGATCGGGATCGAAGAGGCTCTCCAGGTCCCAGCCACGGTCGGTGGGGAACTCCCCGATCCCCTCCCCGCCGGCGGCCAGCAGCGCCCACAACTGGTCGGGCGTCTCGACGCCGCCCGGGTAGCGGCAGGCCATGCCGACGATGGCGAGCGGCTCGTCGGCGCGGGTGGTGGTCCGCACGCCCGGCGCGGCGGGACCGCCGGCGGCACCGGCGAGTTCGGCGTGCACGTGGACGGCGAGCGCCTGCGGCGTCGGGTAGTCGAACACCAGCGTCGAGGGCAGCCGCAGGCCGGTGGCCGCGTTCACGCGGTTGCGCAGGTCGACGGCGGTCAGCGAGTCGAAGCCCAGCTCGCGGAACGCCCGGTCGGCAGGCACGGCCTCCGCCCCGCCGTGCCCGAGCACCTGCGCGACGAGGCCGCGTACCAGCACGTCGACCTGGGCGCGCGCCTCATCGGCGGTCAGGCCACCGATACGGGTCGCCCAGGTGGTGCCCTGTCCCGCCTGGCGCCGGATCGTGGTCGTACCGATCAGGTTGCGGAGCATCGGCGGCACCGGGCCGGTGCCGACGGCGGCCCGGAGGGCGGCCAGGTCGATCACGGCGGGCACCAAGGCGGGGCGGTCTGCGGTGAGCGCGGCGTCGAACAGGCGCAACCCGGTGTCGGCGCTCATCGCGGTGAGGCCGCCCCGCGCCGATCGCGCCCGGTCGGCGTCGTCGAGGGACGCGGCCATGCCGGCGGTGTCCCACATGCCCCAGGCGAGGCTGACGGCAGGCAACCCGAGCTGCCGCCGGTAGACCGCCAGGGCGTCGAGGAACGCGTTACCCGCCGCGTACGCCGACTGACCCGGCGAACCCAGCACACCCGCCACCGACGAGAACACCACGAACAAGTCGAGATCCAGACCCGCCGTCGCCTCGTGCAACAACCAACCCGCCGACACCTTCGGCGCCAGCACCGCACGAAGCCGCTCGGCGGTCAGCCCTTCGACTACGCCGTCGTCCAGGACACCGGCGGTGTGCACCACACCCGCCAGCCGGCCCTCAGCGGAAACCTCCGCCACCAGGGCGGACGCCTGATCCCGGTCCGTCACGTCGCAGGCGACCACCCGCACCGACGCACCCAGCGCGGTCAGCCGCTCCGACAACTCACCGGCACCCGCAGCCGCCGGGCCACGACGCGACACCAGCACCAGCGACCGCACGCCATGCGCCGACACCAGGTGCTCCGCGACCAACGCCCCGAGCGCACCCGTACCGCCGGTCACCAGCACCGCGCCGTCACCCACGACCGGCGTCTCCACCGACGCCGGGGCGACCGCACGCACCAGACGCGGCACGAACACCTCACCCGAGCGCACCGCGACCTGACCACCGAACGCCACCGGCTCGTCGGCCACGGAAGTCAGCACATCCAGCAGCCCGGCGTCCACGTCACCGTCGACGTCCGCCAGGACGATGCGACCCGGGTGCTCCGACTGCGCCGAGCGCAGCAGACCCCAGACCGCCGCTGCGGCCAGGTCGGTGACCCGGTCTCCGTCCCCAACCGACACCGCACCCCGGGTCACCACGACCAACCGCGACTCCGCCAGCGCGTCGGCCGCCAGCCAGGACCGCACCGTCGCCAGCATCTGCGACGTCGCCGCCCGCACCGACTCGGGGCCGTTGTCGACGGCGGCGGCGGGCATCTCACCGGGGGCCGAAGCAGGTTCCGTCCCGACGTGAAGGGCCCGGCGCAGGCCACCCGCCGGCACCAGCAACAGACGCGGCGCCACACCCGACGCCACGGCGACCGCCTCGACGTCGGCGTACACCGGCAGCTCAGCGACGGCCGGCAGGTCGGCGGCGGCGGCGGGCGAGCCCAGCAGCGCCCACCCGGAGGCGTCCCCGGCTGGGGCGACCTCCTGGGCCTGCCAGGTGAGTTCGAACAGCGACCGGGCCGACGCGTCCGGGGACGACGACACCCCGGTCAGCTCGCGCAGGGCGAGGGTGTCGACCGATACTACGGCCGCGCCCGACTCGTCGCACGCGACCAGACGCACCGCCGAGCCCGCGCGCGTGAGCCGCACCCGCAGCACACGCGCACCCGAGGCATGCACCTGCACACCCTCGAACGCGAACGGCACCCGAGGCCCACCCGAGCCCTCCAAGCCGGGCAGCAACCCGATCGGATGCAGCGCGGCGTCCAGCAGCGCCGGGTGCACGCCGAACCCCGCGGCGTCACCGGCCACCTCGTCCGGCAACGCCACCTCGGCGTACACGTCCTCGCCGACGGTCCACACCCGGCGCAGCCCCCGGAACACCGGCCCGTACGACAGGCCGTGCTCCGCCAGCACCGGATACCAGCCCGCCACGTCCACCTCGACGCCGTCGACCGGCGGCCACTCCCCCACGCCCGGCTCGTCGGCCGACGCCGGCTCCAGCACACCCTCCGCGTGCCGGACCCACTCCGGGTCGGCGGCCTCCTCGGGCTGCGAGTGCACGGTCACCGATCGCACGCCGGTCTCGTCGGCCGCGCCGACGCGCACCTGCACCCGCACCGCACCCGCCTGCGGCAGCACCAGCGGCGCGGCCACGGTCAACTCCCGCACCCGCGACGCACCCACCTCGTCACCCGCCCGCACCGCCAACTCCACCAGAGCGGCGCCCGGCACGATCACCGCGCCGGAGACGACGTGGTCGGCGAGCCACGCGTGCGTCGACGTCGACAGGCGGCCGGTCAGCACCACCATGTCCGCGCCGGCCACGGAGACGGCCGCGGCGAGCAGCGGATGCCCGGCCACGCCGAGGCCCGCCCCGGACACGTCCGTCCAGCGGCCCGCCGGCTCCAGCCAGTAGCGCTGGTGCTGGAAGGCGTACGTCGGCAGGTCCAGGTGCCGGCCGCCGGCCCGGCCGAGCAGGTCCGCCCAGCCGACGGTCACGCCGTGCACGTGCAGCGCTGCGAGGGCCTCCAGGAGGGCCTGCGGCTCGGGGCGGTCGTGGCGCGACGCGGACACCAGCAGGGGCGCCGGTTCGTCGTCCGAGCGCTCGGCGAGGCAGTTCTGCGCCATGGCGGTCAGGACGCCGTTCGGTCCGACCTCGAGGTAGGTGTCGACGTCCCCGGCGCGCAGGCAGTCGACGGCGTCGGCGAAGCGCACCGTGCCGCGTACGTGGCGCACCCAGTAGCCCGGGTCGCAGAGCTGGTCGGCGTCGGCGACGCGGCCGGTCAGGTTCGACACCACCGGGATCGTCGGCGGCCGGAACGTCAGCCCCTCGGCGACGGCCGCGAACTCGGCCAGCATCGGGTCCATCCGCGCGCTGTGGAAGGCGTGGCTGACCCGCAGGCGGCGGGTCTGCACGCCCCGCTCGGACCACACCCGCTGCACCTCGTCGAGGGCCTCGGCGTCGCCCGCCACCACCACGGCGGCGGGGCCGTTCACGGCGGCCACGTCCAGCCGGCCGGGCAGCCCCGCCAGGGAGGCGGCCACCGCGGCCTCGTCGGCCGCCACGGCGAGCATGCCGCCGCCCGCCGGCAGGGCCTGCATCAGCCGACCCCGCGCCGCGACCAGCGCGCACGCGTCGGCCAGGGAGAACACGCCCGCCACATGCGCCGCCGCGATCTCACCGATGGAGTGCCCGGCCACCAGGTCCGGCACGACACCCAACGACTCGACCAACCGGAACAGGGCCACCTCGACGGCGAACAGCCCCGCCTGGGTGAACACCGTCTGGTCCAGCAGCCCCGCCTCAGGCGTACCCACCCCGGCGAACAACACCTCCCGCAGCGCACGCGGCAGCAGCGGATCCAGGTAATCACACACCTCGTCCAGGGCCGCGGCGAAGACCGGGAACGCCGCGTACAGCTCACGACCCATACCGGCGCGCTGCGCGCCCTGACCGGAGAAGAGGAAGGCCACCCGGCCGCGCGGCGCCGACGCACCGGTGGTGACGGTGCCGGCCGGCTCGCCTGCGGCGAGGGCCCGCAGCCCGGCGAGCAGGTCGTCCGCGTCGCCGGCCAGGACGACCGCGCGGTGCTCCAGTCCCGCGCGGTTGACCGAGGAGGCCGCGACGTCGACCGGGCGCGGGGAGTCGACGCGGGCGAGGTGGTCGGCCCAGCGGCCGGCCTGCCCGGCGAGCGCCTCGGGCGTACGGGCGGAGAGGAACACCGGGGCGAGCGGAAGCGCCACCGGCGCGTCGGCGGCGGACGGGGCCTCCTCCGTGGACGGGGCGTCGTCGACGGGCGCCTCCTCCAGGATGACGTGCGCGTTCGTACCGCTGATGCCGAAGGACGACACGGCGGCCCGGCGCGGCCGGTCGGTGGCCGACCACGTGCGTGCCTCGGTCAGCAGCGAGACCTGCCCGGCGGACCAGTCGATGTGCGGGGAGGGCTCGTCGACGTGCAGGGTGGCGGGCATGGTGCGGTGCCGGATCGCCTCGATCATCTTGATCAGGCCGGCGGCACCGGCGGCAGCCTGGGTGTGGCCCAGGTTCGACTTGACCGAGCCCAGCCAGAGCGGCCCGCCGTCGCCCCGGTCCTGCCCGTACGTGGCCAGCAGTGCCTGTGCCTCGATGGGGTCGCCGAGGGTGGTGCCGGTGCCGTGCGCCTCGACCACGTCGATGTCGGCCGGCGAGAGCCGGGCGTTGGCGAGAGCCTGCCGGATGACCCGCTCCTGTGACGGTCCGTTGGGCGCGGTGAGCCCGCTGCTGGCGCCGTCCTGGTTGACGGCGCTGCCCCGGACCACGGCGAGGATCCGGCGGCCGTCGCGGCGGGCGTCGGAGAGCCGTTGCAGGAGCAGCACGCCGACGCCCTCGGACCAGCCGGTGCCGTCGGCGGCGGCGGCGAAGGACTTGCAGCGGCCGTCCGAGGCCAGGCCCCGCTGGCGGGAGAAGTCGGCGAACGTGCCGGGGGTGGACATCACGGTGACGCCGCCGGCGAGGGCGAAGTCGCAGTCCCGCTGGCGCAGCGACTGCGTGGCGAGGTGCACGGCGACCAGCGACGACGAGCACGCCGTGTCCACAGTGACGGCTGGGCCCTCCAGCCCGAATGTGTACGCCACCCGCCCGGACACCACGCTGCCGGAGTTGCCGGTGCCGATGTAGCCCTCGACGCCGTCGGGCAGGTCCAGCACCCGCGACGCGTAGTCGTGGTACATGACCCCGGCGAAGACGCCGGTCCGGCTGCCGCGCAGCGCCTGCGGGTCGATGCCGGCGTGCTCGAACGCCTCCCAGGAGGTCTCCAGCAGCAACCGCTGGTGCGGGTCCATCGCCAGGGCCTCGCGGGGGCTGATGCCGAAGAAGCCCGGGTCGAACTGCGGCGCGTCGTAGAGGAAGCCACCCTGGCTGCTGGTCGACGTGCCCGGGTTGTCCGGGTCGACGTCGAAGAGCCGCTCCAGGTCCCAGCCCCGGTCGGCCGGGAAGTCGCCCACCCCGTCGCCGCCCCGGTCGACGAGGTCCCACAGCTCCGCCGGGCTGGACACGCCGCCCGGGAACCGGCACGCCATGCCGATGACTGCCATCGGCTCGCGGTCCTTGGCCTCCACCTCGCGTACCCGCCGGCGCGCGTCGCGCAGGTCGGCAGTCGCACGCCGGAGGTAGTCGAGGAACTCTGCCTCAGTGGGCATCGGGCCACTCCGTATCGGGGTTCGAGGTGTGCGACATGCCGGATCAGGCCGAGCCGAACTCTTCGTCCAGCAGGCTGAAGATCTCCTCGGCGGAGGCCGACTCGAGGCTGGCGCCCTCGTCGGCGGCGGAGTCCGCACCGGACTCGGTGTAGGTCCACAGGGAGAGCAGTTCACGCAGCCGGGCGCCGACGGCGGCCCGGTCGGTGTCGGCAGAGGCCACCGCCCGCATGGCGTGCTCCAGCTTGTTCAGCTCGCCGAGCACCGTCAGCGCGGAGGTGCTCCGCTCCGCCAGCAGCGCGCCCCGCAGGTACTCGACCAGCGCGGCCGTGGTCGGCCGGTCGTAGATCAGCGTGGACGGCAGCCGCAGCCCGGTGGCCGCGTTGAGCCGGTTGCGGAACTCGACCGCGGTCAGCGAGTCGAAGCCCAGCTCGACGAAGCCGCGCTCGACGTCGATCGAGCGGATCGACGCGTAGCCGAGGACCGCGGCGGCGTGGGTCCGCACCAGGTCGGAGAGCACCTGGTCGCGATCGGCCTCCGCCGTGGCGGCGAGGGTCTCCCGCAGCGCCTCGGCCGGATCGCGTTCGGCGGCCCGTACCGCGCCGGTCGTCGCCGGCCGCACCAGCGACCGCAGCACCGGCGGGACCGCCGCCGGTCCGTGCCGGCCGATCAGGGCGAGGTCCAGGTTGACCGGTACGACCACCGGCTCGGCGAAGCGCAGGGCCTCGCTGAACAGGTCCATGCCCTCCTCGGCGCCGAGCGGCACGAAGCCGCCCCGGTTCATCCGGGCCTCGTCGACGTGCCCGGTCCGCCCGTCGCCGGTGTCGTTCACCCACGGGCCCCAGGCCAGCGAGAGCGCCGGGAGTCCCCGGTCGCGCCGGTGCTGGGCGAGGGCGTCGAGGAAGCAGTTCGCCGCCGCGTGGTTGGCCTGCCCGGGGCCGCCGAACAGGCCGGCCGCCGAGGAGAAGAGCACGAACGCAGCCAGGTCCAGCTTCTCGGTCAGCTCGTGCAGGTGCCACGCCGCGTCGACCTTGGGACGCAGCACGGCGTCGAAGCGCTCCGGGGTGAGCGCGGGCAGGACGCCGTCGTCGAGTACCCCGGCGGCGTGCACCACGCCGGTCAGCGGCTGGTCGGCGGGGAGTTCATCGACCAGCAGGGCGAGCGCGTCGCGGTCGGTGACGTCGCAGGCGGCCACCCGGGCGGTGGCACCCAGCCCGGCCAGGTCGTCGACCAGCGCGGCGACGCCCGGTGCGTCCGCCCCGCTGCGGCTGACCAGCAGCAGGTGCCGTACGTCGTGGCGGGTGACGAGCCGCCGTGCCACGAGCCGCCCGAGCAGACCGGTCGCCCCGGTCACCAGGACGGTGCCGGCGGCCAGGTCGGGGCCCGGCGCGTCGGCCGGGGGCGGGCCGAGCCGGGTCAGCCGGGGCACCCGGAGCTGCCCGGCACGTGCGGCGAGCTGGGGTTCGCCCGTGGCGAGAGCGGCCGGCAGCAGCGCGGCGGCCGGGGCGTCGTCGTCGACGTCGAGGAGCACGATCCGGTCGGGGTTCTCCGACTGGGCGGAGCGCAGCAGGCCCCAGGCGGTGGCGGCCGGCACGTCGGCGATCCGCTCGTCCGGGTCGACCCGGACCGCGCCGCGGGTGACCACCACCAGCCGGGCGGCGGTCAGGGTCTCCTCGGCGAGCCACTGCTGGGCCAGCGCGAGCATCCGGTGGGCGACCCGGTGCGCCTGGGCGGCCGGGTGTGGCTCGCCGGTGGCGGTTCCGGCGCAGGTCACCACCACCGCGTCGGGTGCGGCGGCACCAGCGCGTACGTCGGCGACCAGCGTCGACAGGTCCGGGTGCCGGTCGGCGCCGGGCCAGTCGTCGCCGAGGGCGACGAGCCGGGACGTGCCGTCGGCGCGGCCGGTGGCGGGGGCGACCCAGTCGAGGCGGTGCAGGGACCGGCTGGCCGAGCGGCGGGCGGCGCTGAGCTGCTCGCCGGAGATGGGCCGCAGGACCAGACCGTCGACGGAGGCGACCGGGGTCGCGCCGGTGTCGGTCACGGTCAGGGCCACGGAGCCGGCGTCGGTGGCGCGCAGCCGGATCCGCAGTTCGCGGGCGCGGGTGGGTCGGATGGTCACGCCCGACCAGGTGAACGGCAGGCCCGGGCGGATGCCGGGGCCGCCCTCGGTGCCCGACGCGCCACCGGCGGGGTCGCCGGCCGTGGCGTCGGTGGCGCCGTCCGTGGCGCTGGCGCCGATGGCGTGCAGCGCCGCGTCCATCAGGGCCGGGTGCACGGAGAAGGCCGTGGTGTCGGTGGACGCGTCGGCGTCCAGGGCGACCTCGGCGAGGATGTCCGGGCCCGACCGCCAGGCGGCGCGCAGCGCCCGGAAGACCGGGCCGTAGTGGTAGCCCTGGGCGGCGAGCCGGGCGTAGAGCCCGTCGAGGGCGATCGGCTCGGCGTCGGCCGGCGGCCACACGGCGGCCGGCACGGGGTCCGGGTCGACGGTGTCGGCGAGCTGGCCGGAGGCGTGCCGCTGCCAGGCCCGGGAACCGTCGGGTCCGGTGTCGTCGTCGCGCCGGGTGTGGACGGCGACGGGCCGGTGCCCGGTCTCGTCCGGCGGGCCGACGCGGACCCGCAGGTCGATTCCGCCCTCGGTGGGGATCGCCAGCGGCGCCTCCAGGTTCAGCTCGGCGACGGTCGCCGTGCCGGCCTGCCGGCCGGTCCAGGACGCCAGCTCCACAAGCGCCGTCCCGGGCAGCAGCACCGTGCCCAGCACGGCGTGGTCGGCGAGCCAGGGGTGGGTGGTGAGGGTGATCCGGCCGGTGAACAGCAGGCCCTCGTCGCCGGGCAGGTCGGCCACCGCGCTGAGCAGCGGGTGGTCCACCACGTCGAGGCCCACTGCGGGCAGGACCGAGCGGTGCGCGCCGGTGCGCTCCAGCCAGAAGCGGTTCCGGTCGAAGGCGTACGTGGGCAGGTCGACGGGCTCGGCCTCGGGCAGCAGTCGGCGGTGGTCCACCGCCAGGCCGAGGGTGTGCGCGGTGGCGAGGCCGGTCAGCAGCCGGGTGGCGGCGTCGTCCGACCCGGCGAGGGTCTCCAGGACGTGGCCGGTGACGCCGGTCGCGTCGAGGACGGCGGCGACCCGGTCGGTCAGCGCCGGCTCCGGCGAGATCTCCACGAATGTCACGTGTCCGGCCGCGACGGCGGCGCGCAGGGCGGCGTCGAGCCGCTCCGGTCCCCCGGCGATATCGGCCGGGCGGTCGGCGCCGGAGGCGGTCGGCGCCGCTCCGAGGCCGGCCGGGTCGGCACCGGGGCCCGCCCGGTCGACACCAAGGCCGCTCAGGTCGGCCCAGTGGTCGACACCGAGGCGGGCCGAATCGGCCCAGTCGCCGGTGAACGTGGAGGCCAGCCGGGCGGTCCCCGGCTGCGGGGCGAGCCCCGCGAGGGCGGCGCGGAGGCCGTCGTGGTCCAGGTGGCCGGCGGCGGCGCGGGCCCGCAACGCCACCGTGCGGGCGGCGTCGGGCAGGGACAGCAGGCCCGCCACGTACGCGGCCACGACCTCGCCGTCGCCGTCGCCGACGACAGCGGCGGGGGTGACGCCGGCGTGCCGCCAGACGGCGGCGAGCGCCACCCCGACGGCGAACAGCACGGGCCGGGCCAGCTCCGGCCGCTCGCCCCAGGAGGCGTCCGCGCCGGTGAGCAGGGCGGCCGGATCGACGTCGACCCAGGGCGCGAGGGCCTGCCGGCACTCGGCGAGGGTGTCGTCGAAGACCGGGCAGCGGCCCACCAGTGCGGCCACCGCCCCCGCCGGGGTGGCGCCCGGGAAGACGAACACCGGGCCCGCGCCGTGGTCGGCGACGGTGCCGGTCACGACGTTGCCGGCCGGGGTGCCGGCGGCGAGCGCGTCCAGGCCGGCCAGCAGCTCGCCGGGGGTCGCGCCGAGCACGGCGGCGCGCCGGTCGAACGCCGAGCGGGTCGCGGCGAGCGACCAGCCGACCGCCGCCGGGGCGAGGCCGGGGTGCGCGCGAAGGTGCCGGGCCAGCCGGGACGCCTGCGCGGCCAGGGCCGAGGTGGAGCGGGCCGAGACGGGCCAGGCCACCACGTCGGCGGTGAGCAGCCCGGCGGCGCGTTCCCCCTCCGCAGCGGCTGCGGGCGGCATCGGTGCGTCGACCGGCTCGGCGTCGGCGGGCGCGTCGGTGGGCAGCTCGACGACCACGTGGGCGTTCGTGCCGGAGATGCCGAACGAGGAGACCGCCGCGCGGCGGGGCCGGTCGACGGCCGGCCACGGCCGGGACCGGGTCACCAGCTCCACGTCGCCGGCCGACCAGTCGATGTGCGGCGACGGCTCGTCCACGTGCAGCGTCGCCGGTACGGTCCCCTCCCGCATCGCCAGCACCACCTTGATCACGCCGGCCACACCGGCGGCGGCCTGCGCGTGGCCCATGTTCGACTTGACCGAGCCCAGCAGCAGCGGGCCGGCGTCGCCCCGGTCCTGCCCGTACGTCGCCAGCAGCGCCTGCGCCTCGATCGGGTCACCGAGGACGGTGCCGGTGCCGTGCGCCTCGACGACGTCCACGTCGGTGACCGCCAGCCCGGCGCCGGCCAGCGCCTGCCGGATCACCCGCTGCTGGGAGGGGCCGTTGGGGGCGGTCAGGCCGTTCGACGCGCCGTCGGAGTTGACGGCGGAGCCGCGGACGACGGCGAGGACGCGGCGGCCCTGCCGCCGGGCGTCGGAGAGCCGCTGCACGAGCAGCATGCCGACGCCCTCGGACCAGCCGGTGCCGTCCGCCGTCGCGGCGAAGGACTTGCACCGCCCGTCGGAGGCGAGGCCGCCCTGGCGGGAGAACTCCTGGAACGCCGTCGGGGTGGCCATCACGGCCACGCCGCCGGCCAGCGCCAGGTCGCACTCGCCGCGCCGCAGCGCCGCCCCGGCGAGGTGCAGCGCCACCAGCGACGAGGAGCAGGCGGTGTCGACGGTGACGGCGGGGCCCTCCAGCCCGAGGGCGTACGCGACCCGGCCGGAGATGACGCTGTGCGCGGCGCCCGTCATCAGGTAGCCCTCGACGCCCTCGGGGACCTCGGTCAGGCCCGTGCCGTAGCCGGAGGTGGAAGCGCCCACGAAGACGCCCGTACGGCTGCCGCGCAGCGACGCGGGGTCCACCCCGGCCCGCTCCAGTGCCTCCCAGGACGTCTCCAGGGTGAGCCGCTGCTGCGGGTCCATGGCGAGGGCCTCGCGGGGCGAGATCTCGAAGAAGGCGGGGTCGAAGTCCGCCACGTCGTGGAGGAAGCCGCCCGCCGGCGGGTGCGTCCCCTCGGCCGGCTCGGGTATCTCCCAGCCCCGGTCGGTGGGGAACGGCGAGATGGCGTCCACGCCGTCGGCGACGAGCCGCCAGAACGCCTCCGGCCCGTCGACGCCGCCGGGGTAGCGGCAGGCCATGCCGACGATCGCGACGGGCTCGTCGGCATCGACGACGACGGTCTGCGGGGCGGCGGCCGGGGCGGCGCCGGAGACCAGCTCGCGCAGGTGCGCGGCCAGCTCGGCGGGGGTCGGGTAGTCGAAGACCAGTGTGGTGGGCAGCCGCAGGCCGGTGGCCGCGTTCAACCGTCCCCGGAAGTCCACGGCGGTCAGCGAGTCGAAGCCGAGGTCCTTGAACGGGCGGCCGCGCAGCTCGTCGGGGGTGGCGTGGCCCAGCACCGCCGCGGTCTGCTCGTTGACCAGGCGCAGCAGCTCCCGCTCCTGCTCCGCGGCCGGGAGCGCCGCGAGGTGGCGCAATGGCGCGGCGACCCCGGCCGCCGGCGTGGCGGCCTCCTCCTCGGCGACGAGCGCCCGCACCTGCGGCAGGTCGCCGAGGAACGGGCTGGGCCGGGCCACTGTGAACGCGGGGTGGAACCGGCTCCAGTCGACGTCGGCGACGGTCACGCAGGGCGTGGGCCGGCGCAGCGCCCGGTCGAGGGCGACGAGCGCCTTCTCCGGGTCGACGGGCGGCAGGCCCATCCGGTTGAGCTGCTCGGTGGCGACGTTCTCGGCGGCCATGCCGTGCGCGCCGCCCCAGGCCGTCCAGGAAACGGCGGTGGCCGGCAGGCCCCGGTCGCGCCGGTTGACGGCCAGGCCGTCCAGCAGAGAGTTGCCGGCGCCGTACGCGCACTGCCCGGCGCTGCCCCACACGCCGGAGATGGAGGAGAACATGACGAACGCGGCGAGGTCGCGCTCGGCGAGGCAGGCGTCGAGGTGCAGGGCGCCGAGCACCTTGCCCGCGACGACGTGGGAGAACTCGTCGAGGGTGGTGTCGGTGATCGGGGTGAGCTGGTCGGTGCCGGCGGCGTGCACGACCGCCGTCAGGTCGGGCAGCGAGCCGACCAGGTCCGCCACGGACCGCCGGTCGGTGACGTCGCAGGTGGCGGCGGTGACCCGCCCGTCGGCGCCGTACCGGTCGAGCAGGTCCGCCACGGCGGGGGCGGCGGCGCCCCGGCGGCTGGCCAGGACCACCCGCCCGGCGCCCCGGTCGAGCAGCCAGCGGGTGACGTGGCCGCCGAGGGCGCCGGTGCCGCCGGTGACCAGGACGGCGCCGGACCACCAGTCGCCGGCGGGGTTCTCGTCGGTCGTCGGCGGGGCCGGCGTGAGCCTCCGGGCCCAGGTTCCGCCGGGGCGCACGGCCACCTGGTCCTCGCCGCCGTGGCCGGCCAGCACGGCGGCGAGCCGCCGGGTGATGGCGGCGTCGACGGTGGCCGGCACGTCGACCAGGCCGCCCCAGCGGTGCGGTTGCTCGACGGCCGCCGCGCGGCCGAGGCCCCAGACCTCGGTCTGCAGCGGGTGCACGACCCGGTCGCCCGGGGCCGCCGCCACCGCGCCGCTGGTGACGCACCACAGCGGCGCCACCAGGTCCAGGTCGGTCATCGCCTGGACGAGGGCGAGGGTGCCGGCGGCGGCGAGGGTCACGCCGGGGTGCTCGGGCAGCAGCCGGTCCTGGCCGGCGACGACGGCGAGCACGCCGTCGACACCGCGGTCGCCGGTCAGCATCCGGAGCCGGGCGGCGAGCGCCGCGCGGTCCAGGTCCGCGGCGCCGACGCGCAGCACCAGCGGCTCGGCGTCGCCGAAGAGCCCGGCCAGGCCGTCGGCCCACGCCGGCGCGTCCTCGGCGGGCAGCACAACCAGCCAGCGGCCCGCCGGGGCGTCGCCGTCCTCGACCGGCACGGGCTGCCAGCTCACCTGGTACGACCACCCGTCCACGAGGGAGCGTTCCCGCCGGGACCGGCGCCAGGAGGACAGCGCGGGCAGGGCCGGCAGCAGCGCCCGTACCTGCTCGTCGTCGCCCAGCTCGCCGCGCAGCGTGTCGACGTCCGCCTGCTCCAGGGCGGTCCAGAACTCGTCGTCGCCGTCGGAGGAGGCGGGGCCGGGGCCGGCGGGCGGCGGCTCGGGCCAGAAGCGCCGGCGGCGGAAGGCGTACCCGGGCAGCGGCACCCGCGCGGTGTCGGCTCCCGCGTACAGCCTCGTCCAGGCGACCTCCACCCCGCCGACGTGCAGCTCGGCGAGGGCGGTGAGCGCCGACGTGGGCTCGGGGCGGTCGCGGCGCAGCAGCGCCACGGCGGAGGTCTCGTCGTCGGCCAGGACGTCGCGGGTCAGCGCGGTGAGCACTCCGCTGGGGCCGACCTCCAGGAACGTACGCACGCCCAGGGCGCGCAGCTGCTCGACGCCGTCGGCGAAGCGGACCGCCTCCCGCACGTGCCGCACCCAGTACTCGGCGGTGCGGATCTCGTCGGGGTCGGCGACGGCGCCGGTCAGGTTCGACACGATCGGCAGCGCCGGCGGGTGCAGCTCCAGCCGGCGCACCACGGCGGCGAACTCGGCGAGCATCGGTTCCATCAGCGGGCTGTGGAAGGCGTGGCTGACCCGCAGCGGCCTGGTGCGTACGCCCTGGTCGGCCCAGCGGCGTTCGAGTTCCTCGACGGCCTCGGCGGCGCCGGAGACGACGACGGCGGTGGGCCCGTTGACGGCGGCCACCGCGACCCGGTCCTCGACGTCGGCCAGAGCGGACCGGACGGCGTCGGCGGGGAGCTGGACGGCCAGCATCGCGCCGCCGGCCGGCAGGGCCTGCATCAGCCGGCCCCGGGCGGCCACCAGCGTGGCGGCGTCGGGCAGCGACAGCACGCCGGCCGCGTGCGCGGCGGAGAGCTCGCCGATCGAGTGGCCGAGCAGCACGTCCGGGACGACCCCCCAGCTCTCCAGGAGCCGGAACAACGCGACCTCGACGGCGAACAGACCGGCCTGGGTGTAGAGGGTCTGGTTGAGCAGCCCGGCCGCCTCGTCGCCCTCGGGCGCGAAGAGCACCGGGGCGAGCGGGCGGGGCAGGTGCCGGTCCAGCTCGGCGCAGACCTCGGCCAGTGCCCGGTCGAAGACGGGGAACGCGGCGGCCAGCTCGCGGCCCATGCCGCTGCGCTGCGCGCCCTGGCCGGAGAAGAGGAACGCGAGCTTTCCGCCGCGCGGACCCGCGCCGGTGACCAGGCCCGGGGCGTCGCCGCCGGCGGCCAGCGCGCGCAGGGCGGCGGCCAGGTCGGCGCGGTCGGTGGCGAGCAGTACGGCGCGGTGCTCCAGGCCGGCCCGGGTGCTCGCCGACGACCAGCCGACGTCGGTCAGCCGCAGCCCGGGGCGGTCGTCGAGCCAGTCGGCCCAGCGGGTGGCCTGCGCGGTCAGGGATCCGGCGTCGCGGGCGGAGACCAGCACCGGCACGAGGCCGGCCCCGTCGACCGGGGCGGTGCCAGGCGCCGTGACCGGGTCGGTCTCGGAGGCGGAGCCGTCCGGGGCGTCCGCCGGGGCCGGGTCGGCGGCGGGTGCCTCCTCGATGATCACGTGGGCGTTGGTGCCGCTCATGCCGAAGGAGGAGATGCCGGCGCGGCGGGGCCGCTCCCCGGCGGGCCACGGCCGCGGCTCGGTGGCCAGCGCGACCGCGCCGGCCGTCCAGTCCACGTTGGGGGTGGGCTCATCGACGTGCAGGGTGGCGGGCACGGTGTCGTGCCGCAACGCCATCACCATCTTGATCACGCCGGCCACGCCGGCGGCGGCCTGGGTGTGGCCGATGTTCGACTTGACCGAGCCGAGCCAGAGCGGTTGGTCGGCCGGCCGGCCCTGCCCGTACGTCGACAGCAGCGCCTGCGCCTCGATCGGGTCGCCGAGGGTGGTGCCGGTGCCGTGCGCCTCCACGACGTCGACCTGCTCGGGCGCGAGCCGGGCGCTGGCCAGCGCCTGGAGCACGACCCGCTGCTGGGACGGGCCGTTGGGGGCGGTCAGGCCGTTGCTCGCGCCGTCGGAGTTGACGGCGCTGCCGCGTACGACCGCGAGCACGGGGTGGCCGTTGCGGCGGGCGTCGGAGAGTCGCTCGACGAGCAGCAGGCCGGCCCCCTCGCCCCAGGCGGTGCCGTCGGCGGCGGCGGCGAACGACTTGACCCGGCCGTCCAGGGCCAGGCCGCGCTGGCGGCTGAAGCCGATGAACGCGGACGGGGTGGACATGACGGTGGCGCCGCCGGCCAGCGCCAGGGTGCACTCGCCCTGCCGCAGCGCCTGGCAGGCCAGGTGCAGCGCGACCAGCGACGACGAGCAGGCGGTGTCGACGGTGACGGCGGGCCCCTCGATGCCGAGCGCGTACGAGATCCGGCCGGACACGACGCTGGCCGCGGTGCCGGTGAGGATGTAGCCCTCGGTGCCGGGCGGCGGCTGCTGAAGCAGCCCCACGTAGTCCTGGCCGGTGGTGCTGGCGAACACCCCGACCTGGTGGCCTCGCAGCGTCGAGGGGTCGATGCCGGCGTGCTCGAACGCCTCCCACGAGGTCTCCAGCAGCAGCCGCTGCTGGGGGTCCATGGCCAGCGCCTCGCGCGGCGAGATGCCGAAGAACGCGGCGTCGAACTCGGTAGCGGAGTCGACGAAGCCGCCCTCGGCGACGTACGACGTGCCGGGATGGTCGGGGTCCGGGTGGAACAGCCGCGCCAGGTCCCAGCCGCGGTCGGCGGGGAACGCGGAGTAGGCGTCGCGGCGGGAGTCGACGAGTTCCCACAGTTCCTCGGGCGAGCCCACCCCGCCCGGGAAGCGGCAGGCCATGCCGACGATGGCGATCGGCTCGCGGCTGGCCGCCTCAAGCTCGCCGAGCTTCCTCCGGGTCTGGTGAAGGTCCGCCGTCACCCATTTCAGGTACTCCCGGAGCGTATCTTCAGTCGCCATTGACGCCACCTCTTCGGGTCGGAGAGAAACAGCGACCCAATACCGTCCACGGACGCCACAAGCCGCGAAGATCCAAACCCATTCAGCCGACCACGAATTGCCAGACAAAATGGCGTTTCAGCCCCCCACCAGGTCTTACGCGCCGGACGAAAGGTAATTGTCGCCGGACGGCGGTCACAACCCCTAGCGTGCCCCTACGGGTGCCCCTAGGTGGCGGGGGCGCAGGCTGGGCCGACCCGCCCTGCGAGCGGTGCGGCGCACCGCCCTCGCGGGGTGCGGCCGGGCGAGTGCGCGGACCCGCCCGGCCCGGCGTGTCACGACCGCCGACAACGGTCGTACGACACCATTTCTAGATCCCTGGCAAATTGCCGCCGGGGCCACCCAGCTCGCGGTGGATGAAATCGAAGATCTCGGCGTCGGTGGCGTCGTCGAGGGTGTGCGTGGCCGATTTCTCCTCGGCGGGACCACGGTCGTCGCCCCACCGGGCGACGAACGCCTGCAGCTGCACCAGCAGCTTCTGCCGGGTCAGCCGGTCCGGCGCCTCGGCCGCGAAGGCGCCGTCGAGCCGTTCCAGCTCGGCGAGCAGCGGCGCCGCCGCGGCGGCGCCGTCCTCGGCGAGCCGGTCGCGCAGGTGCCGGGCGAGGGCCGCCGGCGTGGGGTAGTCGAACACCACGGCGGCGGGCAGATGGACGCCGGTGGCGGCGCGGAGCCGGTTGCGCAGCTCCACGGCCGTCATCGAGTCGAAGCCGACCTCGCGGAACGCCCGGTCAGGCTCCAGCCCCGCGTCGCCGCCGTGGCCGAGCACGGTCGCCGCCAGGCCGCCCACGAGGTCGACGAGGACGCCCTCGCGGTCGGCGGGGCTCAGCGGACGCAGCCGCTCCCGCAGCGCGGTCGCCGCCTCGTCGTCAGCCGGCCGGCGCTCGTCGTCGGCGGGCATCGCCGCGCCCGCCTCCGGGACCCCGGTCAGCAGCGGGCACTGCCGCATCGACGCGAACGTCGGCACGAACCGGTCCCAGCGCACGTCGGCGACGATCAGCGCCCCCTGCGCGCGCAGCGCCTGCCCGAACGCCTCGACGGCCAGCTCCGGGGGCAGGCCCGGCAGGCCCCGCCGGCGCAGTTGCGTCTGCTCCGCCGACTCGGGATCGTCGCGCCACGGGCCCCACGCCACGGCGGTGGCCGCCAGTCCCCCGTGGCGCAGGCTCGCCGCGAGCGCGTGCAGCAGCGCGTCGCCGGCGGACTGGCCGGCCCGGCCGCCCGCGCCCCACACCCCAGTGGTCGAGGTGCACAGCACGAACGCGTCGAGCGGGCGGTGGGCCAGCTCGTCGGCGTACCTCGGGACGTCGCCGACGGTGGCGGCCAGGTCGGCGGCCAGGGCGGCGAGGGTCAGCTCGGTCAGCGGCACCGAGCCGGTCTCGGCCGGGACGTGCACGAGCGCGGTCACCGGCCGTTCCTCGGCGGCGAGCCGCTCCATCAGGTCGCCGAGCTTGCCCGTGGCCGGCTCGGCCAGCGGGAGCACCTCGGCGCCGTGGCGGCCCAGCCAGTCGGTGGTGTGCCGGGCGAGGGGGCCGGTCCCGCCGGTGAGCAGGACGGTGCCGTTCGGCCGGTAGCCGTCGCCCGCCGCCGGCAGCCCGGTGTCGCGGACCAGCCGCCGGGTGTGCACGCCGGCCTCCCGGACGGCGATCTGGTCCTCACCGTCGACGTTGACCAGGGCCCCGGCCAGGGCCGCGTACGCCGCCTCGGCCGGGTCCGCCGGCAGGTCGACGACTCCGCCGACGTGCCGGGGGTGCTCCAGCGCGGCGACGAGGCCGAGGCCCCAGGTGGTGGCCTGCGTCGGGTGCACGACCGCTTCCCCGCCGACGGCGACGGCGCCGGTGGTGGCCAGCCACAGCGGCACGGCCGGGCCGGAGCGGCCGGTGTGCGCCTGCACGAGCAGCAGGTTCGCCGCCAGGCCGGTCGGCAGCGCGGACTGCTCCGGGTGCGGCGCCTCGTCCAGCGCCAGCAGGGACAGCAGCGCCGTCGGCTGGTGCGCGGCGGCGAGCCGGTCGAGGTCGGCGGTCAGACCGTCGCGGGTGACGGTGGCCGGGTCGACGGTCAGCAGGTGCACCGTCGCGGCGCCGGCCGTGAGGGCGGCGAGCACCCGCTCGGTGACCTGGTGCGGCGGGGCCACCACCAGCCACGTGCCGGGGTCGGCGACGGTCAGCGCCCGGCGTTCCCAGGTGACCCGGTACCGCCAGCCGGCCAGGGTGCCGTCGAGCTGCCGGCGGCGCCGCCACGACTCCAGTTCCGGCAGCAGCTCGCGCATCGGCTGGTCCGGGTCGAGGCCGAGGCGGCCCAGGTCGCCGTCGGTGACGGCCCGCCAGAACGCGTCGTCGACCGGGTCGTCGGCGGCCGGTGCCGGCAACGTGTCGAGGGTCGGCCAGTAGCGCTGCGGCCGGAACGCGTACGTCGGCAGCTCGGGCAGCAGCCGGCGATCCGGGCGGGGGCCGGCCAGCGCGGCGAGCACCGCCGCCCAGTCGACGTCGCGCCCGGTGCCGTGCACGACGGCCAGCGCGGCGAGCAGGGCGGCCGGCTCGTCGGCGCCGGCGCGCAGCGCCGCCACGGCCGTGCCGTCGTCGGCGCCGGGGAGCAGGCCGGCGGTCATCGCCGTCAGCACCGCCTGCGGTCCGAGTTCCAGGAAGGTGTCCACGCCCGCGTCGCGCAGCGCGGCGATCCCGTCGGCGTACCGGACGGCCTCCCGGACGTGGCGCACCCAGTAGCCGGGCGTACGGATCTCGTCGGGCTCGGCGAGCCGCCCGGTCAGGTTCGACACGATCGGCAGCAGCGGCGCGGCGAACGTCAGTCCGTCGAGGACGGCTCGGAACTCGGTCAGCATCGGCTCCATCAGCGGGCTGTGGAACGCGTGGCTGACCCGCAGCCGGCGGGTGCGTACGCCGCGTTCCCGCCAGAGCCGTTCCAGCCCGTCGAGGGCGTCGAGGGCCCCGGCGAGGACCACGGCGGTGGGGCCGTTGACGGCGGCGACGCCGACCCGGTCGCCCAGCCCGGCCAGGGACTCGACGACGGCCGCCTCGTCGGCGGCGACGGCGAGCATCCCGCCCCCGGCGGGCAGGGCCTGCATGAGCCGGCCCCGGGCGGCCACCAGCGTGGCGGCGTCGGCGAGGGACAGCACGCCGGCGACGTGAGCGGCGGTGATCTCGCCGATGGAGTGCCCGGCAACGTGCCCGGGCACCACCCCGAACGACTCGACCAGCCGGAACAGGGCCACCTCCAGCGCGAACAGCCCCGCCTGGGTGAAGACCGTCTCGTCGAGCAGCGTCGCCTCGGCGCTGCCCTCGGCCGCGAACAGCACCGGCTTCAGCGGCTGCGGCAGCTGGTGGTCCAGGGCCGCGCAGACCTCGTCGAGGGCCGCCGCGAAGACGGGGAACGTGTCGTACAGCCGGCGGCCGGCACCGGGGCGCTGGGCGCCCTGGCCGGAGAACTGGACCGCGAGGCCGCCGCCGCGTCGCCGGGCGGTGACCAGCGCGGGGTGCTCCTCCCCGGCGGCCAGGGCCCGCAGCGCGGCCGTTCGGGTCGCCCGGTCGGCGGCCACCACTGTGGCCCGCCGGCCGAGGTGGGCCCGGCCGTCGGCGAGCGCCCAGGCGACCAGGTCGGCGGGGTCGTCGCCCGTCGCGACGCGGTCGGCCAGCCGGCCGGCCTGCTCACGCAGCGCGGGCAGGTCGGCTGCGGAGACCGGCCACGGCAGGATCGCCGCGGGACGGTCCCCGTCGGGGAAGGCCGGCTCCGGGCGGTCCGGGGCCTGTTCCAGGATGACGTGGGCGTTGGTGCCGCTGATGCCGAACGAGGAGACGCCCGCCCGGCGCGGCCCTTCCGTGGTGGTCCACGGTCGTGCCTCGGTGAGCAGCGCCAGCGTGCCGGAGGACCAGTCGACGTGCGGGGTCGGCGCGTCGACGTGCAGGGTCTTCGGCAGCACCTCGTGCTGCAGGGCCAGCACCATCTTGATGAGGCTGGCGGCGCCCGCCGCGGCCTGGGTGTGGCCGATGTTCGACTTCACCGACCCGAGCCACAGCGGCCGGTCGGCGGTCCGGTCCCTGCCGTACGTGGCCAGCAGGGCCTGCGCCTCGATCGGGTCGCCGAGGGTGGTGCCGGTGCCGTGCGCCTCGACGACGTCCACGTCGGCGGGGGTGAGGCCGGCGTTGTCGAGCGCGTGCCGGATGACCCGCTGCTGCGCGGGCCCGTTCGGCGCGGTGAGGCCGTTGCTCGCGCCGTCGGAGTTGACGGCGCTGCCCCGTACGACGGCGAGGATCCGGTTGCCGTCGCGCTGGGCGTCGGAGAGCCGCTGGAGCAGCAGGACGCCGACGCCCTCGCCCCAGCCGGTGCCGTCGGCGGCCTCGGCGAACGCCTTGACCCGCCCGTCGGCGGCGAGGCCGCGCTGCCGGGAGAACTCCAGGAACGCGCCCGGCGTCGACATCACCGTCACGCCGCCGGCCAGCGCGAGGTCGCATTCGCCGCTGCGCAGCGCCTGCGTGGCGAGGTGCAGGGCCACCAGCGACGACGAGCAGGCCGTGTCGACGGTGACCGCCGGGCCGTGCAGCCCGAACGAGTACGCCAGGCGGCCCGAGACCACCGACGCGCCGTTGCCGGTCGCCTGGTAGCCCTCCACCTGGGCTCGGGCGCCCAGCAGCAGTGTGGCGTAGTCCTGCCCGTTGGTGCCCATGAAGACGCCGGTGGCGGAGCCGCGTACGCCGTGCGGGTCGATGCCGGCGCGTTCGAAGGCCTCCCAGGTGGTGTGCAGCAGCAGCCGCTGCTGCGGGTCCATGGCGAGGGCCTCGCGCGGGTTGATCCCGAAGAACGCGGCGTCGAAGCCGGCGACGTCGTGCAGGAAGCCACCGCTGCGGGTGTAGCTGGTGCCGACCTGCTCCGGGTCGCTGTCGAACAGGGCGTCGAGGTCCCAGCCCCGGTCGGCAGGCATCGGCGTGACCGCGTCCACTCCGTCGGCCAGCAGCCGCCACAGCTCCTGCGGCGACGACACCCCGCCCGGGAAGCGGCAGGCCATGGAGACGATCGCGATCGGCTCGTCGGCCGCGGGCCGGGCCGCGGTCGCGCCGCCGGCAGCCGGGCCGCCGTCCGCGCCGACCACGATTTCGGTACGCAGGAAGCGGGCCAGTTCCGCCGCCGAGGGGTGGTCGAAGACCACTGTCGACGGCAGGGTCAGGCCGGTGACCCGGCCCAGCCGGTCCCGCAGCTGCACGGCGGCGAGGGAGTCGAAGCCCAGCTCGCGGAACGCCCGGCCGGCCGGCACCTGGTCGGTGGTGGGGTGGCCGAGCACGGCCGCCGCCTCCGCGCGGACGAGGTCGACCAGCAGCGCCTCCTGGCCGGTCGCCGGCAGCGTGGCGAGCCGGTTGCGCAGCCCGTCGGTCGCGGCGGTGTTCTCCGGCCGCTGCGGCTCCCCGGCGACGGCGGGGGCGACCCGGTCGAAGAGGTGGCTCGGCCGTACGGCGGTGAACGCCGTGACGAACCGGGACCAGTCGACGTCCACGATCACCGGGGCCGCCTCGGGGGCGTTCACCCAGCGGCCGAGCGCCGCGACGGCGGCGTCGGGCGCGAGCGGGCTGAACCCGCGGCGGCGCAGGCCGTCCGCGGTCTCCCCGGCGGCCATGCCGTCCTCCGCCCACGGGCCGTACGCCAGCGCGGTGGCGGGCAGGCCCTTCGCCCGGCGGGCGGCGACGAGGGTGTCGAGCAGGGCGTTGCCGGCCGCGTAGCCGGCCTGCCCGCCGCCGCCCCAGACACCGGCGACCGAGGAGAAGACCACGAACGCGTCGAGGTCCCGACCCCGGCAGGCGGTGTCGAGGTGCAGGGCGCCGAGCACCTTGCCGGCCAGGGTCTCCGACAGCTCGCCGTCGGTCACCTCGTGCGCTGCGGTGGTGCCGCCGGACGCCCCGGCGGTGTGCACGACGGCGGTCAGCTCCGGCAGCCCGGAGACCATAGCCTCGACCGCGGCCCGATCGGTGACGTCGCACGCCACCACCCGCACCGCGCCCAACTCGTCGACCAGCTCGGCCGCGCCCGGCGCCGCCGGACCCCGCCGCGAGGCCAGCACCACCTCGGCCGCCCCGTTCGCCAGCAACCAGCGCGCCACGTGCCGACCCAAGGCGCCCGTACCACCGGTCACCAGCACCGTCCCGGCGGGCCGCCAACCCGCACCCGCGGGCGGCGCGGCCGGCACCAGCCGCCGGCCGAAGAGGCCGTTGCGGCGGACGGCCACCTGGTCCAGGGTGCCGTCGGCGAGGACCGCGACGAGCCCGGCGCGGGCGCCGCGGTCGGCGCGGTCGGGCAGGTCGACCAGGCCACCCCAGCGGTCCGGCTGTTCGAGGGCGACGACCCGGCCCAGGCCCCACGCCAGCGCCGCCCACACGTCGCCGGCCCGCTCCCCCGCCGTGACCGGCATCGCGGTCCGGCTGAGCGCCCACACCCTTCCGGCCAGGCCGGTGTCGGTCAGCGCGCGGACAAGGGTGAGCAGCACCGCCGTGCCGGCGGGCACCGCCGGGGTGTCCGCCAGGGGCCGGTCCTGGCGGGGCAGCACGCAGAGCACCCCGGCCCAGCCGTCCCCGCTGATCCGGCCCAGTCGCTCGCCCAGTTCGGCGCGGGCGAGGGTGGACGACACGGTGAGCGTGTCCACCCGGGCGCCCGCCTGGGTGAGGGTCTTCGCCACGCCCGCGTCGGCGCCGCTGTCGACGGTGACGACCAGCCACCGCCCGGACAGCCGGGTCGCCGGGGCCGGCCGTACCGGCTCCCACCCGATCCGGTACGACCACCCGTCGAGGGCGGTGTCGCGCGACCGGTGCTGACGCCAGCGCGCCAGGAGCGGCAGGGCCGGGCCGAGCGCGTCCAGGTCCTCGGTGTCGTCGCCGAGTTCGGCGGCGAGGGCGGCCAGGTCGCCGCGCTCGACGGCGGCCCAGAACTCGGTGTCGCCGCCCTCCGGGGCGGCCTGCCTCGTGGGCGTGCCCTCAGGCCAGTAGCGCTGGTGCTGGAAGGCGTACGTCGGCAGGTCGACGCGGCGCGCGCCGGTGTCGGCGAACCACTGCGTCCAGGTCACCGGCATCCCGTGCACGTGCAGCTCCGCCAGGGCGTGCAGCAGCGCGTGCGCCTCCGGACGGTCCCGGCGCTGCACCGCGACGGCCAGCACGGCGTCGTCGCCGGGCAGCACGTCGGCGGCCATCGCGGTCAGCACACTCTGCGGCCCGACCTCCAGGAACGTGTCCACCCCCGCCTCGCGCAGGGCGGTGACCCCGTCGGCGTACCGGACGGCCTCGCGGACGTGCCGCACCCAGTAGTCGGCCGTACGGATCTCGTCCCCGGCCAGGGCACCGGTCACGTTCGACACGACCGGCAGCAGCGGCGTGGCAAAGGTGAGGCCGTCCAGGACCGTGCGGAACTCGGCCAGCATCGGCTCCATCAGCGGACTGTGGAACGCGTGGCTGACGGTGAGACGGCGGGTACGCACACCTCGGTCCCGCCAGGCCTGCTCCACCTCGTCCAGGGCCTCGACGGCACCGGAGACGACGACGGCGGCCGGACCGTTGACCGCCGCGATACCCAGCCGATCGGTCATCCCGGCGAGAGACTCCGCCACCGCAGCCTCGTCAGCGGCCACGGCCAGCATGCCGCCGCCCGTGGGCAACGCCTGCATCAACCGACCCCGCGCGGCCACGAGGACGCACGCGTCGGCCAGGGACAACACCCCGGCCACGTACGCCGCCGTCACCTCACCGATCGAGTGACCAGCCACCACGTCCGGCACGACCCCGAACGACTCCACCAGACGGAACAACGCCACCTCGACCGCGAACAACCCGGCCTGCGTGAACACCGTCTGATCCAGCAACTCCGCCTCGGCGGAACCCGCCGACGCGAACAGCACCTCCCGCAGCGGGCGCGGCAGCAACGGGTCGAGGTGTCCGCACACCTCGTCCAGCGCGGCGGCGAAGACCGGGAACCCGGCGTACAACTCCCGGCCCATGCCGGCGCGCTGCGCGCCCTGGCCCGAGAAGAGCAGCGCGAGCTGGCCGCGTACGGCGGTGGAGCCGGTCACGACGGTCCCGGAGGGCTCGCCCGCATCGAGGGCCCGAAGCGCGGTGAGCAGGTCGTTGCCGTCGGCCACCACGGCGACGGCGCGCTGTTCCAGCGCGGGCCGGGTGGTGACGGAGGACCAGGCCACGTCCAGCGGACGCGGGGCCTCGTCGACGGCGAGCCAGCGCGCCCACCGGCCCGCTTGGCCGGCCAGGGCCGCGTCGGAGCGCGCGGAAAGCAGCACCGGCACGACCGGCGGCACGTCGCCGGCGACGACCTCACCCTCGATCGTCTCAGCCGGCGGCTGCTCGATGATCACATGCGCGTTCGTGCCGGAGATCCCGAACGACGACACCGCCGCCCGACGCGGCCGGTCCACCCGCGGCCACGGAGTGGGCTCGGTCGCGAGGGCCACCGCCCCGGCCGACCAGTCCACATGCGGCGACGGCTCGTCCACGTGCAGCGTCGCCGGCACCAGGCCGTGGCGCATCGCCATGACCATCTTGATCACACCAGCCACACCCGCAGCCGCCTGCGTGTGCCCGATGTTCGACTTCACCGAGCCGAGCCACAACGGCTCCCGCCCCTGCCGGTCCTGCCCGTACGTCGCCAGGACGGCCTGCGCCTCGATCGGGTCACCCAGCGTCGTACCCGTGCCGTGCGCCTCGACCACATCCACGTCGGACGGCGACAGCCGCGCCGACGCCAGCGCCTGCCGGATCACCCGCTGCTGCGACGGACCGTTCGGCGCGGTCAGACCGTTCGACGCGCCGTCCTGGTTCACGGCCGTACCACGCACCACGGCGTAGATCTTCCGGCCCTCGCGCTGGGCGTCGGAGAGCCGTTGCACCAGCAGCACGCCGATGCCCTCGGACCAGCCGGTGCCGTCGGCGGACGCCGCGAACGACTTGCACCGGCCGTCCTGCGACAGACCACGCTGACGCGAGAACTCGATGAACGTCCCCGGCGTCGCCATCACCGTCACACCACCGGCCAACGCCAGATCACACTCACCCGACCGCAACGCCTGCGCGGCAAGGTGCAGCGCGACGAGGCTGGAAGAACAAGCGGTGTCGACGGTGACCGCCGGGCCCTCCAGCCCGAAGGTGTAGGCGACCCGACCGGACAGCACGCTGCCGGAGGTGCCGGTCCCGACGTAGCCCTCCACCTCGGTCGGCAGGTCCATGAGCCGGGAGGCGTAGTCGTGGTACATGACACCGGCGAACACACCCGTCCGGCTGCCCCGCAACCGCTGCGGGTCCAGCCCCGCCGACTCGAACGACTCCCACGACGCCTCCAGCAGCAACCGCTGCTGCGGATCCATCGCCAGAGCCTCACGCGGCGAGATCCCGAAGAAGCCCGGGTCGAACTCCGCCGCCCCGTACAGGAAACCACCATGGCGCGTGTACGACGTACCGCTGCGGTTCGGGTCCGGGTCGAACAACGACTCCAGGTTCCAGCCCCGGTCCGCCGGGAACTCGGAGATCCCGTCGCCGCCGCCGGCCAGCAGCCCCCACAGTTCGTCGGGGGATTCCACCCCGCCCGGGTAGCGGCAGGCCATGCCCACGATCGCGATCGGCTCGTCGGTGCCGACGACCGGGCCGGCGACCGGGCCGGCGGTCGACTGGCGCACCCCGGCCAACTCCGACCACAGGTGGTCGGCGAGCACGGCCGGGGTCGGGTAGTCGAAGACCAGCGTCGAGGCCAGCCGCAGCCCGGTGGCCGCGTTCACGCGGTTGCGCAGGTCGACGGCGGTCAGCGAGTCGAAGCCCAACTCCCGGAACGCCCGGTCCGCCGGCACCGACTCCGCGCCACCGTGCCGCAACACCTGCGCGACCAGACCCCGTACCAGCACGTCGACCTGGGCGCGGCCCTCGTCCTCGGTCAGCCCGGCGAGCCGGTCGGCCCAGCCGCCACCGCCCTGCCCCGCCTGGCGGCGGGTGCCGGTCACGCCGATCAGGGTACGCAGCATGGCCGGCACGGGGCCGCCGGAGGTCGCCGCCCGCAGCGCGGGCACGTCGATCACGGCCGGTACGAGGACCGCCCGGTCGGCGCCCAGCGCGGCGTCGAACAGCTCCAACCCGGTCCCGGCGCTCATCGGCGTCAGACCCGCCCGCGCGGACCGCGCCCGGTCCGCCTCATCGATCGAGGCGGCCATGCCTGCCGTGTCCCACATCCCCCACGCCAGACTCACCGCCGGCAACCCGAGCTGCCGCCGGTGGACCGCAAGCCCGTCCAGGAACGCGTTACCCGCCGCATACGCCGACTGACCCGGCGAGCCGAGCACACCCGCAACCGACGAGAACACCACGAACAAGTCGAGATCCAGACCCGCCGTCGCCTCGTGCAGGAACCAACCCGCCGACACCTTCGGCGCCAACACCCCCGCCAACCGCTCCGCCGTCAGCCCCTCCACCACACCGTCGTCCAACACACCAGCGGTGTGCACCACACCTGCCAGCCGACCCTCGGCGGCCACCTCGGCCACCAGACCGAACACCTGGTCCCGGTCCGTCACGTCACAGGCAACGACCCGCACGGACGCACCCAGCGCGGACAGCCGCTCCGACAGCTCGCCCGCACCCACAGCCTCCGGGCCGCGCCGCGACACCAGCACGAGAGACCGCACGCCGTGCACCGACACCAGGTGCTCCGCGACCAACGCCCCGAGCGCACCCGTACCGCCGGTGACCAGCACCGCACCGTCACCCACGGCCGGCGTCTCCGCCGCCGTGATGCCGGCCCGGACCAGGCGCGGCGAGTGCACCGCACCCCCGCGGACGGCCAACTGGCCGCCGGTCGCGGTCGGTTCCCGCAGGACGCCGTCCAGCAGGGCCATCAGCGCGGCATCCGGGTCGCCGTCGACGTCCGCGAGCACGATGCGGCCCGGGTGCTCCGACTGCGCCGAGCGCAGCAGACCCCACACCGCCGCGCCGGCCAGGTCGGTCACCCGGTCGTCGTCCCCGACGGACACCGCGCCCCGGGTCACCACCACGAGCCGCGAGTCCGCCAGGGCATCCGCCGCGAGCCAGGACTGCACGGTCGCCAGCACGTCCGAGGTCACCGCCCGGACCGACTCCACCGTCGCCGACCCGGGCACGGGGAACACCGGCAGCAGCAGCGTCCGGGGGACGGACTCCTCCCCCGCGGCCGTCGCCACGCCGGGGTACGTGGGCATTCCGACGGGTGCCGACAGCTCCCGGCCGCCGGTCACCAGCGCCCAGCCGGAAAGCTCCCCGGCGGGCGCGGCCTCCACGGCCGGCCATCGCAGCTCGAACAGCGACCGCGTGGCCACGCCCGGCGCGGCCACGCCGGTCAGCTCCCGCAGGGCGAGGGAGTCCACCGACACGACCGGCGCGCCCACCTCGTCGTACGCGGCCAGCCGCAGCCCGGAGCCGTCGCGGGTCAGGCGTACCCGCAGCGCCCCCGCTCCCGAGGCGTGCACCTGCACGCCCTCGAACGCGAACGGCACCCGTGGCCCGCCCGACTCCTCGCCGCCCAGCAGCAGCCCGATCGGGTGCAGGGCGGCGTCCAGCAGCGCCGGGTGCACGCCGAACCCGGCGGCCTCCGTCGCGTCGTCCGGCAGGACCACCTCGGCGTACACCTCGTCGCCGCCGGTCCAGGCACGCCGGAGCCCCTGGAAGGCCGGCCCGTACGTCAGGCCGTGTTCCGCCAGCGTCGGGTACCAGCTCGCCAGGTCCACCTCCGCCGCGACGGCGGGGGGCCAGGTGACCGGGTCCGGCTCGTCGGCGGTGGAAGGCTCCAGCACGCCCTCCGCGTGCCGGGTCCAGCCCGCCTCGGGATCGTCGTCGGGGCGGGAGTAGACGGCGACGGGACGCTGCGGCGACTCCGACGTGGACACCCGCACCTGGATCCGTACGCCTCCCGTTCCGGGGAGGGCCAGCGGGGTGGCCATGGTCAGCTCCCGCAGCCGGGAGAGGCCCACCTCGTCGCCGGCCCGCACCGCCAGCTCGACCAGGGCGGTGCCCGGCACCAGCGTCAGCCCGGCGACCGTGTGGTCGGCCAGCCACGGGTGCGTGGCCAGGGAGAGCCGGCCCGTCAGCACCATCTCGTCGTCACCGGCCAGGTCCACCGTCGCGCCGAGCAGCGGGTGCCCGGTGCGGCCGAGCCCGGCCCCGGACACGTCGCCCGTACGCGCCCGGCCGGCGGTGGGCCAGTAGCGCTGGTGCTGGAAGGCGTACGTGGGCAGGTCGACGCGGCGCGCGCCGGTGTCGGCGAACCACGACTGCCAGGTCACCGGCACGCCGTGCACGTGCAGCTCCGCCATGGCGTGCAGCAGCGCGTGCGCCTCCGGACGGTCCCGGCGCTGCACCGCGACGGCCAGCACGGCCTCGTCGCCGGGCAGCACGTCGGCGGCCATCGCGGTCAGGACGCTCTCCGGCCCGACCTCCAGGAACGTGTCCACCCCCGCCTCGCGCAGGGCGGTGATCCCGTCGGCGAAGCGCACGGCGTCGCGGACGTGCCGCACCCAGTAGTCGGCCGTGCGGATCTCGTCGCCGGCCAGGGTCCCGGTCACGTTCGACACGACCGGCAGCAGCGGCGTGGCAAAGGTGAGGCCGTGCAGGACCGTGCGGAACTCGTCGAGCATCGGCTCCATCAGCGGGCTGTGGAACGCGTGGCTCACCGTCAGGCGGCGAGTGCGCACGCCCCGGTCGCGCCAGTACCGCTCCACCTCGTCGAGGGCCTCGACGGCACCGGACACCACCACTGCGGTGGGTCCGTTGACCGCAGCGACGCCCACCCGGTCGGTGAGCCCGGCGATCGACTCGACCACTGCGGCCCCGTCGGCCGCCACGGCCAGCATGCCGCCGCCCGTGGGCAGCGCCTGCATCAACCGACCCCGCGCGGCCACGAGGGCGCACGCGTCGGCCAGGGACAGCACCCCGGCCACGTACGCGGCCGTCACCTCACCGATCGAGTGACCAGCCAGCATGTCCGGCACGATCCCGAACGACTCCACCAGACGGAACAACGCCACCTCGACCGCGAACAACCCGGCCTGCGTGAACACCGTCTGATCCAACAACTCCGCCTCGGCGGTGCCCGCCTCGGCGAACAGCACCTCCCGCAACGGACGCGGCAGCAACGGATCGAGGTGTCCGCACACCTCGTCCAGCGCGGCGGCGAACACCGGGAACCCGGCCGACAGCTCCCGGCCCATCCCGGCGCGCTGCGCGCCCTGGCCCGAGAAGAGCAGCGCGAGCCGGCCGCGCTGGCCGGTGGCGCCGGAGACGACCGTACCGGTGGGGTCGCCGTCGGCGAGGGCGGTCAACGCCGCGACCAGGTCGTCCCGGTCGGCGGCGGTGACGACCGCCCGGTGTTCCAGCGCGGGCCGGGTGGTGACGGAGGACCAGGCCACGTCCAGCGGACGCGGGGCCTCCTCGACGGTCAGCCAGCGCGCCCACCGGCCCGCCTGCGCCGACAGCGCGGCGGCGTCGCGGGCCGACAGCAGCACCGGCACGACCGGCGGCAGGTCGCGGGCGACGATCTCGCCCTCGATCGTCTCAGCCGGCGGCTGCTCGATGATCACGTGCGCGTTCGTGCCGGAGATCCCGAACGACGACACCGCCGCCCGACGCGGCCGGTCCACCGCCGGCCACGGAGTGGGCTCGGTCGCGAGGGCCACCGCCCCGGCCGACCAGTCCACATGCGGCGACGGCTCGTCCACATGCAACGTCGCCGGCACCAGACCGTGCCGCATCGCCAACACCATCTTGATCACACCAGCCACACCCGCAGCCGCCTGCGTGTGCCCGATGTTCGACTTCACCGACCCCAGCAACAACGGCCGATCCTGCGGACGCTCCTGCCCGTACGTCGCCAGCAGAGCCTGCGCCTCGATCGGATCACCCAGCGTCGTACCCGTACCGTGCGCCTCCACGGCATCCACGTCCGCCGGGGACAGGCGCGCGTTCGCCAGCGCCTGCCGGATCACCCGCTGCTGCGACGGACCGTTCGGCGCCGTCAGCCCGTTCGACGCACCGTCCTGGTTCACGGCCGTGCCACGTACCACCGCCAGCACGCGGTGCCCGTTGCGCCGCGCGTCCGACAGCCGCTCCACGAGCAGCACGCCGACGCCCTCGGACCAGCCGGTGCCGTCGGCCGAGGCGGCGAACGACTTGCACCGGCCGTCCTGCGACAGGCCGCGCTGCCGGGAGAACTCGATGAACGTCCCCGGCGTCGCCATCACCGTCACACCACCGGCCAACGCCAGATCACACTCACCCGAGCGCAACGCCTGCGCGGCAAGGTGCAGCGCGACGAGGCTGGAAGAACAAGCGGTGTCGACGGTGACCGCCGGGCCCTCCAGCCCGAAGGTGTAGGCGACCCGACCGGACAGCACGCTGCCCGACGTGCCCGTGCCGACGAAGCCCTCGGCGTCCGGCGGCAGGTCCATCAGGCGGGAGGCGTAGTCGTGGTACATGACACCGGCGAAGACACCCGTCCGGCTGCCCCGCAACCGCTGCGGGTCCAGCCCCGCCGACTCGAACGACTCCCACGACGCCTCCAGCAGCAACCGCTGCTGCGGATCCATCGCCAGAGCCTCACGCGGCGAGATCCCGAAGAAGCCCGGGTCGAACTCGGCAGCCCCGTACAGGAAACCACCATGGCGCGTGTACGACGTACCGCTGTGCTCCGGGTCCGGGTCGAACAGGCTCTCCAGGTCCCAGCCGCGATCGGTGGGGAACTCCGAGATCCCGTCGCCGCCGCCGGCCAGCAACGCCCACAGCTGGTCCGGACCATCGACGCCACCGGGGTAGCGGCAGGCCATGCCCACGATCGCGATCGGCTCGTCGGTGCCGGCGGTGAGTACCGCCGTCTGGCGGGCGGTGATCTGCCCGGAGACCTGCTCGTGCAGGTGGTCGGCGAGCACGGCCGGGGTCGGGTAGTCGAAGACCAGCGTCGAGGCCAGCCGCAGCCCGGTGGCCGCGTTCACGCGGTTGCGCAGGTCGACGGCGGTCAGCGAGTCGAAGCCCAACTCCCGGAACGCCCGGTCCGCCGGCACGGCTTCCGCACCACCGTGCCCCAGCACGTGCGCGACCAGACCCCGTACCAGCACGTCGATCTGGGCGCGCGCCTCGTCGGGCGCCAGGCCCGCGAGCTGGTTGGCCCAGTCGCCGCTCCGCGCGGCCCGTCGCCGGGCCGCCGTCGACCCGATCAGGGTACGCAGCACGGCCGGCACCGGGCCGGCGCCGAGCGCTGCGCGCATCGCCGGTACGTCGATCACGGCCGGCACCAACGCCGGCCGCTCCGCCACCAGGGCGGCGTCGAACAGCTCCAACCCGGTCTCGGCGCTCATCGGCGTCAGACCCGCCCGCGCGGACCGCGCCCGGTCCGCCTCGTCGATCGAGGCGGCCATGCCTGCCGTGTCCCACATCCCCCACGCCAGACTCACCGCCGGCAACCCGAGCTGCCGCCGGTGGACCGCAAGCCCGTCCAGGAACGCGTTACCCGCCGCATACGCCGACTGACCCGGCGAGCCGAGCACACCAGCAACCGACGAGAACACCACGAACAAGTCGAGATCCAGACCCGCCGTCGCCTCGTGCAGGAACCAACCCGCCGACACCTTCGGCGCCAACACCCCCGCCAACCGCTCCGCCGTCAGCCCCTCCACCACACCGTCATCCAACACACCAGCCGTGTGCACCACACCCGCCAGCCGACCCCCGGCAACGATTTCCGCCACCAGCGCGGACACCTGGTCCCGGTCCGTCACGTCACAGGCAACGACCCGCACGGACGCACCCAACGCCGACAACCGCTCCGACAACTCACCCGCACCGGCGGCCTCCGGGCCGCGCCGCGACACCAGCACGAGAGACCGCACGCCGTGCACCGACACCAGGTGCTCCGCCACCAGCGCACCGAGCGCACCCGTACCGCCGGTGACCAGCACCGCACCGTCACCCACGACCGGCGTCTCCACCGACGCCGCAGCGACCGCGCGCACCAGACGCGGCACGAACACCGCGCCCGAGCGCACCGCGACCTGACCGCCGTGCGTCGACGGCTCGTCGGCCACCGTGGTCAGCACACCCAGCAGCCCGGCATCCACGTCACCGTCCACGTCCGCCAGCACGATGCGACCCGGGTGCTCCGACTGCGCCGACCGCAGCAGACCCCACACCGCCGTACCGGCCAGGTCCGACATCCGGTCGTCCGCCGCCACCGACACCGCACCCCGCGTCATCACCACGAGCCGCGACTCCGCCAGCGCATCGGCTGCCAGCCAGGACCGGACGGTCGCCAGCACCTCCGAGGTCGCCGCGCGTACCGCGTCGGGGACGGCCGTCTCCGGCCCGTCGAGCGGCAGCAGCAGCGCCCTCGGTGCGACCGTCCGGCCGGCGTCGACCGCCGCGACGAGCGCCTCGACGTCGCCGTACGCCGGCAGGTCGGCGGTTGCCGGCGAGCCGACCAGCGCCCACCCGGAGAGGTCCCCGGTGGCGGCGATCTCCTCGGCCTGCCAGGTGAGTTCGAACATCGCGCGGGCCGCCGCGCCCGCCGCGGTCACGCCGGTCAGCTCGCGCAGGGCGAGGGTGTCGACCGAGACCACGGCCGCGCCCGACTCGTCGCACGCGACCAGCCGCACCGCCGAGCCCGTACGCGACAGCCGCACCCGCAGCACCCGCGCGCCCGAGGCATACACCTGCACACCCTCGAACGCGAACGGCACCCGAGGCCCACCCGACCCCTCGGTGCCGGGCAGCAACCCGATCGGATGCAGCGCGGCGTCCAGCAGCGCCGGGTGCACACCGAAGCGCGCCGCCTCCGTCGCCACCTCGTCCGGCAACGCCACCTCGGCGAACACCTCGTCGCCGCCCGTCCACACCCGGCGCAGCCCCCGGAACACCGGCCCGTACGAAAGGCCGTGCTCCGCCAGCGTCGGGTACCAGCCCGCCACGTCCACCTCGGACGCGCCGACCGGCGGCCACTCCCCCAGGCTCGGCTCGCCGGCCGACGTCGGCTCCAGCACGCCCTCCGCATGCCGCACCCAGTCGGCCTCCGGATCACCCTCGGACTGCGAGTGCACCGCCACGACCCGGACGCCGGACTCATCGGCCGCACCGACGCGCACCTGCACCCGCACCGCGCCGGCCTCCGGCAGCACCAGCGGCGCGGCCACGGTCAGCTCCCGCACCCGCGACGCGCCCACCTCGTCGCCCGCCCGGACCGCCAACTCCACCAGAGCGGCACCGGGAACGACCACCACACCGGACACGACGTGGTCCGCGAGCCACACGTGCGTCGACACCGACAACCGGCCCGTCAGCACCACCATGTCCACACCGGCCACGGAGACCGCCGCGCCGAGCAGCGGGTGCCCGGCCACGCCGAGGCCCGCCCCGGACACGTCGGCGGCACGCGCCTGGCCCGCGCCGAGCCAGTACCGCTGGTGCTGGAAGGCGTACGTCGGCAGGTCGACCCGGGCGGCGCCGGCGTCGGTGAACCACTGCGTCCAGGTCACCGGGACGCCGTGGACGTGCAGGTCGGCGAGGGCGTGCAGGAGTGCCTGCGGGGCGGGCCGGTCCCGGCGCTGGACGGCCACCGCGAGCGCGTCCTCGGCGAGCAGGTCGGCGTTCATCGCGGTCAGGACGCTCTGCGGGCCGACCTCCAGGAAGGTGTCGACCCCGGTGGCCCGCAGGGCGGCGATGCCGTCGGCGTAGCGGACGGCCTCCCGCACGTGCCGCACCCAGTACTCGGCGCGGGTGATCTCCTGCGGGTCGGCGAGCGCGCCGGTCAGGTTCGACACCACCGGCAGCAGCGGCGCCCGGAACGTCAGCCCCGCCAGGACGGCGCGGAACTCGTCGAGCATCGGCTCCATCAGCGGACTGTGGAACGCGTGGCTCACCGTCAGCCAGCGCGTACGCACACCCCGCTCCCGCCAGACCCGCTCCACCTCGTCGAGAGCCTCGACGGCACCCGACACCACCACTGCGGCCGGACCGTTGACCGCCGCGATACCCAGCCGATCGGTCATCCCGGCGAGAGACTCCGCCACCGCAGCCTCGTCAGCGGCCACGGCCAGCATGCCGCCGCCCGTGGGCAACGCCTGCATCAACCGACCCCGCGCGGCCACGAGAGCGCACGCGTCGGCCAGAGACAACACCCCGGCCACGTACGCCGCCGTCACCTCACCGATCGAGTGACCAGCCACCACGTCCGGCACGACCCCGAACGACTCCACCAGACGGAACAACGCCACCTCGACCGCGAACAACCCGGCCTGCGTGAACACCGTCTGATCCAGCAACCCCGCCTCGGCCGTGCCCGACGACGCGAACAGCACCTCCCGCAACGGACGCGGCAACAACGGATCGAGCTGCTCACACACCTCGTCCAGCGCGGTCGCGAACACCGGGAACCCGGCGTACAACTCCCGGCCCATCCCGGCGCGCTGCGCGCCCTGGCCGGAGAAGAGCACGGCCAGCTGCGTACGCGCCGCGCCCGTGCCGGTGACCACGGTGGCGGCCGGCTCACCGTCGGCGAGGGCGCGCAGCCCGGCCAGCAGTTCGTCCCTGTCCGTCGCGGTGACCACCGCGCGGTGCTCCATGACGGCCCGGCTGACGGTCGACGACCAGCCGACGTCGAGGGGGCGCAGTTCCTCGTCGCCGGCGATCCAGCGGGCCCAGCGCTCCGCCTGGGCCGCGACGGCGGCCTCGGAGCGGGCCGACAGCAGCACCGGCGACGGCAGCTGCCCGGCGGTGGGCGTCGGCGCGCCCTCGCCCCGGGTCGGCTCCGCCTCGGCGGGCGGCTGCTCGATGATCACATGCGCGTTCGTGCCGCTGACGCCGAACGACGAGATCGCGGCGCGACGGGGCCGGCCCGCCGCAGGCCAGTCGCGGGCCTCGGTGAGCAGGGAGACCGCCCCGGCGCTCCACTCGATGTGCGGGGACGGCTCGTCGACGTGCAGCGTCGACGGCAGCACGCCGTGCCGCATCGCCATGATCATCTTGATGATGCCGGCTGCCCCGGCGGCGGCCTGGGTGTGGCCGATGTTCGACTTGACCGAGCCCAGCCAGAGCGGCCGGTCGGCGGGCCGGTCCTGCCCGTACGTGGCCAGCAGGGCCTGCGCCTCGATCGGGTCGCCCAGGGTCGTGCCGGTGCCGTGCGCCTCGACGGCGTCCACGTCGGCGGCGGTGAGCCGCGCGTTGGCCAGCGCCTGACGGATCACGCGCTGCTGCGACGGGCCGTTCGGGGCGGTCAGACCGTTCGACGCGCCGTCCTGGTTGACGGCAGTGCCACGCACGACCGCCAGCACGCGGTGCCCGTTGCGCTGCGCGTCCGACAGGCGCTCCACCAGGAGCACGCCCACGCCCTCGGACCAGCCCGTGCCGTCCGCCGACGCCGCAAAGGACTTGCACCGGCCGTCGGCCGACAGGCCACGCTGCCGGGAGAACTCGATGAACGTCCCCGGCGTCGCCATCACCGTCACGCCGCCGGCCAGGGCGAGGTCGCACTCGCCGCCGCGCAGCGCCTGCACCGCCAGGTGCAGCGCGACCAGCGACGACGAACACGCGGTGTCCACGGTCACCGCCGGGCCTTCGAGCCCGAACGTGTACGCCACCCGGCCGGACAGCACGCTGCCGGAGGTGCCGGTGCCGAGGTAGCCGCCCACGCCCTCGGGCAGGTCCTGCACGCCGGAGGCGTAGTCGTGGTACATCAGGCCGGCGAAGACGCCGGTCCGGCTGCCGCGCAGCCGCGACGGGTCGAGGCCGGCCGACTCGAACGTCTCCCAGGACGCCTCCAGCAGCAGCCGCTGCTGCGGGTCCATGGCGATCGCCTCGCGCGGCGAGATGCCGAAGAAGTCCGGGTCGAACTCGGCGGCCCCGTACAGGAAGCCACCGTGGCGGGTGTACGACGTCCCGGGGTTGTCCGGGTCGGGGTGGAAGAGCCGGTCGAGGTCCCAGCCCCGGTCGGTGGGGAACTCGCCGATGCCGTCGGCGCCGGCGGCGACCAGGTCCCACAGCTGCTGCGGGTTCGTCACGCCACCCGGGTAGCGGCACGCCATGCCCACGATGGCGATCGGCTCGTCGACGGTTGTCGCCCGCACGGCCTGCTGCTGCGCGGCGACCTGGCCGGACAGCTGCTCGTAGAGGTGCTCCGACAGGGCACCGGGGGTCGGGTAGTCGAAGACGAGTGTCGACGTGAGCCGCAGCCCGCTCGCGCTGTTGATCCGGTTGCGCAGCTCGACGGCGGTCAGCGAGTCGAAGCCCAGCTCCCGGAACGCCCGGTCCGCCGGCACCGCCTCGGCGCCGCCGTGGCCGAGGACCTGCGCGATCATTCCGCGCACCAGCAGCGCCACCTGCGTACGCGCCTCCTGCGGGTCGAGGCCGGCCAGCCGGTCGGCCCACGCGCCGGTGCCGGAGCGGCGGCGCTTCGCGGCCGGTCCGACCAGGCCCCGCAGCATCACCGGCACCCGGCCGGCGGCGGTCTGCGCCCGCATGGCGGGCAGGTCGACCACGGCCGGCACCAGGGCCGCGCCGCCGTGGGTCAGGGCGGCGTCCCACAGCCCGAGCCCGACGGGGGCGGTCATCGGGACCAGGCCGGCCCGGGTCACCCGGGCCCGGTCGGCGTCGTTGATCGACGCCGCCATGCCGTCGGTGTCCCACATGCCCCAGGCGAGGCTGACGGCGGGCAGCCCGCGCTGCGCCCGCAGCAGGGCGAGGGCGTCCAGGAAGGCGTTGCCGGCCGCGTACGCGGCCTGGCCGGGAGAGCCGAGCACTCCGGCGACGGAGGAGAAGAGCACGAAGAGGTCGAGGTCCAGCTCGGCGGTCGCCTCGTGCAGCCACCAGCCCGCCGTGACCTTCGGGGCAAGCACGTCCGCCAGCCGGTCGGCGGTGATCCCGCTGACGATGCCGTCGTCGAGGACGCCGGCGGTGTGGACCACCCCGGCCAGGCGGTCGTCGGCGGTGATGGACCGGACCAGCTCGCCGACGCGCTCGCGGTCGGTGACGTCGGTGGCGACCACCCGGGCGGTCGCGCCCAGCGCGGCCAGCCGCCGCACCAGTTCGTCGGCGCCGGGGGCAGCCGGCCCCTGCCGGGACACCAGCACCAGCGAACGCACGCCGTACGCGGTGACGAGGTGTTCGGACACCAGGGCGCCCAGCGATCCGGTGCCGCCGGTCACCAGGACGGTTCCCCCGCCGAGGGCCTCCGGGGTGCGCGCGGCGCCCGTGGCGCGGACCAGCCGCGGCAGGTACGCCGTGCCCGACCGCACCGCGACCTGCCCGCCGAGGGCGGGGCCGTCGGCGACGGCGGCGAGCAGGGCCAGCAGGTCGGCGTCCAGGTCGGTGCCGGGTTCCAGGTCGGCCAGCACGATCCGGCCGGGGTGCTCCGACTGGGCCGAGCGCAGCAGGCCCCAGACCGCCGCCCCCGCCAGGTCGGTGACGCGGTCGTCGGCGCCGGTAGCCACCGCGCCGCGGGTCACGACGACCAGCCGCGAGTCCGCCAGCGGCCCGGCCGCCAGCCACGCCTGCACCACGCCGAGGACGTCCGCCGTGACGGAGCGCACCGCGTCGGGCACGTCCGCGCCGGAAGGCGCCGGGGTGACGGGCAGCAGCAGCGCCGCCGGGGCGGTGCCGTCCGTCGCCACCGTGGTCAGATCGGCGACGCCGGCGTACGCCGGAAGCTGCGGGGCGCCGTCGAGCGGACGCCCACCGAGCACGACCCAGCCGTACGTGCCGTCGGGCGCGGCGATCTGCTCCGGCTGCCAGGAGACCTCGAACAGGGATCGGTACGCCTCGTCCGGCGCGGCCGCCAGGCCGGTCATCTCGCGCAGCGTCAGCGAGTCCACCGACACCACGGGCACGCCCGTGGTGTCGGTGGCTACCAGCCGCACCGAGCTGCCGGAGGCGGTGAGGCGGACCCGGAGCGTCCGGGCGCCGACGGCGTGAACCTGCACCCCCTCGAACGCGAACGGCACCCGGGGACCGCCGCCCGCCTCGTCGGCGGGCAGCAGCCCGACAGGGTGCAGGGCGGCGTCCAGCAGCGCCGGGTGCACCCCGAAGCCCGCCGGATCACCGGCGAACTCGTCGGCGAGGGCGACCTCGGCGAACACCTCGCCGTCGGCGGTCCACGCCCGGCGCAGGCCCCGGAAGACCGGCCCGTACGCGAGCCCGTGCTCAGCGACCGTCGCGTACCAGCCGATGACGTCCACCTCGGACGCGCCGGGTGGCGGCCACGCGCCAAGGGTGGGCTCGTCGACAGTGGGGGCGTCGACGAGGCCGTCGGCGTGCCGGGTCCACCCCGACTCGGGGTCGTCCTCGGACTGCGAGTGCACGGTCACCGACCGGCTGCCGGTGCCGTCGACGGGACCGACCCGGACCTGCACCCGTACCCCGCCGCCGGTGGCGGGCAGCACGAGCGGGGCGAGGACTGTCAGCTCACGGACACGGGAGGCACCGACCTCGTCGCCCGCCCGGACGACGAGGTCCACCAGGGCGGTGCCCGGCACGACCACGGCGCCGGAGACGACGTGGTCGGCGAGCCACGGGTGCGTCGACACCGACAGCCGGCCGGTCAGCACCACCATGTCCTCGCCGGCGACCGACACCGCCGCGCCGAGCAGCGGGTGTCGCGCCACGCCGAGGCCGGCCCCGGAGACGTCGGCCGACTGGCCGGCCGGCGGCAGCCAGTACCGCTCCCGCTGGAAGGCGTACGTGGGCAGGTCCACCCGCCGCGCGCCGGTCTCGGCGAACCACGACTGCCAGGTCACCGGCACGCCGTGCACGTGCAACTCGGCCAGGGCGTGCAGCAACGCCTGCGCGTCCGAACGGTCACGGCGCTGCACAGCCACCGCCAGCACGGCCTCGTCATCGGCGAGCAGGTCGGCGTTCATAGCGGTCAGGACGCTCTGCGGGCCGACCTCCAGGAACGTATCCACACCGGCAGCCCGCAGGGCGGCGACCCCGTCGGCGTACCGCACAGCCTCGCGCACGTGCCGCACCCAATACTCCGGCGTGCAGATCTCGTCACCGGCCAGGGCACCGGTCACGTTCGACACGACCGGCAACAACGGCGCCGCAAACGCCAACCCACCCAGAACCGTACGGAACTCATCGAGCATCGGCGCCATCAACGGGCTGTGGAACGCGTGGCTGACGGTGAGCCGGCGGGTACGCACCCCCCGATCCCGCCAGGCCCGCTCCACCTCGGCCAGGGCCTCGACGGCACCCGACACCACCACTGCGGCAGGCCCGTTGACCGCCGCGATACCGACCCGATCGGTCAGCCCTGCGACCGACTCCGCCACGGCCGCCTCATCAGCGGCTACGGCCAGCATCCCGCCACCGGTCGGCAGCGCCTGCATCAACCGACCCCGCGCCGCCACAAGCTCACACGCATCCGCCAGGGACAACACACCCGCGACATGCGCCGCCGTCACCTCACCGATCGAGTGACCGGCCACCACGTCGGGAACAATCCCGAACGACTCCACGAGGCGGAACAGCGCCACCTCGACCGCGAACAACCCGGCCTGCGTGAACACGGTCTGGTCCAGCAGCTCCGCCTCGGAGGTGCCCGCCTCGGCGAACAGCACCTCCCGCAGCGGGCGCGGCAGCAGCGGGTCGAGGTGTCCGCACACCTCGTCCAGCGCGGCGGCGAACACCGGGAAGACCCCGTACAACTCCCGGCCCATCCCGGCACGCTGCGCACCCTGACCGGAGAACAACAGCGCCAGCTGGCCGCGCTGGCCGCCCGGGCCGGTGAGGACGCCGGCCGAGAGCTCGCCCGCCGACACGGCTTCGAGGCCCGCCAGCAGTTCGTCCCGGCTCGCCCCGGACACGACGGCCCGGTGCTCCAGTACGGAGCGCGACGCCACCGAGGACCACGCCACGTCGAGCGGGCGCGGGGCCTCGGTGCCGCCGAGCCATTGCGCCCAGCGGCCGGCCTGCGCCGACAGCCCGGCGGCGTCGCGGGCCGACAGCAGCAGCGGCAGCACCGCCGGCACCCGGGACGGCTCGTCACCGGTGACCGGCTCGTCGCCGTCGGCCGGCTCGTCCGCGTCGGTCGGCGCGGACGGCTGCTCCAGGATCAGGTGCACGTTCGTACCGCTGATGCCGAACGACGACACGGCGGCCCGGCGCGGCCGGTCCACCGCCGGCCAGGGGCGCGCCTCGGTGAGCAGGGAGACCGCGCCGGAGGACCAGTCCACGTGGGGGGTCGGCTCGTCGAGGTGCAGGGTCCGCGGGAGCAGGCCGTACCGCATCGCCTGCACCATCTTGATCATGCCGGCGACGCCGGCCGCGGACTGACTGTGACCGATGTTCGACTTGATCGAGCCGAGCAGCAGCGGCCGGTCGGCGGGGCGGCCCTGGCCGTAGGTGGCCAGCAGGGCCTGCGCCTCGATGGGGTCGCCGAGGACGGTGCCGGTGCCGTGCGCCTCGACGGCGTCCACGTCGGCCGTGGTCAGCCGGGCGTTTGCGAGGGCCTGCCGGATCACCCGCTGCTGGGCGGGGCCGTTGGGGGCGGTGAGGCCGTTGGACGCGCCGTCCTGGTTGACGGCGCTGCCGGCGAGCACGGCGAGCACCTGGCGGCCCTGCCGCCGGGCGTCGGAGAGCCGCTGGACCAGCAGCACGCCGACGCCCTCCGACCAGCCGGTGCCGTCGGCGTCGGCGGCGAAGGACTTGCAGCGACCGTCCGGGGCGAGGCCGCCCTGGCGGGAGAACTCGACGAAGGCACCGGGGGTCACCATGACGGTGACGCCGCCGGCCAGCGCCATGTCGCACTCGCCGCCGCGCAGCGCCTGAGCGGCCAGGTGCACAGCCACGAGGGAGGACGAGCAGGCGGTGTCGACCGTCACCGCCGGGCCCTCCAGCCCGAAGGTGTACGACACGCGGCCGGAGATGACGCTGTGCGCGCCGCCGGTGAGCTGGTAGCCGGCCAGCTCGGCCGGTGTGTCGGTGGTGCCGTAGCCCGACGGGGAGGCGCCGACGAAGACGCCGGTACGGCTGCCGCGCAGCTCGTCCGGGTCGATGCCGGCCTGCTCCATGGCCTCCCAGGACGCCTCCAGCAGCAGGCGCTGCTGCGGGTCCATGGCGACGGCCTCGCGCGGCGAGATGCCGAAGAAGCCCGGGTCGAAGGTGGTGGCGCCGTCGACGAAGCCGCCCTCGCGGGTGTGCGAGACGGGTTGCCCGTCGGCGTCGACGGCCAGCAGCCGGCCCATGTCCCAGTGCCGGTCGTCGGGGAAGCCGCTGATGCCGTCGCGCCCGGTGGCGACCAGGTCCCACAGGTCGTCCGGGTTGGCCACGCCGCCCGGATAGCGGCAGCTCATACCGACGATGACGATCGGGTCGCCGTCCACCGGCCCGGCGGGGCCCCAGGCGGTCACGGTCTCGACCTCGTGCAGGCGCAGCGTCACCGACAGGTGGTCGGCGAGGGCAGCCGGGTTCGGGTAGTCGAAGACCAGGGTGGTGGGCAGGGTGAGGCCGGTGGCGGCACCGAGCCGGTTGCGCAGCTCGACGGCGGTCAGCGAGTCGAAGCCGAGTTCCTTGAACGCCCGGCCGGCCTTGACCAGGTCCGTGCCGGAGTGGCCGAGCACGGCGGCGGTGTGCGTGCGTACGAGGTCGGTCAGGTGGCGGTCCTGCTCGGCGCGGGGCAGCGTCAGCAGGTGCTGGCGCAGCCCGCCGCCGGCGGTGTCCTCCGGCTCGGCGTCGACCACGCGCAGGGCGTCGCGCGCCTCGGCGACGTCGTCGAGCAGGGGGCGGGCGCGGGCGGCGGCGAACGCCGGGGTGAACAGGGACCAGTCGACGTCCGCCACGGTCACCGACGGCACGGCCCGGCCGACGGCGCTGCGCAGCGCGTACACGGCCTGGGCCGGGGACATCGGGCTGAGGCCGCGGCGGGCCAGCAGTTCCTGACCCTCGCCGCTGGCCATGCCGCCCTCGGCCCAGGGGCCCCAGGCCACGGCGGTGGCGGCCAGGCCGCGGGCGCGGCGCCGCTCGGCGAGGGCGTCGAGGAAGGCGTTGCCGGCGGCGTACGCGGCCTGTCCGCCGCTGCCCCAGATGCCGGCGATGGAGGAGAACAGCACGAACGCGTCGAGCGGCCGGTCGCCCAGCAGCTCGTCCAGGTGCACGGCGCCGGCGATCTTGCCGTCGAGCACCCCGGCCAGCCCGGCGAGGTCGGTGTCGACCAGCATGGTCAGCTGGCCCACCCCGGCGGCGTGTACCACCGCGGTCAGCGGCGCCGGGTCGGCGTCGACGTCGCGCAGCAGCGCCTCGACGCGGGCGCGGTCGGCCATGTCGGCGGCGACCAGGGTCACCCGGGCGCCGAGCCCGGTCAGTTCGTCGCGCAGCTCGGCCGCCCCGGGGGCGTGCTCGCCGCGGCGGCTGGTCAGCACGAGGTGCTCGGCCCCGTTGGCCGCCGCCCAGCGGGCCACGTGCGCGCCCAGCGCGCCGGTGCCGCCGGTGACGAGGACGGTGCCGGACGGCTGCCAGCGGTCGACGGCGCCGACGGCCGCCGGCGTGGCACGCACCAGTCGCCGTACGAAGACGCCGGAGGGTCGTACGGCCACCTGGTCCTCGGGGCCACCGCCGGTGAGGACGCCCACCGCGTGGTCCCAGTCGCCGCGCCCGGGCGCGTCCGGCAGGTCGACCAGGCCGCCCCAGAGCTGCGGGTGTTCCAGCCCGGCGACCCGGGCCAGGCCCCACAGTCCGCCCTGGGCGACGCTGCGCACCGGGTCGGTGTCGCCGGTGCCGACCGCGCCCCGCGTGAGCATCCACAGTGGTGCCGTGACGTCGGCGGCGTGCAGGGCCTGCACCAGCGTCATCGTGGCGGCCGTGCCGAGCGGCACCGCCGGCCGGCCGGGGTGAGGCCGCTCCAGCAGGCCCAGCAGGGAGACGATCCCGGTGAACGGGGCGTTCTGTACGGCCTGGGCCACCCGCGACGTCACCTGGTCGCGCTCGGCGAGCGGGTCCACCGCCAGCCGGGACACCTCGCCGCCGGCGGCGCTCAGCGCCCCCGCGAGCGCCCCGGCCCACTCGGTCGTGGCGGCGTCGTCGGCGGGCTCCACGAGCAGCCACCGGCCCGACGGGGTGACCGGTGCGGGGGCGGCGGTCCGCTTCCACACCACCCGGTACGACCAGCCGTCGACGACGGCGTCCCGCAGCCGCGCCCTGCGCCAGGACGACAGCACCGGCAGGGCCGGGGCGAGCACGTCCAGGGCCGCGCCGTCGACGCCGATCTGCGCCGCGAGCGCCGCCACGTCGGAGCGCTCGACGGCCGACCAGAACTCGACGTCCACCACGTCCGGGCTGACCGGGCCGGTGGCCGAGGCCGGCATCTGCTCGGGCCAGTAGCGCTGCCGCTGGAACGCGTATGTGGGCAGGGCGACCGGGGTCGCTCCGGTGCCGGCGTAGAGGGCCGCCCAGTCGACGGGTGTTCCGTTGACGTGCAGTTCGGACAGGGCGGCGAGCAGGGCCCGCGACTCGGGGCGGTCGGCGCGCAGGGCGGGTACGGCGACGACCGGGGTGTCGTCGTCGACGTCCGCCGGCTCCCGCCCGCTCAGCACGTCCCGGGTCATGGCGGTCAGGACGCTGCGCGGGCCGATCTCCAGGAACGTGTCCACCCCGGCGGCGCGCAGCGCGGCGACCCCGTCGGCGAAACGCACAGCCTCCCGGACGTGCCGCACCCAGTAGTCGGGACTACGGATCTCGTCGACGTCGGCCAGCGCACCAGTCACGTTCGACACGACCGGCAACCCCGGCGCCTCGAACGTCAACCCGTCCAGGACCACCCGGAACTCGTCCAGCATCGGCTCCATCAACGGACTGTGGAACGCATGACTCACCGACAACCGGCGCGTACGCACACCCCGCCCACGCCAGACCCGCTCCACCTCGTCGAGCGCCTCCACCGCACCGGAGAGCACCACCGACGTCGGCCCGTTGACCGCCGCGACCCCCACACCGGTCAAGCCGTCCAGCGTCGCCAGCACATCGGCCTCGGCCGCCGCGACGGCCAGCATCCCACCACCGGCCGGCAACGCCTGCATCAACCGGCCCCGCGCCGCCACCAACACACACGCATCCGCCAGCGACAACACCCCCGCCACATGCGCGGCCGTGACCTCGCCGATCGAATGACCGCCGACCAGGTCGGGGGCGACGCCGAAGGACCCGACGAGCCGGAACAGCGCCACCTCGACCGCGAACAGACCGGCCTGCGTGAACACCGTCCGGTCCAGCAGCTCCGCCTCGGCGGAACCCTCGGGTGCGAACAGCACCTCCTTGAGCGGGCGCGGCAGCAGCGCGTCGAGCTGTGCGCACACCTCGTCCAGCGCGGCGGCGAAGACCGGGAACTCCGCGTACAACTCCCGGCCCATGCCGGCGCGCTGCGCGCCCTGACCCGAGAAGAGCACCGCGAGCGGACCCCGGTCGGCGGCCTGCCCGGCGACCAGCGCGCCGGACGGCTGGCCGGCGGCGAGGGCGCGCAGCCCGGCCAGCAGCTCCTCGCGGTCGGTGGCGGTGAGCACCGCGCGGTGTTCCAGCGCGGAGCGCGACACGACCGACGACCAGCCGACGTCCACGGTGCGGAGGGCCTCGTCGTCCTCCAGCCACCGGGTCCAGCGGCCCGCCTGCGCGCCGAGCGCGGCCTCGGAGCGGGCGGAGAGCAGCACGGGCACCGCCGGCAGGGCGCTTGTGGGTGCCGGTCCGGCGTCGGCGGGCTCGACGGCATCCGGCGTCGGTGGCTCCTCGATGATGGTGTGCGCGTTCGTGCCGGAGATGCCGAACGACGACACGGCCGCCCGGCGGGGACGGTCGGTCGCCGGCCACGGCGTCGCCTCCGTCACCAGCGACACCTCGCCGGCCGACCAGTCCACCTTCGGCGTCGGCTCGTCGACGTGCAGGGTGGACGGCACCAGCCCGTGCCGCATCGCCATCACCATCTTGATCACACCGGCCACGCCCGCGGCGGACTGACTGTGACCGATGTTCGACTTGATCGAGCCGAGCAGCAACGGCCGGTCGGCGGGGCGGTCCCGCCCGTACGTGGCCAGCAGGGCCTGCGCCTCGATCGGATCGCCGAGGACGGTGCCGGTGCCGTGCGCCTCGACGGCGTCCACGTCGGCCGTGGTCAGCCGGGCGTTTGCGAGGGCCTGCCGGATCACCCGCTGCTGGGCGGGGCCGTTGGGGGCGGTGAGGCCGTTGGACGCGCCGTCCTGGTTGACGGCGCTGCCCCGGATCACGGCGAGGATCGGGTGTCCCTTGCGCTGCGCGTCCGACAGCCGCTCCACCAGCAGGATGCCGACGCCCTCGGACCAGCCCGTGCCGTCGGCGGCGGCGGCGAACGACTTGCAGCGGCCGTCGGGGGCGAGCCCTCGCTGCCGGGAGAAACCCACGAACGGGCCGGGGGTGGCCATGACGCACACGCCGCCGGCCAGGGCCAGGTCGAAGTCGCCCTGCCGCAGCGCCTGGCACGCCAGGTGCAGGGCGACCAGCGACGACGAGCAGGCGGTGTCGACGGTGACCGCGGGGCCCTCCAGGCCGAGGGCGTACGCAATCCGGCCGGAGACGACGCTGGTGGCCGTACCGGTCAGCAGGTAGCCCTCGTCGGCGCCCTCGGCCTCGCTCTGCGGGCCCATGCCGTAGCCGTTGGCGGCGGTGCCGACGAAGACGCCGACCTTCTGCCCCCGCATCGAGGCGGGTGCGATGCCGGCGTGCTCGAACGCCTCCCACGACGTCTCCAGCAGCAGCCGCTGCTGGGGGTCCATCGCCACGGCCTCGCGGGGCGAGATGCCGAAGAACCCGGCGTCGAAGTCGGCCGCGTCGTAGAGGAAGCCGCCCTCGCGGGTCGTGGAGCGGCCGGCGCGGTCGGCGTCCGGGTCGTACAGGTTGTCCAGGTCCCAGCCCCGGTCCGTCGGGAAGCCGCCGATCGCGTCGCTGCCGGAGGCCACCAGGTCCCAGAGCTGCTCGGGGCTGGCGACGCCGCCCGGGTAGCGGCAGGACATCGCGACGATCGCGATCGGCTCCCGGGCGGCGGCGGTCAGCTGCTGGTTGAGCTGGCGGAGGCGGCCCGTCTCCTTGAGCGACGCGCGAAGCGCCTCGACGACCTTGTCTGCGGACGTAGACATCATGAGCTCCGTACTGGGGACAACGGTCAGGAATCGGTTCCGTCAAGCGCCAGCCTGACGAGGGTGTCGGTGTCGAGGTCGTCGAGGTCCAGGGCCTCGTCGGTGGGCTCGGCCCCGGTACCGCCGTCGGCGTCGGCGAGGTTGAGCAGCAGGTCCAGCAGCCCCGCCTCGCGCAGGCGGGCCAGCGGTATCGCCGCGAGCGTCTGCCGGACGGCCGCCTCCGCCGGGTCGCCGTCGTCCGCCTGCGCCGCCTCGGGCACCAGGCCGTCGAGCAGGTTCTCGGCGAGCACGGCCGGGGTCGGGTGGTCGAAGACGAGGGTCGCGGGCAGTGACAGGCCGGTGGCGCCGGTGAGTCGGTTGCGCAGCTCGACCGCCGTCAGCGAGTCGAATCCGAGTTCCTTGAACGCCCGCTGGGGCTTGACCCGGTCCGTGCCCGCGTGGCCGAGCACGGCCGAGGCGTGGGTACGGACCAGGTCGACCAGGTGCCGGACCCGCTCGGGGCGGGGCAGGGTGAGCAGGTGCTCCCGCAGGGCATCGGCAGCGCCGGGCTGCTGCTCCCCGGCGTGGGCGTGCAGCGCATCCCGGGCCTCGGCGATGTCGTCGAGCAGCGGCCGGGGGCGGGCCGAGGCGTACGCCGGGGCGAAGACCGCCCAGTCGACGTCCGCCACGGTCAGCGCCGCCCTGGGCAGGCCGGCGGCGTACCGCATGGCGTGCACGGCGTCGGCCGGCGCCATGGCGGTCAGGCCGCGCCGGGCCAGCATCTGCTGGGCTTCGCCGGTGGCCATGCCGCCGTCGGCCCACGGTCCCCAGGCCACGGACGTCGCCGCCAGGCCCCGGCCGCGCCGCTGCTCCGCGAGCGCGTCGAGGAAGGCGTTGCCGGCGGCGTACGCGGACTGTCCGCCGCTGCCCCACACCCCGGCGATGGAGGAGAAGAGCACGAACGCGTCCAGCGGCCGGTCGCCGAGCAGGGCGTCCAGGTGCAGCGCGCCGGCCACCTTGCCGTCGAGCACGCCCGCGAACGCGGCCAGGTCGGTGTCGGCGATCAGCCCGGACTCGCCGGCGCCCGCCGCGTGGACCACGGCCGTCAGCGGCGCGGGATCCTCGTCGAGGCGGGCCAGCAGCTCCGCCACCTGGTCGCGATCGGCGACGTCACAGGCCACGACCGACGCCCGTACGCCCTGGGCGGTGAGCTCCTCGCACAGCTCGGCCGCCCCGGGGGCGCGCTCGCCGCGGCGGCTGGTCAGCACGACGTGCTCCGCCCCGTTGGCCGCCGCCCAGCGGGCCACGTGCGCGCCCAGCGCGCCGGTGCCGCCGGTGACCAGCACGGTGCCGGACGGCCGCCACCGCTGCGCCGCGTCGGGAACGGTGGGTGCCGAGCGGACCAGGCGACGGACGAACACCCCGGAGGGGCGCACGGCCAGCTGGTCCTCGTCGCCGGCGCCGGTCACCACCCGCACCAGCCGGTCCCAGGCCGTCGCGTCGACCTGCTCGGGCAGGTCCACCAGCCCGCCCCACAGGTGGGGGTGTTCCAGGCCCGCCACGAGCCCCAGGCCCCAGAGCCCGCTCTGGGCGACGGCGTGCACGGTGTCCCCGTCGCCGGTGCTGACCGCGCCCCGGGTCAGGCACCACAGCCGGGTCGTCGCCCCGGTGTCGTGCAGCGCCTGGAGCAGCAGCAGCGTGGCGGCCGCCCCGACCGGCACGGCCGGGTGGGCGGGGTGCGGCTGGTCGCGGAGGCCGAGCAGGGAGAGCACGCCGGCGACGGGGCCGTCGGCCAGCGCGTCGCCCAGCCGTCGGGCGAGGCCCACCCGGTCGGTGCCGACCGGGTCGACGGTGAGCCGGACCACGTCGGCGCCGACCTCGGCGAGGGCCTTGGTCACCGCCTCCGCCCGGGTGCCGTCCGCCAGGTCGTCCTGCGCCGTCACGAGCAGCCACACGCCGGGCCGCGCCGGTTCGGCGGTGATGTCGGTGCGCTTCCATCCGACCCGGTACGACCACGCGTCCAGGACGGCCCGCTGCGTACGCGCCCGGTGCCAGTTCGACAGGACCGGCAGGGCCGGGGTGAGGGCGTCCAGGGCGGTGCCGTCGTCGCCGAACTGCGCGGCGAGGGCGTTCAGGTCGCCGCGTTCGACGGCGTTCCAGAAGTCGGCGTCGCCGTCGTGGGTCGCCGTCTGTCGCGGTCGGCTCGCCGGCTCGGGCCAGTACCGCTCGCGGTGGAAGGCGTACGTGGGCAGGTCGACCCGGGCGGCACCGGTGTCGGTGAACCACTGCCGCCAGGACACCGGGACGCCGTGGACGTGCAGCTCGGCCAGGGCGTGCAGCAACGCCTGCGTCTCGGACCGGTCCCGGCGCTGCACGGCCACCGCGAGCGCGTCCTCGGCGAGCACGTCGGCGTTCATCGCGGTCAGCACGCTCTGCGGGCCGACCTCCAGGAACGTGTCCACACCCGTCTCACGCAACGCGGTCACCCCGTCGGCGTAGCGCACAGCCTCCCGCACATGCCGCACCCAGTACTCCGGGCTGCGGATCTCCTCGGCGTCAGCCAGCGCACCGGTCACATTCGACACCACCGGCAACAACGGCGCTGCGAAGGCCAGCCCCTCCAGCACCGCCCGGAACTCCGCCAGCATCGGCTCCATCAACGGACTGTGGAACGCATGACTCACCGCCAACCGACGCGTCCGCACACCCCGCCCACGCCAGACCCGCTCCACCTCATCCAACGCCTCCACCGCACCCGACACCACCACAGCAGCCGGACCGTTGACCGCCGCAACACCGACGTCCGCCAACCCCGCGATCGACTCCCCCACCGAAGCCTCGTCCGCCGCCACCGCCAACATCCCGCCACCCGCCGGCAACGCCTGCATCAACCGACCCCGCGCCGCCACAAGCTCACACGCATCCGCGAGCGACAACACACCCGCCACATACGCCGCCGTCACCTCACCGATCGAGTGACCGGCCACCACGTCGGGAACGATCCCGAACGACTCCACCAGACGGAACAACGCCACCTCGACCGCGAACAACCCGGCCTGCGTGAACACGGTCTGGTCCAGCAACTCCGCCTCGGCCGTGCCCGCCGACGCGAACAGCACCTCCCGCAGCGGGCGCGGCAGCAGCGGGTCGAGGTGTCCGCACACCTCATCCAACGCCGCCGCGAACACCGGGAACCCGCCATACAACTCCCGGCCCATACCCACCCGCTGCGCACCCTGACCCGAAAACAACAGCGCAAGCTGACCACGCTGACCGGCGGCGCCGGTCACGACAGCTCCCGACGGATCGCCGGCCGCCACGGCCGCGAGACCCGCCAACAGCTCGTCCCGGCTCGCGCCGGACACAACCGCCCGGTGCTCCAGCACAGACCGCGACGCCACCGACGACCACGCCACATCCACCACACGCGGAGCCTCGCCGGCCGCCAGCCACCCCGCCCACCGACCCGCCTGCGCCGACAGCCCGGCCACGTCGCGGGCCGACAACAGCACCGGCACCACCGCCGGCACCTCGCGTGCGACGACCTCACCCTCGATCGTCCCGGCCGGCGGCTGCTCGATGATCACGTGCGCATTCGTGCCGGAGATCCCGAACGACGACACCGCCGCCCGACGCGGCCGGTCCACCCGCGGCCACGGGGTGGGCTCGGTGGCCAGGGCCACCGCCCCCGCCGACCAGTCGATGTGCGGGGACGGCTCGTCCACGTGCAGGGTCGGCGGAACGAGGCCGTGGCGCATCGCCATGACCATCTTGATCACACCAGCCACACCCGCAGCCGCCTGTGCGTGCCCGATGTTCGACTTCACCGAGCCGAGCCAGAGCGGCCGGTCGGCGGGCCGGTCCTGCCCGTACGTGGCCAGGACGGCCTGCGCCTCGATCGGGTCACCCAGCGTCGTGCCCGTGCCGTGCGCCTCGACCACGTCCACGTCGGACGGCGACAGCCGCGCCGACGCCAGCGCCTGCCGGATCACCCGCTGCTGCGACGGACCGTTCGGCGCCGTCAGCCCGTTCGACGCACCGTCCTGGTTCACGGCCGTGCCCCGCACCACGGCGTAGATCTTCCGGCCCTCGCGCTGGGCGTCCGACAGGCGCTGCACCAGGAGCACGCCCACGCCCTCGGACCAGCCCGTGCCGTCGGCCGACGCCGCGAACGACCGGCACCGGCCGTCGGCCGACAGGCCCCGCTGCCGGGAGAACTCCACGAAGGTGCCGGGCGTGGCCATCACCGTCACGCCGCCGGCCAGCGCCAGGTCGCACTCGCCGCTGCGCAGCGCCTGCACCGCGAGGTGCAACGCCACCAGGCTGGACGAGCAGGCCGTGTCCACGGTCACCGCCGGGCCTTCGAGCCCGAACGTGTACGCCACCCGGCCCGACAGCACGCTGCCCGAGTTGCCGGTGCCGATGTAGCCCTCGACCTCGGGCGTCTCCATCAGGCGCGTCGAGTAGTCGTGGTAGATGACGCCCGCGAAGACACCGGTCCGGCTGCCCCGCAGGCCCGACGGGTCCAGGCCCGCCGACTCGAACGTCTCCCAGGACGCCTCCAGCAGCAGCCGGTGCTGTGGGTCCATGGCGAGGGCCTCGCGCGGCGAGATGCCGAAGAAGCCGGGGTCGAACTCCGCCGCGCCGTATAGGAAGCCGCCGTGGCGGGTGTACGAGGTGCCGGCGTGGTCGGGGTCCGGGTCGTACAGGGACTCCAGGTCCCAGCCCCGGTCGGCCGGGAACTCCCCGATGCCCTCCCCACCGGTGCTGACCAGCCTCCACAGCTCGTCGGGAGACTCCACCCCGCCGGGGTAGCGGCAGGCCATGCCGACGATCGCGATCGCCTCGTCGGCGTCGCCGGCCGTCGCCTCGTCGGCCGCGACGGCACCGGGTCGGGTGCCGGCGAGTTCCGCGTACACGTGGGCCGCCAGGACCTGCGGGGACGGGTAGTCGAACACCAGGGTCGAGGTGAGGCGCAGGCCGGTCGCGCCGTTCACCCGGTTACGCAGCTCGACGGCGGTCAGCGAGTCGAAGCCCAGGTCCTTGAACGCCCGGTCCGCCGGCACCGCCTCGGCGCCGCCGTGCCCGAGGACCTGCGCGACCAGGCCCCGGATCAGCTCGTCGACCTGTGCGAGGCCCTCCTCGGCGCTGAGCCCGGTGAGGCGCCCGGCCCAGCCGCCGGGGGCGCCCTGGCCGGCGCGGCGGCGGGTCGTCGCCACGTCGACCAGGTTGCGCAGCATCGGCGGTACGACCGCGCCGGCGGCTGCCGCCCGCAGCGCGGGTACGTCGATCGCGGCCGGCACCAGCACCGCCCGCTCCGCCCCCACGGCGGCGTCGAAGAGTTCCAGGCCGGTGCGGGCGTTCATCGGCCGCAGGCCGGCGCGTGCCGTACGGGCCCGGTCGTTGCCGCCGATCGAGGCGGCCATGCCTGCCGTGTCCCACATCCCCCACGCCAGACTCACCGCCGGCAACCCGAGCTGCCGCCGATACACCGCCAACCCGTCCAGGAACGCGTTACCCGCCGCATACCCCGACTGACCCGGCGAACCCAGCACACCAGCAACCGACGAGAACACCACGAACAAGTCGAGATCCAGACCCGCCGTCGCCTCATGCAGGAACCAACCCGCCGACACCTTCGGCGCCAACACCCCCGCCAACCGCTCCGCCGTCAGCCCCTCCACCACACCGTCATCCAACACACCAGCCGTGTGCACCACACCCGCCAGCCGACCCCCGGCGGCCACCTCGGCCACCAGACCGAACACCTGGTCCCGGTCCGTCACGTCACAGGCAACGACCCGCACGGACGCACCCAACGCCGACAACCGCTCCGACAACTCACCCGCACCGGCGGCCTCCGGACCACGCCGCGACACCAGCACCAGCGACCGCACACCATGCACCGACACCAAATGCTCCGCCACCAGCGCACCGAGCGCACCCGTACCACCGGTCACCACCACCGCACCGTCACCCACGACCGGCGCCTCCACCGACGCCGCAGCGACCGCACGCACCAGACGCGGCACGAACACCGCGCCCGAGCGGACGGCCAACTGGCCGCCGGCCGGGTCCGCGGCGAAGCGGGCCAGGACGCCCAGCGTGCCGGGGTCGACCGCGTCGTCGACGTCGGACAGGACGATGCGGCCCGGGTGCTCGGACTGCGCGGAGCGCAGCAGGCCCCACACCGCCGCCGCGGCCAGGTCGGTCACCCGGTCCCCGTCGCGGACGGCCAGCGCGCCCCGGGTCACCACCACGAGCTTCGAGTCGGCCAGCGCGTCGACGGCCAGCCACGCCTGCACCAGGCCCAGCACGTCGGCGGTGACCGTGCGGACGGTCCGCGCCGGGTCGCCGTCGTCGGCGGGCGACGCGGCCGGCGTGAAGAGCAGCAGGCGCGGCGGGGCGATGCCGGCGTCGATGGCGGCGCGCAGCTGCCGGATCGTCTCGGCGGAGGGGCCGCCGGGGACGCCCGGCAGGGCCGGCCCGCCCAGCACCGCCCAGCCCGACGCGTCGTCGACCGGGTCGGCCTCCTCGGCCTGCCAGGCCACCTCGAACAGGGAACGCGACGCCGCGCTCGGGGCGGCCACGCCGGTCAGCTCCCGCAGGACGAGGGAGTCCACCGACACCACCGGCGCGCCCGCCTCGTCGCGGGCGGTCAGCCGCACCGCGGAGCCGTTGCGGGTCAACCGCACCCGCAGCAGCCTCGCGCCGGAGGCGTGCACCTGCACGCCCTCGAAGGCGAACGGTACGCGCGGCCCGCCCGACTCCTCGGTGCCGGGCAGCAGCCCGATCGGGTGCAGGGCGGCGTCCAGCAGCGCCGGGTGCACGCCGAAGCGCGCCGCCTCGGTCGCCGCGTCGTCCGGCAGGACCACCTCGGCGAAGACGTCGTCCTCGCCGGTCCACACCCGGCGCAGCCCCTGGAACGCCGGCCCGTACGACAGGCCGTGTTCCAGCAGCGCCGGATACCAGCCGGTCAGGTCCACCTCGGTGGCGCCGGCGGGCGGCCAGGCGGCCGGCTGCGGTTCGTCGGCCGTGGCCGGTTCCAGCACGCCCTCCGCGTGCCGGGTCCAGCCCGCCTCGGGATCGTCGTCGGGGCGGGAGTAGACGGCGACGGGACGCTGCGGGGACTCCGACGCGGAGACCCGCACCTGGATCCGTACGGCGCCGGACTCGGGGAGCACCAGCGGCACGAGCACCGTCAGGTCCCGCAGCCGCGGCAGGTCCGCCTCGTCGCCGGCGCGGACGGCCAGCTCCACGAGGGCCGTGCCCGGAACGAGCGTCACGCCGGAGACGACGTGGTCGGCCAGCCAGGGGTGGGTGGTCGGGGAGATCCGGCCGGTCAGCACGATCTCGTCGTCGCCGGCCAGGTCCACGGCAGCGCCGAGCAGCCCGTGCTCGGCCACGCCGAGGCCGGCGCCGCTGACGTCGCCGGCGCGCAGCCGGCCCACGGCCGGCCAGAAGCGCTGCCGCTGGAACGGGTACGTCGGCAGGTCGACGGGGCGGGTTCCGGCCGGCAGGAGCGCGGTCCAGGTGACCGGCGTGCCGTGCGCGTACAGCTCCGCAAGCGCATGGACCAGCGACGCCGGCTCGGGTCGGCCGGGGCGCAGGGTCGCCACGACCGTCGCCGCGTCGTCGTCCGGCAGGCAGGCGCCCACCATGCCGGCGAGCACCGCGTCGGGGCCCAGTTCGAGGAACGTACGGACGTTGCGCTCGCGCAGGCTCGCGACCCCGTCGGCGAACCGGACGGTCTGCCTTAGGTGGCGGACCCAGTAGTCGGGGGTGCCGATCTCGTCGGGGTCCGCGATCCGGCCGGTCAGGTTCGACACGATCGGCAGGACGTGCCAGTGGAACGTCAGCCCGTCGAGCACCTGCCGGAACTCGGCCAGCATCGGCTCCATGAGCGGGCTGTGGAACGCGTGGCTGACGGTCAGCCGGCGCGTACGCACACCCCGGTCCGTCCAGGCCCGCTGCACCTCGTCGAGGGCCTCGGCGGCGCCGGAGACCACCACGGCGGTGGGGCCGTTGACGGCGGCGACGCCGACCCGGTCGGCGAACGGAACGATCGACTCGGCCACCGCGTCCTCGGCGGCGGCGACGGCGAGCATGCCACCACCGGCCGGCAGGGCCTGCATCAGCCGACCCCGCGCCGCGACCAGCGCACACGCGTCGGCCAGGGAGAACACACCCGCCACATGCGCCGCCGCGATCTCACCGATGGAGTGCCCGGCCACCAGGTCCGGCACGACACCCAACGACTCGACCAGGCGGAACAGGGCCACCTCGACGGCGAACAGCCCCGCCTGGGTGAACACCGTCTGGTCCAGCAGCCCCGCCTCAGGCGTACCCGCCGCAGCGAACAACACCTCCCGCAGCGCACGCGGCAGCAGCGGATCCAGGTGAGCACACACCTCGTCCAAGGCCGCGGCGAACACCGGGAACGCCGCGTACAGCTCACGACCCATACCGGCGCGCTGCGCGCCCTGACCGGAGAAGAGGACGGCGGTGCGGCCGCTGCGGGCGATTCCCCGCACGACGGCGGCCGAGGGCTCGTCGTCGGCCAGCGCGCCGAGGGCGGCGAGCAGTCCGGCGCGGTCGCCGGGCAGCAGCACGGCGCGGTGCTCGAAGGCGCTGCGGGCGGTGGCGAGCGCCCGGCCGACGTCGGCGACGGTCAGGTCCGGCTCACCGTCGACGAGGGTCCGCAGCCGGCGCGCCTGCTCGTGCAGGGCGGCGGCGTCGCGGGCCGACAGGACGCAGGCGACGAGGTCGCCCGGGACGCCCGTGGCGGGTGCGGCCTGCGCCGGGGCGGGCTCGGGGGCCTGCTCGACGATGGTGTGGGCGTTGGTGCCGCTGATGCCGAACGACGACACCGCCGCGCGGCGGGGCCGGTCGACGGCCGGCCACGGCCGCGCCTCGGTGAGAAGGGCGACCGACCCGGCCGTCCAGTCGATGTGCGGGGACGGCTTCTCGGCGTGCAGAGTCGGCGGCAGGATGCCGTGCCGCATGGCCAGCACCATCTTGATCACACCGGCGACACCGGCCGCCGCCTGGGCGTGGCCGATGTTCGACTTGACCGACCCCAGCCACAGTGGATGGTCCTGCGGTCGGCCCTGCCCGTACGTGGCCAGCAGCGCCTGTGCCTCGATCGGGTCTCCGAGGGCGGTGCCGGTGCCGTGCGCCTCGACGGCGTCGACGTCGGTGGTGGCGAGCCGGGCGTTGGCGAGCGCCTGCCGGATCACCCGCTGCTGGGCGGGGCCGTTCGGCGCGGTCAGGCCGCTGCTGGCGCCGTCCTGGTTGACGGCGCTGCCCCGGACGACGGCGAGCACCCGGTGGCCGTTGCGCTGCGCGTCGGAGAGTCGCTCCAGCAGGAGCATGCCGACGCCCTCGGCGAAGCCGGTGCCGTCGGCGCCTGCGCCGAACGCCTTGCACCGCCCGTCGGGCGACAGGCCGCGCTGCCGGGAGAACTCGGTGAGCATGCCGGGGGTGGACATGACGCTCACCCCGCCGGCGAGGGCGAGGCGGCACTCGTCCTGCCGCAGCGCCTGGGTGGCCAGGTGCAGCGCCACCAGCGACGACGAGCAGGCGGTGTCGACGGTGACGGCGGGGCCCTCCAGGCCGAACAGGTACGAGATGCGGCCGGAGGCGACGCTGCCCGCGCTGCCGTTGCCGACGTGGCCGTCCAGGTCGTCGGTGCCGCCGGCGGCCTGGGAGGCGTAGTCGTGGTAGATGAGCCCGACGTAGACGCCGGTGCTGCTGCCCCGCGCCGAGTGGGGGTCGATCCCGGCCCGCTCGAATGCCTCCCAGGAGGTCTCCAGCAGCAGCCGCTGCTGCGGGTCCATCGCCAGGGCCTCGCGGGGGGAGATCCCGAAGAAGGCGGCGTCGAACTGGGCGGCGTCGTGGAGGAAGCCGCCCTGCCGCGGTACGGCGTCCGGGTCCTGGTCGCCGGCGCGCAGGTCGTCGAGGTTCCAGCCCCGGTCGGTGGGGAAGGGCGAGATGACGTCGGTGCCGGCGGTGACCACGTCCCACAGCTGCTCGGGGGTCTGCACGTCGCCGGGGAACCGGCAGGCCATGCCGATGATGGCGATCGGTTCGTCGAGGGCGGCGGCGGCGCCGGCCGCCACGGGCCGGTCCACGGTCGCCGCGCCGCCGAGCTCCCGGTCCAGGAACTCGGCGAGCACCACGGGGGTCGGGTAGTCGAACGCCACGGTCGCGGGCAGCCGCAGGCCGGTGGCGGCGGAGAGCCGGTTGCGCAGTTCCACCGAGGTGAGCGAGTCGAAGCCCAGTTCCTTGAAGGCGCGCTGGGCGTCGACGGTCTCGGCCGAGCGGTGCCCGAGCACTGCAGCCACGCTGGTGGCCACCAGGTCGAGCAGGTGGGAGCGCCGCTCCGCCGGGCCGAGCGTCGCCAGCCGGTCCCGTACGGAGGCGGTGTCCGCGAGGCCGCGACCCACCGCGCGCCGGGCCGGTCCGCCCGCGCGGACGAGGTCCCGCAGCAGGCTGGGCACGTTCTGGCCGGTCGGCCGCGACGCCGGCGGCAGGTTCATGAGGACGAGGTGCGCCGCGTCGCGCTGTCGCGCCAGCTCGTACAGCGCCACACCCTGCCGGTCGGTCAGCGGGGCGCTGGTGGCGCGGATCGCCTTGCGGTGCTCGCTGCCGCCCAGGTGGGCGGTCATGGCGCTGCTGGTGGCCCACAGCCCCCACGCGATGCTGGTGGCGGGCAGCCCCTGCTCGCGCCGGTACTCGGCGAGGGCGTCGAGGAACGCGTTCGCCGCCGCGTAGTTGCCCTGCCCCGGCGAGCCGAGGGTGGCCGCCACCGACGAGAACAGCACGAACGCCGACAGGTCCAGGTGCGCGGTGGCCTCGTGCAACACCCAACCCGCGTCCACCTTCGGCGCCAGCACCGTACGCAGAGCGGACTCGTCCAGCGAACCGATGGTCGCGTCCGCGATCACCCCGGCGGTGTGCACCACAGCCGTCAACGGGTGCCCCGGGTCCACCAGTTCCAGCAGCCGGGTCACCTGCGCGGGGTCGGTCACGTCGGCGGTGCCGGCGGTGACGCGGGCGCCCGCGCGGGTCAGCTCGTCGACCAGCTCCCGGTAGTGCTCGGGGCCACGGCGGGAGGCCAGCAGCAGGTGCCGGGCCTGGCCGGTGGCGACGAGGTGCCGGGCGAACACGCCGGCGAGGGCGCCACCGGCGCCGGTGACGAGCACGGTGCCGTCCGGGTCGGCGGGGGCGGGCACCCGCAGGACGACCTTGCCGATGTGGCGGGCCTGACTCATGTGGCGCAGTGCCTGCCGGGCCTGGCGTACGTCCCACGCCCGCAGGGGCAGCGGGCGCAGCGCGCCCCGCGCGAACAGGTCGAGCAGCTCGGTGAGCATCTCCCCGATGCGCCGGTGCCCGGCCTCGTTGAGGTCGAACGCGCGGTAGGTGACGCCCGGATGCCCGGCGGCGACCGTCTCGGGGTCGCGTACGTCGGCCTTGCCCATCTCCACGAACCGGCCGCCGCGCGGCAGCAGCCGCAGCGACGCGTCCACGAAGCCACCGGCGAGGGCGTCGAGCACCACGTCCATCCCGGCGCCGCCGGTGGCCGCGCCGAAGGTCTGCTCGAACTCGATGGTCCGCGACGACGCGATCCGCTCCTCGGCCACCCCGAGTTCCCGCAGCACGCCCCACTTGCCGGGGCTGGCGGTGGCGTACACCGTCGCGCCCCAGTGCCGGGCGAGCTGGATCGCGGCCATGCCGACGCCACCCGCGCCGTTGTGGATCAGCACCGACTCACCGGCCCGCAGGTCGGCCAGGTCCCGCAGCGCGTAGTACGCGGTCAGGAACACCACCGGCACGGAGGCGGCCTGCGCGAAGGACCAACCGGCGGGGATCCTCGCCACGAGGTCGCGGGTGGCGATCACCTCGGGGGCGAAGGCCGGCTCGAACATGCCGAGCACGCGGTCGCCGGGGACCAGGTCGGTCACGCCCGGGCCGACCTCGATCACGACGCCCGCGCCCTCGCTGCCCAGCACGGCCGCCGGATCCGGGTACATGCCCAGCCCGATCAGCACGTCACGGAAGTTCACGCCGGCCGCGCGCACCGCGATGCGCACCTGACCCGCGTCCAGGGCGACGGAGGTGGCGGGCACCATGCCGACACCGTCGAGGGTTCCGGGGCTGACCGCCCCGACCCGCCACAGTCCGTCCGGCGGGACGAGTTCGTCGGCGGCCTGGCCGGCGGGCCGGCCCAGGCGGGGCGTGCGCACCTCGTCGCCGCGTACGGCCACCTGGCCGCCGGTCGGCGAGGGGTTCTCGGCGACGGCGGCGAGCACGGCGAGGGTGGCCGGGGTGAGGTCCCCGTCGACGTCGGCGAGGACGATCCGCCCCGGGTGCTCGGACTGCGCCGAGCGCAGCAGACCCCAGACCGCCGCGCCGGGCAGGTCCCGCACCGCGTCCGCCGGGGTGGCGGCCACCGCCGCGCGGGTCAGCACCACGAGCGTGGTGTCGGCCAGCGCCTCGCTGTCCAGCCAGCGGTGCAGCACGGCCAGGACACGGGCGGTGGCCGTACGGACTTGGTCGGGCAGGTCGCCCTCCGGGGTGCCAGCGGGCACGGGGACCACGAGCGCGCGGGGCGCCTCGACCGTGCCGGCCGCGACCGCCGCGGTCAGCTCGTCGACGGTCGGGAACACCGGCGTGGCGAGGCCCGCCGGGGCGGGTCCGTCGCCGAGCAGCGCCCAGCCGGAGACGTCCCGCGCCGGGGTGACCGCCTCGACCGGCCACGTCACCTCGAACAGCGACCGCTGCGCGGCCTCCGCGCCGGTGGCGTCGGTCATCTCCCGCATGGCGAGCGACTCGACTGACACCACGGGCGCGCCGGACTCGTCGCCGGCCACCAGCCGCACGCGCGAGCCCGCCCGGGTCAGCCGTACCCGCAGCGTCCTGGCGCCGGAGGCGTGCACCTGCACGCCCTCGAACGCGAACGGCACGCGCGGTCCGCCGGAGCGCTCGGCCGTCAGCAGCCCGACGGGGTGCAGGGCGGCGTCCAGCAGCGCCGGGTGCACGGCGAAGCCGGCGGCGTCGTCGGCCGCCTCGTCCGGCAGGGCGACCTCGGCGTACGCCTCGTCGCCGGCGGTCCACAGCCGCCGCAGGCCCCGGAACGCCGGCCCGTAGGCCAGGCCGCGCTCCGCGAGCGCCGGATACCAGCCGGCGAGGTCCACCTCGGTGCCCCCGGCCGGCGGCCAGGAGCCCAGCGTCGGCTCGTCGGTGGCCTGCTCCAGCAGACCGTCGGCGTGCCGCGTCCAGGAGTCCCCGGGGTCGCCGTCGGGCTGCGAGTGCACCGCCACGCTCCGGGTTCCGGAGCCGTCGGCCGCGCCGACGCGCACCTGCACGCGGACCGCGCCCGGGTTCGGCAGCACCAGCGGCGCGGCGACGGTCAGCTCCCGCACCCGGGAGGTGCCGACCTCGTCGCCGGCGCGCACCGCGAGCTCGACCAGGGCCGTGCCCGGCAGCACCACGGCGCCGCCGACCACGTGGTCGGCCAGCCACGGGTGCGTGGACGCCGACAGCCGGCCGGTCAGCACGACCTCGTCGTCGCCGGCGAGGCGCACCGCCGCGCCGAGCAGCCCGTGCCCGGCCGCGCCCAGCCCCGCGCCTGACACGTCGCCGGTGGCGGAGCGGTCCAGCGCCGGCCAGAACCGGGCCCGCTGGAAGGCGTACGTGGGCAGGTCGACAGGGGTGGCGCCGGAGCCGGCGAAGACGCGCGACCAGTCGACGGGCACACCGGCGACGTGCAGCTCGCCGAGGTTGGCCAGCAGCTGCCGCGGCCCGTGCTCGTCGCGGCGCAGCGAGCCCACCACCACGCCGCCGCCGGCCGCCCGGTCGAGCGCGTCCTGCACCGCGATCTTGAGTACGGGGTGCGGGCTGACCTCGACGAAGGTCCGGAAGCCCTGCTCGATCAGCTGGTCCACGACCGGCGCCAGCCGGACTGTTTCCCGCAGGTTGCGGTACCAGTAGTCGGCGTCGAGCCCGGCGGTGTCGATCGGCTCGCCCGTGACGGTGGAGTGGAAGGCCACGGTGCTGGTGCGGGGGTCCACAGTGCCGAACCCGGCGGTCACCTCGTCGCGGATCGGGTCGACGTGGCCGCTGTGCGCCGCGAAGTCGACGGCGACCTGACGGGCGCGGACGTCGCGCTCGGCGCAGTGCGCGAGCAGCTCGGCGACCGACGCCGAGTCGCCCGCGACCACTGTCACGGCGACGCCGTTGAGGGCGGCGACGGAGAGGCTGCCCCGCCACGGCGCGATGAGCCGCTCGGTGTCGGCGGCCGGGAGCGGGACGGAGACCATGCCGCCGCGACCCGCGATCGCCAGCAGGCCGCGGCTGCGCGCCACGACGAGCCGCGCGGCTTCGGCGAGGGTCAACGCGCCGGCGACGCAGGCCGCGGCGAGTTCCCCCTGCGAGTGCCCGACGACGGCGGCCGGTTCCACGCCGCACGAGCGCCAGAGCTGCGCGAGGGACACCATGACGGAGAAGAGCGCGGGCTGGACCACGTCCACCCGGTCCAGGGGTGGCGCGCCGGGCGCCTGCCGCAGCACGTCCTCCAGGGACCAGTCGACCAGCCGGGACAGTTCCTCGGCGCACTCGCCCATCCGCTGCCGGAAGACCGGCGAGGTCTCCATCAGGTCCAGCGCCATCGACGTCCACTGGGAGCCCTGGCCGGGGAAGACGAAGACGACCTTCGACGCGGCGTCCGCGCCCGCCGGGGAGCTGTCGCCGTCGGCGAGGGCGGCCAGGCGGGCGAGCGCGTCGTCCCGGTCGGCGGCCACGACGACCGCCCGGTACGGGTGGTGCGCCCGCTGGGTGGCCAGGGAGAAGCCGAGGTCGCGCGGGTCGAGGCCGGCGTCGCCGGCGAGCCGTTCGCCGAGGCGGGCGGCCTGCGCCCGGAGCGCGCGGGGGCTTCTGCCGGAGACCGGCAGGGGTACGGCGGCGGGCCCGACCAGGCCGGGAACGTGCCCCGCCGGCGCGGGCGTCGCCGGGGCCGGCTCGTCGGGCGCCTGCTCGATGATGGTGTGCGCGTTGGTGCCGCTGATGCCGAACGACGACACGGCGGCCCGGCGCGGCCGGTCGACGGCGGGCCACGGCCGGGCCTCGGTGAGCAGGGCGACGGCCCCGGCGCTCCAGTCGACGTGGGGCGAGGGCTGGTCCACGTGCAGGGTCGGCGGCAGCACGCCGTGCCGAATCGCCAGCACCATCTTGATCACGCCGGCCACCCCGGCCGCCGCCTGGGAGTGGCCGATGTTCGACTTGATCGAGCCGAGCCAGAGCGGCTCGCCGTCGGCGCGGTCCTGCCCGTAGGTGGCCAGCACCGCCTGCGCCTCGATCGGGTCGCCGAGGACGGTGCCGGTGCCGTGCGCCTCGACGGCGTCCACGTCGGCCGGGTCGAGCCGCGCGTTCTCCAGGGCCTGGCGGATGACCCGCTGCTGGGACGGGCCGTTCGGGGCGGTCAGCCCGTTCGACGCGCCGTCGGAGTTGACCGCGGAGCCGCGCAGCACCGCGAGTACCCGGTGGCCGTTGCGTCGGGCGTCGGAGAGGCGCTCCACGAGCAGCATGCCGACGCCCTCGGCCCAGCCGGTGCCGTCCGCGCCGGCGGCGAACGCCTTGCACCGCCCGTCGGGGGCCAGCCCGCCCTGCCGGGAGAACTCGGAGAACATGCCGGGCTGCGCCATGAGTGCCACCCCGCCGGCCAGGGCCATGTCGCACTCGCCGCCGCGCAGCGCCTGGGCGGCGAGGTGCAGCGCCACCAGGGACGAGGAGCAGGCGGTGTCGACAGTGACCGCCGGGCCTTCGAGGCCGAACATGTAGGCGACCCGTCCGGAGGCGACGCTGCCCGCCGTGCCGGTCAGCAGGTGCCCCTCGAGGCCGTCCAGGTCGTCACGTCCGCTGGTGGCGTAGCCGGAGGAGGCGGCGCCGACGAAGACACCGGTGGCGGTGCCGCTGAGGGCGGCGGGGTCGATGCGGGCGTACTCGAAGCTCTCCCAGGCGGTCTCCAGCAGCAGCCGCTGCTGCGGGTCCATGGCGAGGGCCTCGCGGGGGCTGATGTTGAAGAAGCCGGCGTCGAAGTCGGCCGCGTCGTAGAGGAAGCCGCCCTGGTGGGTGACGGTGCCGCCGGCCTGGTCGCCGTCGGTGCCGTACAGCCGGTCGAGGTCCCAGCCGCGGTCGGCCGGGAAGTCGCCGACGGCGTCGGCCCCGGAGGTGACGAGCTGCCACAGCTGCTCGGGGGTGGCGACGCCGCCGGGGTAACGGCAGGCCATGCCGATGATGGCGATCGGCTCGTCGGCGTCGGCGGTGACGACCGTACGGACGGTGGCGCCGGTGCCCGTGGCCGGGCCGAGCTGCGCGAACAGGTGCTCGGCCAGCCGGGCCGGGGTGGGGTGGTCGAAGGCCAGCGTGGCGGTCAGTCGCAGCCCGGTGGCCGCACCGAGGCGGTTGCGTAGTTCCACCGAGGTCAGCGAGTCGAAGCCCAGGTCCTTGAAGGCCCGGGCGGCGGGAACCGACTGCGCCGAGGCGTGCCCCAGCACCGTGGCGGCCTGGCCGCAGACCAGGTCGACGAGCGCCTGGCGGGCATCGGCCTCGGAGAGGCCGTCGAGTCGGTCGCGCCACGACGCGCCGGCGGTCGGCCGGTCGCCGGCGGTACGGCGTCGGCCGCCGCCGCGCAGCAGGTGCCGCATCAGCGGCGGCACACCGCTGGCCTCGCCGGTGACGTGGAGTCGGGCCGCGACGACGACCGGCCGGGCGGCCGGCAGGGCGGCGTCGAAGAGTTCGGCGCCCTCGGCCGGGGAGAGCCGGCTCATCCCGACGCGCCGCAGCCGCTGCTGGTCGTCGCCGTCGAGGTGGGCGGTCATCGTGCTGTCGGTGGCCCACATGCCCCAGGCGATGCTGGTGGCGGGCAGCCCCTGCTCGCGCCGGTACTCGGCGAGGGCGTCGAGGAACGCGTTCGCCGCCGCGTAGTTGCCCTGCCCCGGCGAGCCGAGGGTGGCCGCCACCGACGAGAACAGCACGAACGCCGACAGGTCCAGGTGCGCGGTGGCCTCGTGCAACACCCAACCCGCGTCCACCTTCGGCGCCAGCACCGTACGCAGAGCGGACTCGTCCAGCGAACCGATGGTCGCGTCCGCGATCACCCCGGCGGTGTGCACCACAGCCGTCAACGGGTGCGCCGGGTCGATCCCGGCGACCAGCTCGGTGACCTGGGCGGGGTCGCTGACGTCGACGGCCACGGCGGTGACGTCGGCGCCCGCGTCGGTCAGTTCCCGGAGCAGGGTGGCGTACGCGTCGTCCCGGCCGGGTGCGCGGCGGGAGGCCAGCAGCAGGCGCCGGGCCTGGCCGGTGACGACGAGGTGCCGCGCGAACACGCCGGCCAGGGTTCCGGCCGCGCCGGTGACCAGTACGGTGCCCTCGGGGTCCACGGGCGCGGGGATGCGCAGCACCACCTTGCCGACGTGGCGGGCCTGGCTGACGTGCCGCAGCGCCTGCCGGGCCTGACGCACGTCCCACGCCCGTACGGGCAGCGGGCGCAGCGCGCCCCGCGCGAACAGGTCGAGCAGCTCGGTGAGCATCTCCCCGATACGGGTGCTGCCCGCCTCGTTGAGGTCGAACGCGCGGTAGGTGACGCCCGGGTGCCCGGCGGCGACCGTCTCGGGGTCGCGTACGTCGGCCTTGCCCATCTCCACGAACCGGCCGCCGCGCGGCAGCAGCCGCAGCGACGCGTCCACGAACTCACCGGCCAACGCGTCGAGCACCACGTCGACGCCGGCACCGCCGGTGGCCGCGCCGAAGGTCTGCTCGAACTCGACGGTCCGCGACGACGCGATCCGCTCCTCGGCCACCCCGAGTTCCCGCAGCACGCCCCACTTCCCGGGGCTCGCCGTCGCGTGGACGGTGGCGCCGAGGTGGTGGGCGAGCTGGATCGCGGCCATCCCGACGCCACCCGCGCCGTTGTGGATCAGCACCGACTCACCGGCCCGCAGCCCGGCGAGGTCCCGCAGCGCGTAGTACGCGGTCAGGAAGACCAGCGGAACCGACGCGGCCTGGGTGAAGGACCAGTCGGCGGGCATCCTGGCGATCCGCTGCCGGTGTGCCACCGCCTGCGGGCTGAAGCCGAGTTCGAACATGCCGAGCACGCGGTCGCCGGGAGCCAGGTCGGTCACGCCCGGGCCGACCTCGATCACGACGCCCGCGCCCTCGCTGCCCAGCACGGCCGCCGGATCCGGGTACATGCCCAGCCCGATCAGCACGTCACGGAAGTTCACGCCGGCCGCGCGCACCGCGATGCGCACCTGGTCCTCGCCCAGCTCGGCGGGCGCGGCCGGCACCGGCGCGATCCCGTCCAGGGTGCCGCCGGTGACGGGGGCGAGGTGCCACGGGCCGGGCGGCGGCGTCAGCTCGTCGCCCGCGGGTCGCGCCAGCCTCGGCACGAGGGTCCGCTCGCCACGCACCGCGAGCTGGCCGCCGGAGACCGACGGGTCGACCGCCGCCCCGGCCAGCACGGCGAGGGTCGCGGCGGTCAGCTCGCCGTCGATGTCGGCGAGGACGATCCGCCCCGGGTGCTCGGACTGCGCCGAGCGCAGCAGGCCCCAGACGGCCGCGGCGGCCAGGTCGCCGACCCGGTCGTCGTCCGCGGCGGCCACCGCGCCGCGGGTCACCACCACGAGCTTCGACTCCGCCAGCGCGTCGGCGGCGAGCCAGGCGCGCAGCACGTCCAGGACGGAGCCGGTGAGCGTCCGTACGGCCTCCGGCACGGCGACGCCGGGGTCGCCGGTCGGCACCGGCAGCAGCACCTGCCGGGCCGTGGTGCCGGCCGCCGCCAGGGTCGCCACGTCCGCGAAGACCGGCAGCTCCGCCAGCGCGGCCGGGACGGCACCGCCCAGCGCCGCCCAGCCCGCGAGGTCGTCCACGCCGTCGATCTGCTCCGCCTGCCAGGTCACCTCGTACAGCGAGCGGGCGGCGGCGCCCCGGGTCGCCGTCGCGGTCATCTCCCGCAGCACCAGCGAGTCCACCGACACCACCGGCGCGTTCGAGCCGTCGCAGGCGACCAGCCGCACCCCGGAGCCGTCCCGGGTCAGCCGCACCCGCAGCGTCCGGGCGCCCGAGGCGTGCACCTGCACGCCCTCGAACGCGAACGGCACGCGCGGGCCGCCCGTGGCCTCGGCCGCGAGCAGCAGCGCCACCGGGTGCAGCGCGGCGTCCAGCAGCGCCGGGTGCACCCCGAACGCGCCCGCCTCGCCGGCCGTCCCGTCCGGCAGCGCCACCTCGGCGTACGCCTCGCCGTCGGCCGTCCAGGCCCGCCGTACGCCCTGGAACACCGGCCCGTACGACAGGCCGTGCTCCGCCAGTGCCGGATACCAGCCGGTCAGGTCCACCTCGGTCGCGCCCGCCGGCGGCCACTCGCCGAGGCCCGGCTCGTCGGTCGACACCGGTTCGAGCAGGCCGTCGGCGTGCCGCACCCACTCGGTCTCGTCGTCCTCGGGCTGGGAGTACACGGACACCGTCCGCACGGCGGCTTCGTCGGCCGCGCCGACGCGCACCTGGACGCGTACCGCGCCGGACGCGGGCAGCACCAGCGGCGCCGCCACGGTCAGCTCCCGTACCCGCGACGCGCCGACCTCGTCGCCGGCGCGGACCGCCAGCTCCACCAGGGCGGTGCCCGGCACCACCACGGCGCCGGCGATCACGTGGTCGGCCAGCCACTGGTGCGTCGACGTCGACAGCCGGCCGGTCAGCACCACCTCGTCGTCGCCGGCGAGCCGCACCGCCGCGCCGAGCAGCGGGTGCCCCGCGACGCCGAGGCCGGCGCCCGACACGTCGCCGACCCGCCACGGCAGCACCTCGGGCCAGAACCGCTCCCGCTGGAAGGCGTACGTGGGCAGGTCGACCCGGGCGGCGCCGGTGTCGGCGAACCACTCCCGCCAGGACACCGGCACCCCGTGCACGTGCAGCTCGGCGAGGGCGTGCAGCAGCGCCTGCGCCTCGGGCCGGTCCGGGCGCTGGGCGGCGACGGCGAGCACGTCGTCGCCGGGCAGCGCGTCGGCCGTCATCGCGGTCAGTACGCTCCGCGGCCCGACCTCCAGGAACGTGTCGACCCCGGCGTCGCGCAGCGCGGCGAGCCCGTCGGCGTAGCGGACCGCCTCGCGGACGTGGCGAACCCAGTAGTCCGGGGTGCGGATCTCGTCGGCGTCGGCGAGCGCACCTGTCACGTTCGACACCATCGGCAGCGTGGGCGCGGCGAAGGTCAGCCGCTCGACGATGCCGCGGAAGCGCTCCAGCACCGGCGCCATCAGCGGGCTGTGGAACGCGTGGCTGACGGTCAGCCGGCGGGTACGCGCGCCCCGGTCCCGCCAGACGCGCTCGACCTCGTCGAGGGCGTCGACGGCGCCGGAGACCACGACGGAGGCCGGGCCGTTGACGGCGGCGATGCCGACCCGGTCGGTCAGCCCGGCGATCGACTCCGCCACGGCCGCCTCGTCGGCGGCCACGGCGAGCATGCCCCCGCCGGACGGCAGCGCCTGCATCAGCCGGCCCCGCGCCGCCACCAGCAGGCAGGCGTCCTGGAGCGACAGCACCCCGGCCACGTGCGCGGCGGCGATCTCCCCGATCGAGTGCCCGCCCACATAGTCCGGCGCGACGCCCATCGACTCGACCAGCCGGAACAGCGCCACCTCGACGGCGAAGAGTCCGGCCTGGGTGAACGCGGTCTGGTCCAGCAGCTCCGCCTCGGCGGAGCCCTCCGGTGCGAACAGCACCTCCTTGAGCGGGCGCGGCAGAACCCGGTCGAGGTGCCCGCACGCCTCGTCGAGGGCGGCGGCGAAGACGGGGAACTCGGCGTACAGCTCACGGCCCATGCCGGCGCGCTGCGCGCCCTGGCCGGAGAAGAGCACCGCCAGCGGACCCCGGTCCCCGGCCTGGCCGGCGACCACGATGCCCGACGGCTCGCCGGCCGCCAGGGACCGCAGGCCCGCCAGCAGACCCGTGCGGTCCTCGGCGAGCAGCACCGCGCGCCGGTCGAGCGTCGTGCGGGCCACCGTCGAGGAGAAGGCCACGTCGAGCGGGCGCTGTCGCTCGTCGCCGGTCAGCCGGCGGACCCACCGGTCGGCCTGGGCGGCGAGCGCGGGCGGCTGCGCGGCGGAGAGCAGCACGGGCACGACGGTGGGACGACGGGACCAGGTGGCGTCGTCGCCGGCCGGGTCGGGGGCCGGCGCCTGCTCCAGAATCAGGTGGGCGTTCGTGCCGCTCATGCCGAAGGACGACACGGCGGCCCTGCGGACGTGCTCGCCGCCGGCCCACGGGCGCGCCTCGTCGAGCAGGGCCACCGCGCCGGTCGACCAGTCGATGTGCGGTGAGGGCCGGTCCACGTGCAGGGTGGGCGGCAGCACGCCGTGCCGCATCGCCATCACCATCTTGATGACGCCGCCGGCGCCGGCCGCGGCCTGGGGGTGGCCGATGTTCGACTTCAGCGAGCCCAGCCACAGCGGGCGGTCGGCGGTGCGGCTCTGCCCGTACGTGGCCAGCAGCGCCTGTGCCTCGATCGGGTCGCCGAGCCGGGTGCCCGTGCCGTGCGCCTCGACGGCGTCCACGTCGGACGGGCTGAGCCGGGCGTTCTCCAGCGCCTGCCGGATGACCCGCTGCTGCGAGGGGCCGTTGGGGGCGGTCAGTCCGCTGCTGGCGCCGTCCTGGTTGACGGCGCTGCCCCGGATCACCGCCAGGACGGGGTGCCCGTTGCGCCGGGCGTCGGAGAGCTTCTCGACGAGCAGCATGGCGACGCCCTCGGACCAGCCGGTCCCGTCGGCGTCGGCGGAGAACGCCTTGCACCGCCCGTCGGAGGCGAGCCCCCGCTGGCGGGAGAACTCGACGAACGCACCCGGCGTGGCCAGCACTGTGACGCCGCCGGCCACGGCGAGGGAGCACTCGCCGTCGCGCAGGGCCTGACCGGCGAGGTGCAGGGCGACCAGCGACGAGGAGCAGGCGGTGTCGATGGTGACGGCCGGCCCCTCCAGCCCGAAGGAGTACGCCAGCCGGCCGGACATGACGCTCGCGGCGGTGCCGGTGAGGACGTAGCCCTCCGTGCCCTCGGGCAGTTGCCGCAGCACGGACGTGTAGTCCTGCCCCGCGGTGCCGACGAACACCCCCGTGCGGCTGCCCCGCACCGACGCGGCGTCGATGCCGGCCCGCTCGAAGACCTCCCAGGTCACCTCGAGCAGGAGTCGCTGCTGCGGGTCCATGGCCAGCGCCTCGCGCGGCGAGATCCCGAACAGGGTCGGGTCGAACAGGCCGGCGTCGCGCAGGAAGCCGCCCCGGTTGCTGTACGTGGTGCCGGGGTGGTCGGGGTCGGGGTCGTAGAGCCCGTCGAGGTCCCAGCCCCGGTCGTCGGGGAACGTGCCGGTGGCGTCCACCCCGCCGGCGACGAGGTCCCAGAGGTCCTCCGGTGAGGCGACGCCGCCGGGGAAACGGCAAGCCATGCCGACGATCGCGATCGGCTCGGCGTCCTCGTCCTCCAGCTCGGTCAGGCGCCGACGCGCCAGGCGGAGCTCGGAGGTCACCCACTTCAGGTGTTCGAGGAGCTTGTCTTCGTCCGCCATGACCCACCCGCCCAGAGCTTGCTATCGATCGGAATCTGCCGATTCGTTGACCACACCACCGCCGACGGCCGGCTTCGTGCACAGGTGGGCGGAGACGCGGCCGTTCGGCTCACGGACCCCACACCTGTTCCTGATTCCGGTTGTCGTGCCTGCTCAGGCGCCCGCCACGCCGGACAGGTCCGCCGACACATGCCCGCCACCGTGACTGGACGGTACTGAGCGCCAAAGGCCCGCCCAACCCCTAGAGAACCCCTGATCGACCGGCCCGCGAGCGGCGTCGCGGCAGGCCCGGCGAGCGGCGGTGACCAGCGCCGCGAGGGCCGCTCAGGCGGGCTGTCCGGCGGCCGACGGCAGGATGCGGCGCAGTCGGCCGGGAGGCGTCGAGCGGCGGCGCCACTCCCGTGGGTAGCCGACCGAGACCTCTTCGAACCGGACCCCGTCGTACCAGGTGGTGCGCGGGATGTGCAGGTGGCCGTAGACGGCGACGCGGGCGTCGAAGCGGACGTGCCAGTCGGCCGTGGCCTCGGTGCCGCACCACTGGGCGAACTCGGGGTACCGCAGGATCCGGGTGGGCTCGCGCACGAGCGGGAAGTGGTTGACCAGGACGGTGGGCAGCCCGCCGCGCTCGGCGGTCAGCCGCCGCTCCGTCAGGGCCAGCCGCGCCCGGCACCAGGCGTCCCGCGTCGGGTACGGGTCCGGATGCAGCAGGATCTCGTCGGTGCAGACCACGCCGACCTCGTGGGCCCGTGCCAGGGCCTGCTCCTTCGTGTACGTCCCCGGGGGCCGGAAGGTGTAGTCGTAGAGCAGGAACAGCGGCGCGATCAGGACCGGGTCGTCGCCCTGCTGGTCCCAGACGGGGTACGGGTCCTCCGGGGTGATGACCCCGAGCCCCCGGCACAGTTGCACCAGGTGCTGGTAGCGCGCGTCCCCCCGCAGCTGGATCGGGTCCTCGCGGGGAGTCCACAGCTCGTGGTTGCCGGGGGCCCAGATGACCTTGGCGAAGCGGCGGCTGAGGAGTCCCAGCGCCCACTCGATGTCGCCGACGAACTCCCCGACGTCGCCGGCGACGACGAGCCAGTCGCCGTCGCGCTCCGGCTGCAGCCGCTCGACGATGGCCTTGTTCTCCGCGTGCACCACGTGCAGGTCACTGATGGCGAGCAGTTGAGGCAAGCCGGATCCGGCCATGCGGACCTCCCGTCCATCCGGGGTACCGCACGCACCCACATCCGTACCGCTCGGCTGCCGGTGGGCAGGGCGAGACGGCCTGGCGTGCTCCGACCCTACGGAGCCGGGCCCGCACCGGCACACCCCTAGACGGGATACGTGGACCCCTAGGCAGCCGCGCCTGCCCGACGGCGCCGGTCAGGCGTCCGGCGCCGTCGGGTGTCCCTCTCCCCGGCCCGTCCCGCCCGGGGTCGGGCAGTGTCCGCTCAGGACTTGCCGAACTCCCGCTGGATGATGTCGAAGAGCTCGTCCCGGCTGGCCGACTCCAACTCCTCTGCGGCGGCCGGCGCCGGTGCGGTGGCGGCGGGTCGGCCCCGCCACCGGGTCAGCAGGTCCTCCAGCCGACCGACGACCGCGTCGTCGACCTGGTCGCCCGGCAGCCCGCCGAGGAGCTTGTCGAGGCGTTCGATCTCGGCCACGATCGGCAACGCCGGCTGCTCGGGCGCCAACTCGGCCCGCAGGTGACCGGCGAGCGCGTTCGGGGTGGGATGGTCGAAGACGAGGGTGGCGGGCAGTCCGATGCCCGTTGCGGCGGTCAGCCGGTTGCGCAGCTCGACTGCGGTGAGCGAGTCGAAGCCCAGTTCGAGGAAGCCGCGGGCGGGCCTGATCCCGCTCGGCGTGGCGTGTCCCAGCACCGCCGCGGCGGTGCCGCGGACCAGGTCGAGCAGGATGCGGTCGCGCTCCGACCCGGAGGCGGCGGCGAGCCGCTCGCGCAGCGCCGACGCCGCGCCGCGGTCCTCGCCCTTCGGCGCCTCCTCGGCCTGTGCGGGCTGTGCTTCGGGGATGTCGGTGAACAGACGCGACGGACGCAACGCCGTGAACGACGGCACAAACCGATCCCACCGCACATCCGCCACCACCACCTGCCCCTCACCACCATCCAACGCCCGCTG
>NZ_VISU01000025.1:0-87414 GCF_007827625.1 Micromonospora sp. CNZ297 | reverse complement strand
CATCAACACCGACCAGCTCAGCGACGCCCTCACCCGCCTCGACCGGGCCCGGAACCTCCGCGACGCCCTCGCCCCCCTCGCCCGCCTCATCACCGAGGCCGACGAGGAGGCCCGCGCCGCCGCCATCGCCGCCGCCCAAGCCGGCCTGTCCGAGCGGGCCATCGCCGCGAAGTTCGGCATCGCGCAGCCCACCGCGCACTCCTGGCTGGACGGCCGCACCGCCGCGCCGATGCCCGCCCCCACCATCGGCGAGCGGGCGTGGCTCCTCCACCAGACCGTCCGCGCGGTGGAGACGATCGTCCACCGGCTCGACGGCGAGGATCTGCCCTCACCGCCCTACGGTGGGGTTGTCTCCGCCCGTTCCCGCCTGACAGAGGCGCGCAAGGCGCTCAACACGGGCGCGTGGGCGCTCGGTGAGGCCGGCAGCATCCTGGAGCAAGCCGGGAAGTAGACCGTACGACGGAAGGGCCCGCAGGGACGTCCCTGCGGGCCCTTCCGTCGTACGCGCTACAGGCCGGGCTGGCCCTGCGCCTCCAGGCCCGGGAACGCGGCCGCAATGGCCGTCCAGAACGCCGTAGCCGCCTCGCTGGCGTCTGCGGGCAGCTCCCCCGGCCGGAGGGGTGCACTGCGGCGAGAAGCCGCCCGTCAGGGCTGCTGACCCGCAGCGAGGGTCCGCCCGGCACCGCGAGCTCCAGCAGCGGGCCCGGCGGGTCTGGACCGCATCGTCGGGCAGGCTCACGGGGTCTCCTTGGGGGGTCGCTGGTGCAGGTGGATGAACGGGCCGCGCACCCCTGCGCTGAAGTGCGCGGCGGCTTCGAGGGCGGCCTTCACCCGCCGGGCCGGGGGCTGCCCGACGGTGGCGTGGAGAGCGCCGAGGGCGATGTCCTGGCCGCAGCCGACGGCGGCGTACCCGTCGGCGGGCTCGCCGACCTGGAAGTCGCCGTACACCTGGAACAGGCGGCCAGCGGTGCCGACGAGGAACGTGCCGCCGAGTTCCCGGCCGGAGTCGAGGGTGAGCCAGCCGCCGTCGACGAGGGTCTTCCGTACGGCGTCGATGAACGTGGTGGCCATGTGCCGGTCCAGCGCGGCCGGGGCGGTGGGGAGCTTCGGTGGGGTGAGGGCGTAGCGGAGCAGCTGCCCCATGCGGAAGCTGTCGGTGAAGCCCATCAGGTACGGGCCGTTGCGGAACACCTTCGCGTCGGCGCGGACGCTGCTGGACCAGCCGGGGCCGACTCCGGCGGAGTCCCCGCCGATGTGGACGGCGCCGCGGTGGACGAGGCCGACGATCGCGGTCACGCGAGCATCCGGCCGGTGCGCGGGTCGTACGGGACGGGCACGATCACCGGCGGGGGCGGCGCCGGGTGGATGTGCAGTTGCATTGCCGGCTGGGTGAGGTTGGCGAGGGGGCCGCGGAGCCGGTCGATCGCGGTCAGCGCGGCCTGCACGGTATCGGCCGGGTCGCCGCTGTCGGGAACGGTGATGCCCCGGTCGGCGAGACCCACGCGGAGGCGCTCCAGCGCGCTGGTGGCGGTCATCGGACGTCCGGCCCGGTGCTGTCGGCGGCGGCCTGGGAAGCCGGGGCCGGATCGGGCTCGGTGGGCTCCAAGTCGGCCTGTTCGGGGCCGCGGCCGGCACCGTACGGGCGGAGCAGCAGGCCGCCCTTGACGACGTGCTCGTACGCCTCGGGGTCGCGGCGGCGCAGCCGGGACAGCTGCCGCTCGCCGGGCCGGTACCACTCCCAGGCGGGCTGGGTGGTGACTCCGGCGGGCCACGCCTCGGGGATCGGGTAGCCGAGGGAGAAGGCGGTGCCTTCGCAGCTGTCGGTGGCGCGGCAGGCCAGGGTGGACGGGGTGACTCCGGCGTCCACGTCGATGGTGACGGTGCAGCTCTGGCAGGCGGGGCACCGGTAGGCGTTGAGGCGGCCCTTGTAGAGGGCTGTCACACCGGCGGGCCGGGTGTCGAGCCGGTTGGCGCGGTGGTCGGTGAGGGCCTGCTGGAAGCGGGCCATGCGGCGGCGCAGGGCGCGGGAGTTAGACACGGCTGGTCTCCTGGTCGGCTGCAAGGTGGGCGGCGAGGTCGACGGGGTGGACGGTGCCGCCGGCGGCGAACACCGCGGCGGTGAGGGCCGGGGCCTGCACCCACCGGACGGGAGGCTCGGCCGGGGTGGGCCGGTCGAGCGGGTGAGGCCAGGTGACGGCGAGGTAGAGGCGTTTGCGGGCCAGGTCGGTGCAGGCCAGGCGGGCGAGGCCGGTGCGGCCGTGCGGGTCGGTGACGGTGAGGACGTCGCCGGGTAGCGGGATCGGCCCGGTGGGTAGGTCGGTGACGAGGTGCTGGCCGCTGGTGCGGGCGGGGTCGACCGGGATTTTCGGTGCGGGCATCGGATTACCCCTTCCCCTCGTGGTGAATGTCTGCTACACTTTGGGGTGTAAGCAGGTGAGGGCGAACGAAGGAGCCAGAGATGAAGATCAAGGTCGAGGGAAACCTCAAGCGGATCGCCCGGTTCACCCCGTCGGCCTTCGCCGAGTGCCGCGCCACGGCGAACCCCGACGAGCAGGTCGCCCTGGACCTCCTCCGCGCCAACCCCGACATGAGCGCCGGCCGCGCGCTGGCCGAGGCCACCCGGCGGCGCAACGCGGAGGCCAACGCCGACTGGCAGGCCACCGCCTGAGACAACCCCCGGGCCCGGGCAACCGGGCCCCAGGCGTGCCCGCCAGCCGCAAGGCTGAGCAGGCACGCCTTTCGCGTGTCCGCCCGAAGCACGATCACCGCTGACACCAGCACCAGCCGAGCTGCTCCGCGGTCGGCGAGTGGACGCCGAGGAGACGCCCGAGCCACCCAGCCCGCCAGGACCGCTTCACTGGCCGGCCGCCGAGGTGCGGGTGATGGCGCCGCCGAGAAGCCGGTACCGATCCGGGTAGGCACGGGCGGCCGCCTGGGCGAGGATCGCGTGCTGGAGGGCGTTGATCGGCGCGGCCAGCTCGGCGAGATCCTGCCCGGCCGACGCCGCGGTGCCGACGACGTGGCACAGCGTCTCCCACAGCTCAGCGGTGAGCCCCATCGCCTTGTGCTCCAGCTCGGTGAGCAGCTCCCCGCGCTGATAGGGGGTGCCGGGCAGCGCACCCGGGTAGGGCGGGGTGCAGTGCGCCGACTCGCCGCAGTAGACGCCGGCGGTGTGGTACTCGTCCGTCAAGGGCGCATCCCGAAGGACGGTGGGCTGCGCGTGGCCGCGCTCGCGGAGCAGCCGCTCGATCAGGTTCGCTGCGCCCTTCTGCAGGGTCGGGTGGGCGGCGCCGGTGCGCAGGCCGGCGATGACCTCACGCTCGCCCCAGGTTGCGCTGTCCGGGGAAGCGGTCGACTCGTCTCCGGCGTGGCTCATCGGGTCTCCAGGGGCTCGTACGGAACAGGACGGGCGGTGCGGGGCAGGTAGAGCGGGTGGCCGGGGTGGCCGCCCTTGGTGATGGCCAGCGCGGCCATCTGCACGCCCCGCTGCGCGGTGAGCGCGGCGACCTGCCGGTGGCGGTCGAGGTGGACGCCGTGGGCGCCCCACGCGGCGATCAGCGGCCCACCGTTGGCTGCGATCCGGGTGAGGCGCTGGCCGATCACCCGGTCGTTGTCCGGGCCGATCGGGTCCGCGTGGCCGTAGAGGGCGCGCGGGTCTGTGGACCGGAGAGCGAACGTGTTGATGACGACCAGGCCGCCGCAGGCCCAGGTGCGGGCGTAGCCGATGCAGCGGCGGATGGTGGGGTCGTCGGTGAGCGCGTCGGCCGTGCTGGGGTTGAGCATCAGGAACGTGGCCGGTGGGCGGCGACGGTCCCAGGTGCGGGTCAGCTCGTACCGGTAGGGGTGGCAGCCGGCGCACACCGTCGTTGGCCGGCCGGGGTGACGGCGGCACGGCTGGGCGGGCCCGAACACGGCGGTGGCCGTCTCCCCCAGGGCGGGAGTCTCCGCGTCGGTGACCAGCGCGCTCATGCTGCCGCCTCGAACGGCTGGCGCATGCCGCGCGCCCGGTAGCCGGTCCAGCCGCCGCAGCGGGGGCAGCGGACCTGCACGTCGCTCGGCTTGGCGTAGAGCTGCCCGCCGCACGGCTCCCCGTCGGGCTCCAGATCGTTGTCGCAGACGCCGACGTGCAGGGCGTACTCCCGCCACCGGTTGGTGTAGCGGTCCCAGTCGCCGACCACCACGGCGCCCGGGCCCTGCACGGTCACGTAGCGGGCACCGTTGCAGCAGGCGAGACGAAGCGCGAGGGACCGCGCGGACGGCCAGTCGAGGAGCGGCTCCCGCGTCTCGACCGCAGCGACAGTGCTGCTTCCCTGCCAGGACACGAACACGGTGAAGGAGCCCGCCGTCATGCCGTCACCTCGGCGGGCGCGTCAACCGCGGTGAGCCGGAATGTCAGCCGGGTACCGACGGCGCGGGCGTACCGCTGAGCCGGGGCGACCATCACCCCGTCGGCGCCTTGCTCCCACAGCTGCACGGCCTTGTCGCTGACACCCATCACCGCGGCGACATCTTCCTGCCGCAAACCGGCGTCGATACGGATCCGAACCAGGTCACGGACCAGCACCGCGCGGGTGAGTTCGTCGGCCGCGGCCGGGCTGGCCGGGCGCATCGCCGCGTACACCGCAGCGAGGGGGTCACCGTCGTCGGGCAGCGGAGCGGCGATCTCAACAGCCAGCCGCCGCCCGTACAGGCGCGCCAGGGCTTGGAGGGTCCGCAGCTGCCAGTTGTCGGCCCGCTCAACCCGCCACAGGGCGCCGTGAGGGCTCTTCCAGCCCATCCGGGCGGCGACGTCCCGGCCGGTCAGGCCGGCCTCCTCCCGCAGCCCGCGGATCCCGGCGATCAGGTCCCGGCGTGCCAGGGCATCGTCGGGGTGCAGGTCCCAGAACCGGGCCGCGTACGGGGCGCTCACCGGACACCGGCCAGCGGCTCGATGCGGGGCTCCAGCCAGCCGCCGCAGCCCCGCAGGTGCCGCTGCGCCGCGGCCAGGTCGAGGTTGTCCTCGATCCGCTCGGCCCGGTTGATCGTGTCCAGGCTGACACCGAGACGCTGCCCCAGCTGCTTCTGGGTGAGCCCGGCCGCTTCCCGGGCGCGCCGCATGTCGTTGACCAGACCGGCGCGGGCGTAAGCGTCGACCGTCTCCGGCGCGCCGATCGTCTTCGCCGCGTACATGACGGCCAGGGCGTCCGGCTCCAGCTCGAACGGCAGATGCAGCGTCCACGTGAACCGGTGGTCGAGCCACCGCGCCCACCGCTGAAGCGTTCCGACGGTCCAGTAGCCGCGCAGCTCCATCGACTGGATCGACGCCTTCGACCGGCCGCCCCGGGCCGCAGCCGCCTGCCGCGACAGGCCCAGGCTCGTACGGACGGCGAGCAGCTGCTCACCGACGCGCAGCCGCGCCGTGGTGTCGTCGGGATGCACGTCGGCCACGCGGCTGCCGCCGTAGCGGCGCACCGGCGCCGGGGCGGTCACGGCCGCGTCTCCGGGCCGCCGCTCACCGCAGGCGTGGACCACGGGTCGTCCGGGTCGAACCCGCCCGCCGGCCGCTGCTGCGCCGTCGGGGTACCCGAACCGCGGCCCATCTTCTGCACCTTCGCTGTGGCGTACCGCAGCGACGGCCCGATCTCGTCTACCTCCAGCTCGATGACGGTCCGCTTCCCGGACCCGTCCCGGGCTTCGTAGGACCGCTGCCGCAACCGGCCGGTCACGATCACCCGGGCGCCGCGCTGCAACGACTCGGCCAGGTGCTCCGCCGGCTGGTTCCACAGCACGCAGGCCATGAACAGCGGCTCGCCGTCCTTCCACTGCCCGGACGCCTTGTCCAGGTAGCGGGGCGTCGAGGCGACACGGAACTTCGCCACCGCCGCCCCACCAGGGGTGAACCGAAGCTCCGGGTCGTCCGTGAGGTTCCCGACGATCGTCAGGGTGGTGTCACCGGCCACGGCCGGCCTCCTTCCGAGGGGTCATCTCGATGCGGTACAGGTCGACCCCTGCGGCGGTGCGCACCCACGCCAGGTCCCACCCGGACGCCACGAAGTGCCGCCCATCAGCGACGGCGGCGTGCTCGTTGCGGTACTCGTTGCGGGTGCGGAACTCCAGACCGGCCTTCACCAGCACGAGGCGGTACGGCCGGCGACCGGTGGTCACCACGGGGTCTCCTTCACGCGGGCCGGTCGCTCACCGGCACGCAGGTCGATTCTACCGGCGGGAACCGGCACGAAGGCGACACCGACGGCCGCCAGGTCGGCGCGCCGACGCGGCGAAATCACGTCGCCGAGGACCGCCGCCGCCGGCTCGTCGTACAACGCGACCGCGGCGGCCAGCACACCGAGCGCCAGATGCCGCACCTGCGCCGCGTTGACGGCATCCAGCCGGTACACGGCGGCACCCCGATGCCAGGCCACCAGCGGCCCGCCCACATGCACGGCGAGCGCATCCCACACCGCCAGCTCCCGGGCAGCGGTCTCCTCGGCCTCGTGGAGCAACTGCAACTCGTAGGCGTCCATCAGGCCGCCGCCTCCTCTTCGTCGTCCACGATTTCGGCGTCCACCACGGCGGACGACAGCGCGGCCTGCACCCGGTCGGCGAGGCCGTTGATCCGCTCGGCGGACACCTGGATGGGGCCGCCACCAGCGCCGGTCACTTCGAGGGCCTTGCGGGACGCCCACCGGTCCGGGAACGCCCGGGACAGGAACTCCAGGGCGACCTTGCCGTTGGGGCCGGCGATCGTCTCCTCGGTCTCTGTGTCCCCGTTGCGCAGCACCCGGGTGACCCTCTTCGTCACGTAACCGCCGCTGGCGTCCTTGATCACCGCGCCGACCATCCGCTGCTCGGCCTCCGCACGCGCCCGCGTCAACGCCTCGCAGAACTCGCGCTTGGCCTTCGGTGCTCCGGGTGCTTCGCCGTCTTGGATCCAGCGGTAGACGGTGGCGGGGTGGACGCCTGCGGCCTTGGCGGCGGTGTCGAGGAAGTTGCCGAGGCGGACGGCTTTGATGATGCGGTCGGCGGTTTCGGGGGTGAGTTTGGATCGGCGGCCGACGGTGCGGGCGACGTGCCGGCCGGGCTGGTCGGTGACGGTCACGAGGTCACCTGCCTGTTCCGAGGGCGAGGAAGGCGCCGACGATGCATGTCCAGGTGGCGGCTCCGGCGAGGAGTGCCCAGAAGATGGGGCTGGCGCTGATGGAGACCACGCGGAGGTTGAGGGTGGTCCAGCGGGGGTTGAGGGTGCGCTGGGGGGCGTGGTTGCGGTGTCTGCCCACGCTCTCCTCCTGCTGGTCTGCGGGTGTTGCTGGACGGCCGGACGGTAGGTCGGGGTGGTGGCTTACGTCCCGGGGCGCGGGGTCAGCGGCTGATGGGCCGGCAGTCGTAGCCGTCGAGCTGGAGCTGGGTGTGGACGGCGGCTTGTTCGGCTTCGTCGGCGCAGATGACGAGGACGCCGTACTGGACGCCGGCGGCGGGGGTGGGGGCGTCGGCCTGGTCCTGCTGGTCGTCGTCCCCGTCGGTGGCGTCGTCGCTGTCACCGCTGCTGGCGGGGTCGGGGCCGTCGAGGAGCCGGTCGATTTCCTCGGGGGTCCAGCCGAGGCCGGTGTAGTCGTCCTGGTCGCCGAGGATGTCTACGAGGCCGTCGAGGTCCCAGCCGGCGAGTTCGCCCTGACGGTTGTGGGAGGCGAGGAAGCCTGCTGCCTCCACATCATTCGGGGAGGCCCAGCCGCGCTGTACGGGTGCGAGCCACTCGCCGCGCTCACCGACGACGATGCCCTTCGGTGGGGGCTCACCGGAGTCGCGGAGGCCGCGGAGGGTGTCACGGCGGCCGTGTCCGGCGACGAGGCGGCCGGTGCGCTCATCCAGGATCATCGCGTCGGCGTAGCCGAACCGGGCGATGGAGGCGCGCAGTTCGGGGATGTTGTGGCGGCGGGGGTTCCGGTGGGCGCCGGGCAGCTGGTCGATGTCCATCAGCTCGGTCCAGCGGCGGCCGGTGTCGGTGTGGCTCACCGGCGGCGGTTGCGTCGGCGCTGGCCGCGAATCTTGGCCTTGGCGGTGCGGGCGCGGGCGCGGCCGACGGCGCGGATGCCGGGCTGGGGTTGACCGCAGCGGCAGCCGGTGTGGCTGAGGGGGCCGGTGGTGGGGTCGCCGAGGCGGGCGACGAGGTCGGCCCACACGATCGCGTCGGCCTCATCGAGGAGTGCGTCGGCGGGGACCGGGAGGAGGAGGTCCGGGTCGGAGCGCAGGGTGGCGCCGGGGATCCGCAGCGGCAGCATCCGGGTGGGGCCGAGCAGGGCGTCTGTGGCGTCCGCGTCGGCCGGCGTCGGGGGGAACGTCGTCATGTCGGCGGACGGTAGGAGCCGCGCGGGGTTTACGTCCTGGCCAAGATCGTTGTGGTGCAAGGGGGGTCTCCCGGGGGGCGGGACCGGCCCGGGTCGCTCACCCGGGCCGGTCTGTGTGGATGGGATCAGCGGTGTCGCAGTCGCGCGAGCAGGGTGCCGCCGACCGCGAGGGTGAGGGACACGGCGGTCACGGCCGACTTCGGGCCGATGTCGTGCCACATGTCGGCGATGATCAGCCCGAGCGCGGTGGACCACAGCAGCGCGGGGATCGTGGGCAGGCGGAGCGGGCGCAGGATCGGCAGGAGCGTGGCGCCCACACCGGCTGCGGCGGCCGCCAGGATCGTGATGACGGCCGCCATCTCGTCGGGAGGCCCGAACTGCGGTGCCGGCGGCGGGAACACCACGGCGGCGGTCACGACGGCCGTGGAGACGACGATCAGGACCCACAGCAGCTCCCGCGCCAGGCCCTGCCACGGGAGGGTCGCGAGGTGCTGCAGGAGGGTGACGGGCCGCTCGTGGCCGGGCATCGGCACCGCGTTGATCACCTCGGCGGCGTGCGGGCCCACGACGTCGACCACCGCGTCGTACAGGTTGTCCAGCATCCGGCCCCGGGCTACCGGGTCGCGGGTGGCGGCCATCCGGGTGAGGACCGGCCCGGCGTGCGCTTCCAACCACGTGTCGGTGATGGTGCGGGGGCCGTTGATGGTGGCGGCGTATTCGACGTCGGCGAGCAGGTCCAGCAGCGTCGCGGCGTGCAGGTCCGCCTCGGCCATGTCCCGGCCGCCCTCGTCGGCGATCGGTGACGGGCCGAACGCCTCGGGCCGCAGCCGGCCCATCTGCTCGTGCAGGGCGGCCAGCTGGCTGAGTAGACCGGCGCGGACGAGGCCGGACATCGGGTGGTTCAGTTCGGCGTAGGTGCGGTACGCCTGCCGATCCAGGGCGGCGTGTGCCTGCCGCGGTCCGGCGGTGGTGGGGCGGACGGTCCGCCCCGTGAAGGCTGTCAAGATCCTCATTCGGGGTCTCCTTCCTGACGCCACCGGTGCGGCCCGGTCGCTCACCGGGCCGCACGGGGAAGGGTCAGGCCAGAGTCGGCCGGGGCCGCAGCCACTGCTTGCCGATGTACTTCGCGCCCATCTCCCCGGCCACGGGGGTCGGGTCGTCGCCGGGGGTGAACACCACGTCGGCGAAGTGGATGCCCTTGCGGTAGGTGGCGATCAGCGTCAGGCCGTCGAGGCCGCGGTGCGGGTTCGACTCCACGTCGAACTCCCAGTCGCCTTCGATCAGCGCCCGGGCGTCGGGGATGAACTGGTTGGGTGCGGGCTCACCGATGTAGCGGGCGGTCGGCTCCTCCGGGTCGCGCAGGTACAGGCAGCCGGCCGCGTCCTGGTACAGCTCCACCGTCGCCTTGTCGAGGTTCGACACCTGGTCGATCTCGGTGTAGAGCACCGACCGCATCGGCAGCATCCGGGGCATGCCGCCGGTGGTGGTCTCGATGACGGCGGTCGGGTCGCCGACCTTCGAGCGGGCCTCGATGACCTGCGCCTGGGTGGCGGGGTGCACGCGCAGCACCGCGCCGTCGACGTCGCGCAGGAAGAACGTGATCCGGTTGTCGTACGTGATGCCGAAAGGCATGGGGTCTCCTCGTTCGCGGGGATGCGTCTGGTTGTAGGGACAGGGACTGGTGGTTGTAGGGACAGGGACTGGTCCCGCCAGGGTGGCGGGAGCTGGTCAGCGCGGCTCGATGGCGGGCTGGCCGGTCTCGGCCGCCCAGTGCTCCAGGTGCGCGTCCATCTGCTCGCGGGAGGTCGGCTCGTCCGTGTACGGCGACCCGGCGCCGCACGAGCAGCCCCAGCCGCCGTCCGGGCGGACGGCCGTGTTGTGGCCGGAGCGGCCCGGGTCGCCCTCCGGGTACGCGGGGATCGACTCGACGCGGGCGCGGGCGCCGTCGTGGATGCCGTGGCCGCGCTCGGCGTTGTAGCGGCGGACGAACTCCTCGGCGTCCTGGACGCGGGCGAACACCGCGATCGGCTTGTCGTCCTCGTACTCGCCGGCGCACACGATCGGGAGAGTCAACACGGGGGTCTCCGTTTCCGGCGGGTCGCTCACCCGCACACCCATACTGTAGCAGTCCTTAACCGCCGTGGGAAGGTGCCGCGCTGGACACGTCACTACCGGCAGCGCGTCCTAGGACAGCAGGTCGGCCGCTCCCCCGAGCGGGGACGCTACCCGGGTCGCGGACTCATCATCCGGGCCATGACTGCTCTCTTCGACGCCAGCGGCGCGCGCATCCCCAAGTCGTCCTTCCCGGCCACCAACGTGCCGGACCCGCAGATCCGTGAGGTCACGGCCCCGGTCTACAAGCGAGTGCCGTACGGGCCGACCGACGTGGCCGTGGACGGCACCCAGCTGGTGCTGGCGTACCCGGCCGGCACCCGAATCCCTCAGTCCGAGATCGACGCCCACTACCCGGCGGCCACGGTGACGCAGGTGACCCCGGCGACGGGCCCGGCGGCCGGCGGCACGGTCGTCACCATCACCGGCACGAACCTGTCCGGGGTGTCGGGGGTGACGTTCGGCGGGACTGCCGGCACGAACCTCCAGGTGATCAGCCAGTCGCAGATCAAGGTGACCACTCCGGCGAAGGCGGCCGGGGCGGTGGCGGTCGTGGTGGCCGACGACGCCGGCAACGTGACCGTGGCCAACGGCTACACCTACGTGTAGGGCCAGCGCGGCGGCGGCCACTGACCCACCCCTCAGCACTGGTAGACGGCTCTGGAGAGCCGCCCTTCGCCGGGCGGCTCTCCAGGAGTGGTTGGTCAGGCGGTCTCGGTGTGGACCGGGGCGGTGCGGCGGGGGGCGAAGTAGCGGACCAGCACGCCGGCGGGGATGTCGTACGCCTTACGGGCGGCCCAGCGGGCGGTGCCGAGCGTGTCGCGGCCGTCGAAGACCCGGACCGGCCCGAAGACGGTGCCCTCCGCACCGAACGCGACCTCGCCGTTGTCGAACAGGACGCCCGGGGTGACGGTGATGGTGACGCGGCGGCCGGTGCTGTCGGCCGACCAGGTGACGTCCACGACGGGAGTGGCGGAGGCGATCTCGGCGGCGGCCTCAGGGCCGTGCTGGGCATTGAAGGCGACGGTGGCGTCGATGATGGCCTGGATGCCGGGGGTGATAGTCGTCGCAGTCATCGGGGGTCTCCTCCCGTTGGGGCGGGTCGCTCACCCGCCTACACCCCAAACTGTAGCGGCGATTAACTGGGTGCGCAAGAGGGGCGCGGCCGAATCTGGCCGCGCCCCTCTTGGGCCGATGCGGGCTACAGCCGCACCTGGAGGTAGACGGCGGACCCCTTGGTCACCCGGCGTCCTCGACGGCCTGGGCGAGCGCCGGGCTGAGCAGTTCCCCGAGGGGCACCCGCTCCTCGTCGGCCCGGGCGATCAGGGCGTGCCATGCGTCCGGGTCGTGGTTGTAGGCGCTCACCAGCGCGGCCACGACCGAGGTCATGTCGGTGCCACGGATGAGGACGCCGTACTTCAGCAGCCAGTGGTCTCCGCCCGGCAGGTAGACCTGGAGGGGCTTGGTGCTGTCGACGTAGCCCGGTGGGGGCTGCGGGATGCCCGGCGCCGGCGGAAGCGGCGCGGAGCGGGCGGGAGCGGCTGGCAAGCGGGGTGGGGCCGAAGCACGCCGGCGAGGTGCGGCCGGAGCAGCTGCGGCGGGCGCGGTCGCCTTCGCTTCGGTGGTCTCCGCGGCCGGGGTGGGCGCGGGCTCCGGATCGGGCTGCGGGTCGCGGGCGAACGGCGGCCGGCCGGCGGGGCGGGCCGCGGTCGCGGCGGTCACCTCGTCCAGAATGCTGCCTCCGCCCGGGGCGGAGATGGTGGGGCGCTGGGGCTTCGGCATCAGACTGCCTCCTCTCTCTGGATCAGGCCGCTGGCGAGCGAGGCGAAGTCGCCGGCGCACCGCCCGTTGGGCTCGTACAGGTTGATCGGGATGTGCGCCTCGGTGGCCTCGCGCATCCGCACGCTGTCGGCGATCGGCGCGACGAGGCTGTCCGGGTACTGGGCCCGGAACGAGTCGATGAGCTGCTGGTCGAACGCGGTGTAGCGGCCGGGTCCGATGGCTTTGGCGCGGCCGACGACGATCGCGCTGATCCGCAGGTCCGGGTTGATGCGCCGTCGGACGGTCTTGACCATCTCCAGCAACTCCTCCATGCCCACCACGTCAAGGCCGGACGCCTGCACGGGGACGATGAGGCCCTCGGCGGCGGCGACCGCGGCGACGGCCAGGACGTCGAGGGTGTGCGGGCTGTCGATGATGTCGACGTCGATGGGCGCCTCGCTGGTCGCGAGGGCCGAGCGGAGCACGAGTTCGCTGCCGGGCTCGCGGGTACGTTCGACCTCGCGGAGGGTGGTCCACGACGGGACGATGTAGAGGTTGTCGACGGCGGTTCGTGACGTTACATCGTCTATGGTCGATTTGTCCCTGAAGACGTCTACAAGCCCCTCCCCCACGTTGTCCTTCGGGGGCAGCCAGTAGGTAGCGCTGCCGGCCTGCGGGTCGGCGTCGATGATGCGCACGCGCTTCCCCTCGGCCGCGAGAGCGGCGGCGGTGTTGACCGTGGTGGTCGTCTTGGTGCTGCCGCCCTTCTCGTTGATCACGGCGAGGATCACGCGCTCCCCGCTCCTTCTGTGCGATCCGGCCACAAGATGAGTCCTCCTTGCGATGGGTGTGGGATACCTCCGCGCATTCTGGCAGCGCGACGCCCGAGGGGGCAGTAGGCGCGCGCCCTGACGGTCGGGCCAGTGGCGAAGTCCACCCGCAGAGGGGCAGCTCAGATGGCATAAGCGCCGATGTGCGTGATCACCCGACCCCTCACTGACCCGATAGGTAGACCGGCTACGGGTCTGCCCACCAGGCGGTCGATCCGCCGTCGGCTGAGACGTCGACCGGTTCGCCCGACGGGCGCCCGGGCGTAGGGGGTGGCGGGGGAGCCTCCACATCAGCCCGTCGTCATGAGCGCATGACGGCATGACGACCGTCATGAACGCATGACGGCGCGACGGCGGGGGAGCGGGGTTCACAGGCCGACGTTCACACTGGCTGTCACCCCGCCCGGCGGCCCTACACGTTAGGTGCGCGCATGCGCGCAGGCGCGCGCGATACCTGAGAACATGTGAACATGCAAGAGGGGCCGACCGGTCACACGGTCGGCCCCTCTGCGGGTTCCCTGCTCTACGCGGTGGCCACCGGGACCGGCGACTGCGCGTCCTTCGCAGGCCCTGCCGTCACCTCAACGGCGTCTAGAGCCAGCGCGCCGAGGATGTCGTCACCCGTCGGCTCGGCCACCTTCGGCTCGCGAGCCGGAGTCGGCGCGCTCTGCTCCGGCACGCGCGCCCGCGTCTCCGGGGGCAGCAGCGCGGCGACCTCACCGGGCAGGTTCGCGGGGCGGGCACGCGCGCCGGACGCGATCTCCTGGGCGATCCGCACGCGCCACGGCTCGCGAGCCTTCCGCCCGTTCGCCGCGTTGCGGTAGCCGATCCAACCCGCGACGGTCGACCCGTCCGGCTCGCTTCCGTTCTTCTCCACCCACGCCGTGTACTGCGCATATGCGGCTTCGGCGCGCGCTGAGATCTCCGCCCGGGCGGCACCCGAGCGCGCGCCAGCGGCGGCGGGCTCGGCCGAGTCGGTGGACCCGCCGGCCGTCTTGGCGCGGGCCGGTTTCGGACGCGGCGCGGGCCGCGCCGACGCGCCCGGAACCGGCTCGGTGGGCTCGGCGCGCGTGCCGGTCGTCGGCGCGCTGTCGTCGGCGCGCGTGCCGGTCGTCAGCGCGGGGTCGTCAGCGCGCGTGCCGGGTCCGGCGGGCTCGCTGTCGGCTCGCGCGCCGGGCGCGCTCGGCGCGTGGGCGTTGTCGCCCGCCACCGGAGAGGTGAGGCGTTCGATGTCGTGCACGAGACGGACCCGCCGCGCCACCTCCTCCACCATCGTCGGGGTCGCGACCAGACCGAGGCGACGCAGCCGGGCCGCGCGGAACGGCTTCCACAGCGGCCAGCCGTGGTGCAGCTTGTGGGCGGCGGTCGTCAGCCGGCGGATCTGCCGCTCCTCGTGGACGACGCTCAGGTCGGCGTCGGTGGGGTCGACCAGGCCGGCCCACACCAGGATGCGGCGCGGGGAAAGGCGGAACGCTCCGCTCTTGCGGACCGACTCCCCGGCCGCTGCGGCCCGCTTCACGACGTCCGGGGCGTAGGGGATCCACCAGACGACGGCGACGAGCAGCGGCAGAACGATCCGCAGCGCGAACTCGGCCGTGGTGGCGGCGGTCAGGGCGACGACGAAGCCCATCGGGACGGCCACGATCCACACGAGCCGGCCGGGCCAGCCGAGGTTCCCGTGCTTCTTGTGGTGGTCGTCGGCGTAGGCGGCGAGGGTGATCAGCACGGCGCTGGTGACGCCGGCCAGCACCCACGCCGCTACGCCCTTCGCGCCGCTGATGACGGCGAGGTGGTGGAGACCCTGCGCCTCCCACAGCAGCACGAGCGGGGTGGTGACGGCGCGGCCGACCTTGGCCAGGGAGCGGCGCCGCACCTGCCACCACAGCAGACCGATCAGTACGGCGGCCAGGGCGGCACCGGTTGGCACGATCATCGCGCCCACCTGGTCGAGGGCCGGCGCCCACTGCGCCGGGTCGAACTGGTCCACAGGGGTCTCCTCAGTGTCGGGGCTCGCTCAGCCGCTGATCTTCTGGCGCACGGAGTTGTCGGAGGCGTAGTCGAGGTGGCGGGCCAGCGCGCGCTTCGGCACGCGGTGAACGCGCACCAGGCGGAGCAGACGCGCGCCGAGGGTGCCGCGTAGCTCGGCGACGCGCGCCTCCAGCTGCTCGATCTCGTCCTTCGCGGCGCGTGCCGCGTCGAGGTCGGCGCGCGCGTCGGGGGGCAGGGTCTCCATGTCGGAGCACCGTACCGTCGGGCGCGCACTGGTGTGCGCGGTCGGGGCGGGGTGAGCGTGTCGCAGATGCATCGGCGCGCTCCTAGCGGGCGATGGCGCGCGCCGGGCGCGCGTTGGAGGTGAGGGGGTTCGCGCGCCGGGGCGCGCTGGCGGGGAGTTCCGGCGCGCGGCGGGGCGTGCCAGCGATCTGGGTGAGCGCGGCGGCGAGCTGATCGGCGACCACCTCGGCGCGTAGCGCGGCGCGGTGGTCGCTGGGCAGCGGCGCGGAGAGAGTCACGTCGAGCCGAACCCGCCGGCCGGGGATCTGGGTGAGGGTGGCGACGACGACGCCGAGGTCCGGAACGTGCCGGCGGATCGGCTCGCTGCGGTGCTCGCCGGACAGGCTGAGGGCTTGGCAACGGGGGACGTCGCACCACTCGGGGTGGGTCTTCGGCGGGCGGGTCCAGCGGCGGCCGGTGATGGTCACGCTACCTCCTGAAGCTGCCGGGCGGTACGGGTCGCGAGCGCCCACTCGCCGTCGCGGTCGGTGCGGCGCACGCGGGCGCCGGGTCGGGACACCTCCCGGCCGAGGGAGGTGGAGACGGTGCTGCGGGTCGCGTTGATGGCGGTGGCGATGACGGAGGTGGTGGCCGGGCCGTGCTCGGTGAGGAAGTCGACCGCCTTGTCCACGACCGTGCCGCGCGCCCTGGGCTGCGCCGCCGCGGCAGGCGCAGCGGCCGGGACGGGAGCCGGGGAAGGGGCAGGGGCCGGGTTGGCTGCCTGAACGGTGATGACCTCACGGGCCGGGGCCTCTACGGGCATCGTGGGTTCGGTGGCCCGGTTGTAGCCGGGGCGGACCGCCTTCGGTGCCAGCGGCGACCGCTTCCACTGCTCGTAGTAGTCGCGGCCCGCGCCGCGGGCGGTGATCTCGTCCAGCGCCGGGCGGCGGGCGGCTGCCGCCTCCGCGTGCTCGAAGTCGTCCTCGTCCGCGACCGACGGCGTGCGGGAGAACGTGGCGCGGGCGCTGCCGGGGGCGATGGACTCCAGCACGCAGGTGCCCTTGGTGTGCTCGTACGGCTGGCCCGGGGGGTGCAGCGGGATCTGGTCCGGTGACGGCATGTGCGCCGAGAGGATCATGCCCTTGCCGACGGGCTCGTTGTTCCGGAACGCGACGACGTTGCCCTTGGTGTTCTGCCGGATGGTGTCGTTGTTGCCCAGCTCGGGGATGGACGGCATCTGCACGCCGACGGCCAGGCAGCCGCCGACCTTGCCGTCGAGCTTGACGATCTCGGCGACGAGGGACCGGCTGTCGGGGTCGTAGCGGAACAGGACGGGAATCTCGTCGGCGGCGACCCACAGGATCGGCATGTACTCGCCGAGGCGCATGGGCTGCCCGTCGACCAGCACCATGATGTCCGGGTCGTAGCGGGCGATGCCGTGGCGGATCTTGCCCTTGCTGGTCTGGAACGGCAGCTCACCGAGGACCGCGGACCGGGCGAACAGGGCGTTGCGGAACGCCTCCAGCAGCTCGATGCACTGCTCCGGGTCGCGGGCGATGTAGTCGGCCTGGCCCTCCTTGCCAGCCCAGGCCGGGAAGGACTGGCCGCCCTGCGGGCACGCCGCCCACGGCACGACCAGGCCGGTGTCGGTGACCTGGGTGCAGGCGGTGGAGAAGCCCTTACTCTTCCCGGACCCCGAGTCGCCGGCGAACACCGAGTTGACGGTGCCGGCCTGCGGCACGTAGATCGCGAACCGGCCCCGCGCCCCGTCGGGGTAGGTGGTGAGGGCTACGGAGCCGTGCTCCAGGCCCTTCCAGCTGTCGTCGTAGTCGGTCTTCGCGTACGTCTTGTTGGCGTTGACCTTCATAACGCGGGCGGTGTCGAGACGCTCCGACGCCTCCGGCTCGACCACGAACTCACCGCGCGAGCACCGGTATGCGGAGCCGATGAACTCCTGAGCGGCGACGGCCTGGCCGGTGGTGAACAGGCCCGGCTCCCCGACGATCACGCCTTCCCACTCGATGTTGCCCTTGCCGGGCTTCACGTCGATCAGCTCGGTGCCGGCGAGCCTCCGGTTCGGGGCACCCAGCTTCTCCGCCCAGATGACCTGCTGCGGGGTCAGCGGCTTCGGGCGGCGTACCCGCCGGTCCCAGATCCACGGGCCGGCGGCGGCGATGGTGAGCGCGGCGTGGATGCCGGCGGTCCAGGTCAGCGGCAGGGTCCAGGTGGTGAGGATCAGGGACCAGACGGCGGCGGTGGTGAGGCACGCCCAGGCGTAGACCTGCTTCGCGCGGCGGAGCTTGCGGCTCTGCCTGCTGCGGCGGCGGATCCAGAGGGCGAGGTAGACGGCGGCGATCGCGGTGCCGGCGGTGACGGTCTGCCATGGCTTGTGGGTGCCGTGGAGCAGCACCGCGGCGATGGCCAGCCAGAGGGAGGCGTAGAGCGGGGCGAGCAGCTGCCGGTACCGCCAGCCGTAGCGCAGCGACAGCCGGATGACCCAGGTGATCGCGCGGACGAGGCCGCTGATGAGGGCGCCGAGCGCGCGCAGCGGCCACCACACGCGGCGGCGCGGCGCGGGTTGCTGCTGGGTCTTGCCGAACACGGCTTCCTCCTTCTTCGTGGGGGCGGCCCCGGGCCGGAGTGGTCCGGGGCCGCCGGGTTGATCAGTTGGTGCGGGTGGTGGTGTTCGGTCCGGCGCCGTACGTCTCGCGTTGGGCGAGGCCACCGGCGGCCTGGCCGCGTTCGCGGATGGACAGGTGCTGGTCGATCAGGCCGAGGATCGTGCTGGCGATGCCGCGGCTGGCGTCGGCGTGCTTAGCGCGGTCGGTGGCGGCCTGGGCGCGCTGCTGCGCGCGGTCGCGGAGACGACCGACGGCCGCGACACCGGCCCCGGTCGGGCCGAACAGCCGGATCATGTTGCCGTGGAAGCGGTCGAACCGGGCGAGGTCCTCGTCTGCGAGCTGGCGGGCGGCGCGGGCGTCCTCGACGTCCCGGGAGGCCGTCACCTGGAGGTCTCCGGCGTACCGCTTCGCGTCGGTGAGGTTCATCTGGATGCTCCTGTTCAGATGGCGTAGGCGTCGGTGACGGCCATGCCGCCGGCCTGGTCGACGGCGGCCTTGACCTGCCGGTGCGGGTCGACCTCGGAGAGGGCCTGCCGGGCGTCGGAGAGGGTGCCGTCGGCCGCGGCGATCCGGGCGGCGGCGGCGTTGACGCGGCCGTTCGTGTGGTCGGCGAGGTCGCGGACAGCGCCGATCACGTCATCGGGGAAGTTGTAGCCCTCCACCCAGTGCTTGAGATCGGTGTGCCACTTGGCTTCCTCCATGACCCGCTGGAGGTAGGACTGGGCGTCCTCCCGCTCGGCTTCCTGCTCGCGGATGATGCTGTCCAGCTCGGCGCGGACCTGCTCCAGGTTCCGCACGTCACCGCCGGTCGCGGTCTCGATCGGCACCGTGGTGCCCCCTTCGGTCGTCGTGGTGTTGTCGCTGGCCAGTCGCAGGTGGCGGCGGTTGGTCCGCTCCTGCTCGTCGGCTGTCTTGGCGTGCCGCTTGCACAGGTCGCCGACCTCGGTGGCCTCGTCGGTGCACCGCTCGCCCGGACCCTGACCGCCGATCGGGGGCGACACGTGCCGGCACTGGCTGGTCCGGGCGTTCTCGGCGGCGACCAGCGCGTCGTGGCGGGTGCAGTAGCCGTTGCCGAGCTGCTCGTCGCGCAGGTCGGTGCAGTTCGAGCGGCCGGTGTTGTAGCGGCACAGGCGGTGAGGTTCGTCGCGGGCGACCTTCTTGAGCTCCTCGGTGAGGGTCTGCTGCTTCTCGATGGTGTCGATGCAGGTCTGGCAGTACGGCTCGCCGGGGGCCTTCGGGTTGGTGCACTGCTGGGTGCTCGGCCACGGCAGCGGGAACCTCTGGCACGTGTCGTCCTGCTGCTCGGCCGGGGCGGCCGGCTTCGTTTCCGGTGCGGCTGTGGGCACCGGCTTGGCCTTGCGGTCGGCGGTGGTGTTGCAGTCGACGCACTTGTCTCCGGGCAGGAGGATGGTCTTGCAGTCGGGGCAGCGCTGCCAGCGGGAGTCGGTCTTCCAGTCGTACTGGCACAGCTCCCGCTTGCGGTTCTGGTGCTGCGCGGGCCAGCCCATCTTGGCGAGGTTGGCGCGGCAGTCGGCCTGCGGGCATAGGCCCGGTTCGTCCGTGCCCGCCTCCTTCTTGGTGCGCTGCTCGTACCACTTCCGGGCGGTCGCGGATCCGGTGGGCCAGCCCTCCTTCATGCCCTTGGCGAAGCCGCGCAGGTAGAGGAAACCGCCGACGGCGCCGGTGGCGATCGCGGCGCCCACCTTGACGCCTGCGGGGGCCGGTTCGGGGCTGGAGCCCTTCCACGCCTCGACGCGGCCCCGGTAGAAGCCGGCGACGGCGGCCTTGCCTTTCCCTCCGGCCTTATAGATCACGGTCGCGATGACGGCGATCCAGATCAGGCCGATCCACGTGATCTCCATCGTTACTTCTTTCCGGTGCCGGTGAAGGAGCCGACGATGCTGCCGACGAACTCGGTGATGCCCTTGACCAGCTGCTCCAGGCCGTCACCGAAGTCGCCGGTGGCGGACCGGACAGCGAGGGGGAGCAGCGCGGCGGCGGCGAGGGTGATCCAGTCGACCTGCTTGCGCCACATGTGCACGGCAACCACGAAGAAGGCCGCCAGGGCGATGAGGCCGGAGACCTTCGCGTCGAGCTTGTCCATGGTGAGCTTGTCGATCAGCTTGGTGATGGAACCGACCGCGCCGTCCGCCTGCTCGCCGGCCCAGGTGGTGATGAGGCCGGACACCCCGGTCATGACGAGGACTGTGGTGACGCGCGGCAGCATCCGGTTGCCGACCGTCCAGAGCAGAGTGGCGATGACGAGGCAGGCGAGGCCGGCCCCGGCGGACACCGCGTAGGTGGCCTCGGGCTTCATGGGGGGTCCTTACTGCGAGAGTGTCTGGATGTCGCGGAGCAGGTCGTCGAGACCGACGTGGACCTTCCGCCAGGCGGCGGCGCGCTGCGCCGGCCGGAGACGCATGACGGCCGCGCGCACCTGGTCGTAGCGCACGGCGGCCTGGGCGGCCGGGTCGTCGCCGGCCTCGGCCCACTTGCGTCTCCAGGTCGCGTCTTCGCGCTGTTCCCGGCGGCTCTTGCGGGTCGACTTGACCGGGCGGCCCGGCTTGCGGTTGAGGATGTTCACCGGGTCACCACCGTCGCGCCGGAGCGGGCGACGGTGACGGTGGCGATGACCATGCCGCCGCCGAGCCGGTGCACCCGCAGGGTCCACTTCGTCAGGTCGGTGTTGAGGGTGCCGGTCTTGGCCTTGACCATCGCCTCGAACTGGGCCCGGAGGGCGGCGTTGTCGGCGGGGTCGATGTTGGCCTCCACCTCGGCCCTGACGAAGAGGCCGCGGTGGAGGCGCAACGTGTACCGGTAGGGGCTCACGGGTCAGCGGGTGACCTTCGTGCGCCGGTCGCTGATGATCCCGGCGACGACGGCGATGAGCAGGGCGCCGACGGCGCCGGCGAACGCGCCGTCGGGGTTGCCGCCGGGGGTGTGGCGCTGCACGAGCGCCACGGCGAGCAGGGTCACCATCGCGCCGAAGGCGAGGATCGTGGCGACGCTGAACGGGTTGATGGTGCTGGTGGGGCGCTGGGTGCGCCCGGGCCCCGGCATGGTTGCCGGGGCCCGACCGATCTCGGGCATGGGGTCTCCTTCGCATGAACGCTTACGCATAGTTGCGCATTGGCGTGCGCAGTTAGCGTATGCGGATCCATGCGGGGAGGCAAGGCGCGAACCGGGTGGGTCGGCATGGACGTCGCGCAGATGGCGAAAAGCCCCCGACCTGGTGCAGGTCGGGGGCTTGGCTGCGCGGCCGAGTCAGGGCTTTCGCAGCAGGGTGGGGATGGTCGCGGCGACGGACATGGCGAGGATGACGCCTCCGGCCACCATCGGTGCTCGCAGGCCGGCACTGGCGGCGATGAGTCCACCGAGGACCGCGCCGGCCGGTGACGCGCTGTTGGCGACGGTGCGGAACCCGGCGATGACGCGGCCGAGCATGTCCGCCGGGACGAGCAGCTGCCGCAGTCCCGCGTTGACGGTGGTGATGAGCGTCTGCGACGCGCCGATGGCGGCGAGCAGCGGCGCCGCCACCCACGGGCTGTCGACCACGGCGATGACCGGCCAGGCGGCGGCGTGGGCGACCACGCCGATCAGCAGGGCCGGTTCGGCGCCGACGGCACGGGTGATCCGGTGGGCGAGTGGCCCGATGACCACGCCGCCGGCCGCGAGGGCCGCGACGAGCAGCCCGAACCCGGCGTCGGTGACCCGCAGTCCCTGCTCGGAGGTGGCGTAGAGGACGAACGTCGCCCAGGCCGCGTTGTAGGCGAGGTTCGCGGCGGCGGCGAGGAGCGCGAGCGTACGCAGCCGGCGGTGCCGGGCGAGCCACAGCAGCCCGTCCTTCACGGCCCGGCCGATCGGGGCGGTGTGGTCACCGGCGGCGCGTAGCCCTCGGGGGAGCCTGGTCAGCAGTGCGGCGCTCGCGGCGAAGCTGGCCGCGTCGACCGCGTACGGGACGACTCGGGCCGCGGTGAACGCGGCGGCGCCGACCGGCGGCCCGATCAGGCTCTTCCCGGCGGTGTCGAGAGAGAACATGCGGCCGTTGACGTGGTGCAGGGTGTCCGGGTCGCGGTGGGCCAGCTCGGCGACGGCGGCCTGGAGGGCGATGTCGTGGAACACCTGCCCGGTGACCACGACGGCGGCGATGACGGCCAGGATCCACACGGTGGCCACGTCCAGGGCGACCGCCGCGGCGAGCGCGGCGACGGCGACAGCGCGGGTGATGTCGGCCGTCAGGACGGTCGCCCGGTACGGCCACCGGTCGACCAGCGCGCCGGCGAACGGCGCGACGACCACCCACGGCAGGTAGCCGATGGCGGTGACGGCGGCGACGGCCGTGGGTGAGCGGGTGAGGGCGGCGGCGGTCAGCGGCACGGCGGCGAGGAACATGCCGTCGCCGACGCTGGAGACGCCGACGGAGGCGAGGATGGCCCGTAGACCGCGGCCGCCCGGCCGGGCGGTGTGCTCAGCCGGGCGGGGGTTCGTCACGGTCATCAGTCGTGGTAGCCGGACCGGATCGCGGCCACGAAGGTGTCCCACTCGCGCGGGTTGTAGAACTGGGTGCCGCCGTCGGGGTTCTTGCTGTCGCGGATGGCGCGCCATCCGGTCGGGTGCTTCGCCACGGTGACGCAGCTGCCCTCGTTGCTGCTGGTGTCGAACGGGCCGAACTCGTTCAGCGGCGGCGGGGTCTTGTCCGTGCGGTCCATCGAATCTCCTCTACGGTCGACGCCCCGCAGCGTGGTGCTACGAGGCGGTTGTGGCCATCTGCTCGATGAAGGTCAGGGACTCGGCCGGCGGAAGCGCGGCGGCCGTCATCCGGTCGAACACGGTGGCGAAGTCGCTGGTCTCCGTATCGCCGGCGAAGGTGATCTCGGCGGCGGCGGTCTCCACGATCACCAGCGGGTCGTCGTCGGGGAACGAGTGGAGCGTGAACCCGCTGGTGGGCAGCGCCGTCATCGGCGTGCCGGTGGGGATGACCTGCACGGTGATGGTGTCCACGTCGGCGGTGTCGAGGATGCTTTGCCACACGCCGGGGCGGGGGTCGACGTCGCCGGCGGGCCGCCACCGCAGTGCCGCTTCGGTGAGGACGGCGTGGTAGGTCGGCGCGCCGGGTGCCCGCATGCGGGTGACCCGCTCGACTCGGGCCTGCACGGCGGCGGTCACGTCCCGCTCGCCGTGCAGGTTCGCGGCGGTGATGCAGGCGCGGGCGTAGTCGGCGGTGTGGAACAGCCCGGGGACGACCAGCGGCTGGAAGTGGCGCACGAGGGTCGCCCGGCCGTCGAGATTGGTCAGTTCCAGCTGGCGCACTTCGAGGGAGCCCCGGTGGAGGTCCCGCAGGGTGGTGACGCCGTGCTCGATAGCCTCGGCCAGGGCGAGGGCCCGATCCCGCGTGGGCTGGTCGACGTAGCAGGCGTCCAGCCAAGCGGTGATGTCGGCGATCGGCGGCCACAGCTCGCCGCTCTCGATCCGCGAGACCTTGGACTGGCTGACACCGATCCGCTCGGCCAGCTGCTTGCCGGACAGGCCGCGGGTGCGTCGGGCCACGCGCAGCTGTGCCCCCAGGCGGAGCCGGAGAGCAGAGCGAAGCGGGTCCGACACGGGTTCTCCTCGGGTTGAGCTACCGGCAGGGTATGCGGGTTTATGCGGGACAGCAAGGAGGGCGCCAGCACTTCTGCTGGCGCCCTCCGCGCGTTTCAGCGGCCAGGCACCGGTTCGCTCACCCGGTCCCGTGGCCGTCCTCACGTTGTACGGCATCCGGCCGGCTACCGTCTTGGGGCAAGATCATCGGAGCCTCCGTCGGGCTTGCTGGCTGCTCTGCCGCATCGCCGCGTCGAGGGCGTTGTGGTCGACCATCAGGATCTGGCCGGGCAGACACGCCGGCGACTCGTGCACGTCGAACTGATCGCCCATGTCGTGCTCGGTGAGCAGCTGCCGTACCTCCGTCACCCGGCCGGGCTCGCAGTAGACGGTCCTCCGCTCGTCCTCGATGACCTGCGCCCAGAACCGCACCTCGGCCTCAGCGTCGCCGCCGGTCACCAGTCGAGGCCCGTCAGCTGGCGGCGGTCCGGACCGAGGAACGTGAAGGCGGTGGCCCGGTCCTGGAGCCGGGAGAACAGCCGGTCGCCGAGCATGGTCTCCAGGCCCGCGACCCGGGTGCCGTCGCGGCGCTCAACGTCGCGGGCCCGCAGGTTCGTGGTCACGATCGTGCGGAGCCGCGCGTTGAGCCGGTACTCGATCAGCTCCAGCAGCTCCCGCCGTACGAACTCCCGCGCCTCGATGTCCATCTCCGCGCCGAGGTCATCGAGGATGAGCAGCTCAGCGGTGCGCGCCCGGTCGCGGATCTCCCACACCGGGTGCTTCGAGCCCTCCGGGCGCAGCTCGGCGAGGTAGCCGTGCATCGTCCAGGACCGTACGAGGAGCTGCTTGGTGACGACCTCACCGGACCGCAGCCGAGTCGCGGCGCCGCGCCGGGCGGCTTCGGCGGCCGTCGCGTATGCGGCCTGGGTCTTCCCGGAGCCGGTCTTCCCGGCGAAGATCGCCGTCCGTGCGTCCGGGTCGGCCAGCCACGCGGCGATCGCGTCCGGGTGCTGGTCCGTGTCGAGGGACGCGAGTCCCACGTCGGCGGCCACCCGGTCGTCGGGCAGGCACGCCTGCAACGCCCGTTCCCGCATCGCGGATTGGTGGCGTAGCACCAGCTCGCTGGCCGGAACGTCGTCGTCGGTTCCCGTTACGGGGGCCGGGAGACCCGCCTCGCGGGCCTGCCGCGCGGCCTCGGCACGTTCCGCTGCGAGGGCGCCCACCTGGTCGCGTAGGTGCTCCGGGAGCGCGCCGAGGAGACCCTTCGCGAGCCAGCTGGCCTGCTGGGTGTCGGGGCGGCGCTGCCGGGCGATGGCCTTGCCGACCGAACCCGTCACTTCCTGCGTGGTCACCAGGCACCTCCCGCAGCAGCACCCGCGCCGACCGGGCGGACGTCCTCAGCCCAGGCGTCGTTGACCTGCATGACGCCGGGGGAGGGCCGACCGGCCACACCGGCCGGTGGGCGGGGTGCCCGTCCACGGATCCGAACGAGCGCCCGCTCCATCTGGGCCTTCGACGGGATGCCCTCGCCGAGGCCGTTGAGGGCGCGCTTGATCTCGTCCTCGGTGTAGTCGGCATCGAGGAACGGGCGGATCAGCGAGGCGAGCTGGTGCAGGGGCCGGCCGCCGACGACGGGCACGCCGAGGTTGGCCCGGTGGTCGATCCACTTCCGGGCGATGCCCATAGCGACGTCGTGGTTTGTCGGTTGCCGCTTCGGCTCGGCTGGGGTCCGGGGCGGCGGCACGGCGCCGTCGAGGGTCGGCTGAACGGCAGCAGACCGCTCGTCGCGCCGATCATCCGCAGGATGATCGGAATCTGTGTAACCCCTCTGGTGTAACTCCTCTTGTATAGGCGCCGGGTTTCCGGACTCTGCCGCTCCGGGCCCCGGGTTTCCGGACCCCGGGTTCCCGGAGCCCGGAAACCCGTCCCCGGGGGTGTCGGAATCCTCGGAGCCCGAAAACCCGTCTCCGGGGTCTTCCTCCTCGGCGGTGCTGTCCGCGTCCGGCCGCGGCGGCGGGGGGAACTCGTCGTCTAGCAGCGTGCCGTCGGGGTACTTCACCTTGAACGAGCCGTCCGGCTGCTCCACCAGAGGGACAGCCTTCCCGCCGAAGAACTCGGCCTGCGCCGCCCAGGACGCCACCGGCGTCTCCGACACAGCCGTGCCCATGACGAAGGTGCGGTCGAGCATCCGCCGCTTCTCCAGCCGGTAGTAGCCGGCCAGGGCCAGCTCGCGGAGCGCCGTACGGACGGCCTCCCTGCCCTCGCGGGCGGCTTCACGGCCGCGGAGGGTCTTGCCCTTGCCCTCGTTCGCGATCTGGATGGAGTTGACGTCCCAGCCCTCGGGCTTGTTCAGGAGCCAGGTGAGCACGCCCAGACTGCGGAACGGGACGGTGAAGTCGTCCACCGTGCTCGACGGCACCTGGACGAAGGGGTCGCGGCGACGCTTGCGCAGGCCACCGCGCGGGTTGTCGGAGGTCATGCCACACCGCCAGGGATCCGGGGGGAACTCATGAGCGGGGTGTCTACCGGCACCGCGACGTTAACGTCCTCGCCGATGTGACGAACCGCGGGACGGAGGTGTGTGCGAGTGGGCGACTCGTATGCCAAAATGGGCACACGAGTACGACCCAAGGGGTCACGCATGTGGCTCCTCGGTGATGTTGCGAGGGCCGCTTCTGGGTGTGGGATCCGGGAGGCGGCCTTTGCGGCTTTTTGGGTTGTGCTCTCGTCTCTAGGCCGCTGCCAGCTCCAAGGGGAGCGTCGGCGCGGGCGCTGCTGCCGGGTACGGCTCGGGGAGACCCGAGGCGCGTGCCGCGAGGTTGGCGACGTAATCGGAGAACGCGATGCCGAGTTCCTTGGCCTCGCGCTCGTACCGGTCGAGGTGCTCGTCCGGGAAGCGCACGGGGCGGCGCTTGCCGCCCTTCGGCGCTCGCCCAGGTTTGGTGCCAGCCATGCCACGGTTCTACTCCATTGCTGATTCAGATTCACGCACCCGGTCGGCGTGTCGTGATCCGAGGAGCCGGCGCGTGCCGGCTCACCCGTCACGCCGCCGCTTCGACCTGCATGCCAGCCTCGCGAGCCCGCCGCCGGGCCCGCTGCACTGACCGTTCGCTGACGCCCGCGACCCGCGCGATGCTGGCCGCGCTCGCATCACCGGCGGTCAGCTCCAGCACCTGCCCGTCCAGGCCGGACACCGGGCCCGGCCTGCGCTTCGGTAGCTGCACCTCCACGTTCGTTCCGGGCACCCGGATCGACGTCAGGCGGAACCGCTGCTTCTGGCTGAGCCCGCCCCAGACGCCGATCCGCTCGTCGGTGATCACGGCGTAGCTGAGGCACATCTCCTTGACCGGGCAGCCGTCACACAGCTTCGCTGCGGCCCGCCACGTCTGGCCCTTGCCCTCGGGGAAGAAGGCTTCCGGGTCGGTCTGGGCGCACACCGCTTCCTTGACCCAGCGGCCAGGGAGCCAGCCGGCCATGTTGGCCCACACCAGTACCCCGGCGCTGATCCACGGCCGCAGATCCTTGACCCTCACCGCTGCACCTCCGCTCCACTGTGCGGCAGGACGGTCGACGTGCGGCGATGGCCGGAAGGTCCAGGGCTGATCGGCCGACTGGTGGCTACGATGGCCAGCGAGAGATCCGTCAGGATCGGGTCAGGAACCTGACCCGGGAGAGGTTGAAGTAGAACCACAGGGGTCTCCGTTCGTGCGGCGGGTCGCTCACCCGCTGGTCTGCCCCCGACGTCGAGGGCTGGCCACCCAGTCAAGTAACTGAGTGGTGTGTATGTGTGACAGTACAAACGGTGCAACGTGACTCGCAAGGGGATGCGCGAGCCGGCACAGCCGCATCATGATCGGGTAGCCGGTTGGTACCCAAGCCCCGCGGAAGGCGGGCCCGTGACACATCAGCCCCAGATCAGCGACGGCGCCCGGCCTCGCCTCGTCATGTCGCAGGCGCTCCAGCTGACCGCCGAACTGGCGACCAGCCTCGTCCCGACGTACGCCGACCAGCACGCCGAGTTCGGCGAGCACCTCCAAGCGGCCCGCCGGCTGCGGCTCTGCGCCGAGCGGGTCATCGACGCGGCGATCGCCGTCGAGGCCGAGGCAGGGGCAACCGCTGCGGAGATCGCCGCCTGGCTCGCGCTGCCCGTAGAGCAGGTCGAGATGCGCCTGGCGAACCAACGTGCCCGCGCCGCAGCGATCGACCCGCCCAGCCTCGCCGAGGAGCTGGACGCCTGGTACGCCCGGGTGAGCGGACCAGACGCCCCCTCCAACGCCGTCTCAGCCGGTCTGGCCTAACCGCGCGGCTGCGCCCCGGCCGGCCAGCCAGCCTCGTCGTACGCCGCATCCGGGTTGCCCACCGTCTGGCCGGGCTCGACGTCCGCCTCGCTGTCACCAGCGTGCTCGGTCACCTCGTCCACCGGCGCGTCCGGCGAGTCGTTGTGCCGTACCCCGCCGTCAGCCGCGATGGCCTGCCGAGCGGTCGCCGACAGCGGCAACCACTTGCCCAGCTGCTTCCCGACCGTCTTGTGCGCCATCGCCTCGAAGCCATCACCAGCCACACCGCGGTCATCGAACCAGGGGCCCGACTTGATCCGGACGTAGCGGGCCCGGTGCGCCTTCATCGCATCCCGGTGCACCGGCCGGGTCAGCTGGTAGCCGCCCCCGTTGAGCAGCGCCCGAGCGTAGTAGAGCACCGGCGCACCCGGCTTGTCGTCCAGCAGCCACGGCTCGTGGACCAGCTCGTCACGGTCCTCGTGCCAGCTCAACCGGAAGGACGGCAGCTCCTTCTCGTACACCGTCCGGGCGACGATGCCACGCACCAGGCCCGACTGCATGGCCAGCTTGACCAGGCCCTTGTAGCCGAGCACGAACGTCGCCTCCCGGCGGCCCCGGTCGTTGTTCCAGAACGGCAGCACGTACGCCTGCCCGGTCGCCCCGCCGACTCGCAGGCCCAGCTGCGCGCAGGTCATCACCGCCCCGACGATCGTGCGGGGGTCGCACTCGTCCAGCCCCTTGACCGTCGACAGCGCAGTGACGGTATCGGTGATCAGCTGCACGCCGGTCGGCCCGCCGTCCGGAGCCGCCCGGTTGAACAGCTCCTCCCGCTGCCTCAGCGCCTCGACGGCACTGCCGTACCCGGACACCTGGACCGCGGCACGCTGGTCCGGCTGCGCGGGCATGACGGTGCCCTCGACGGCCGGGCCAGGCTGTCCGGCGGTCTGTCCGGCCCGGGCATCTTTCACTCGGTCTCGCAAGCTCATCTCTTCACCTCTCGCAACTCGACGTACTCGCAGGGGTTGACGGTGTAACCGGCGCGGGAACGGCGGGCGAGCCGGACCGCACGGCGCCCGCCGAGCCGTCCGTACTCGGCGCCCGCCTCCACCAGCTGCGCCTTGATCTCGTTCTCCACCTCGTCCAGCTCGACCTTCAGCGCCTTGCGCCGGGCCTTCAGATCCCGGCGGCGGGCGAGCAGGTCCGCGGTGTGCTCGGCCAGGTCGACTTCCTTGGCCTCGGTGATGCTCGCCAGCGCGGCGACGGCGAGCGCCTCCGACGTGGCCGCCCGCGCGTCGGCGGGCGGAGCGGTGTCCGGCCACAGGTGGTCGCGGCAGAACTGGGCGGCGGCCTCGCGCAGCTCGCCGATCAGGTCGTCGTCGCGGGCGACGTACTCCACGACCGGTTCGTCGCAGCCGTCGACCACGGCCACGACGTACCAGCCGAGCGCCCCGGTCACTCCCATGCACCACTGCGCCTGGGCCTGCGGATAGTCCGGCACGGAGCCACCCAGCCACAGCTTCACGTCCGGGGAATGGTCGTCCACCGTCTTGATCTCGACCCCGGCCGGCTCGCCGACGACGAACCGGTCCGGGTTGCACAGCATGTAACGGGCGAAGCCGTCCACCTCGAACAGCGGAACCGGATGCCGCCAGGTGCCGGTCACCCCGAGCTGCTTGCCGTGCAGCTCGGCGAACCAATCGGCTGCGACCGGCTCCAGCCGGTGCCCCCACGCCAGCCGTCCCTTCGCCGGTGTCGGCGGCAGCCGTCCGGACTTGTCCAGCCACAGCTTGTACGGCGTCGACCAGGGGGACAGGCTCAGCGCCGCGAGAGCATCACTCCCGCCGAGGCCCGTCAAGCGGATGGCGTGCCAGTCCGGCATCGGCGCGCCGTACGGCAGCACCTCCACGGCAGGGCCAGATGCCCACCACGGTCTGGAAGGCGGCGCGGGATCGGCCGGCGGTCCGGCACCCACACCATGATCATGGATGACAGCAGTCATCGTCAGGGGTCTCCTCGTCCGGCCCGTCGCTCACGGGCCAAGCGGAACGCGGCCAGGACCATAACGTCCTGACACCCCAAAGTGTAGCAGACATGGAGCAGGGCCGCGCACCATGTCCGCGGCCCTGCAAAACGGAAGGCCAACCCCGCGAGCTGAGATCGTCATCGCGGGAGCGAACCGCTCAGACCTCGCACGCCGTCACGGTGGAGACCCCGTTGCCCGAAGGGCTCAAAGGTGCCGCAGACGGACGTGTTTCCCACGCCAGTTGGCCTTTCCACCACCCATGCTACGGCACCCCCACCGACACAACTACGCTGATCGGACCTGCGACTTGCCGACGAAAGGACGTGCCCGGGTTGAGCGACCCCAGGCGCCTCGCCGAGATCGCCGCCGCCGACGACCGCGGATTCCTCATGGAGCTGCTGCGGCACCTGGACCGGCCCACCCCCGACACGATCGCCATGTTCCGCGGTGATGTGCTCCGCCGCCGTACCCGCGCCGCCGTCGGCGAGCTGCTGAAGATGGCCGACCAGCACGACCGCAAGGGCGCCCCCGAGCAGACCCGCGCGAAGTGGAGAGCAGTCCGGACCGCCGCCCGCGCCGAGCGAGAAGCCCTCCAGGCCCTCCCACCAGAGGGCGCCGGACCCCGCCGGCGAGCGCTGGAACGCCTCGGCCAGGAACACCCGGACGAGCTGAAGGCACTGCGTGCCGGCCCGGTCGCCAAGAACGCACGCCGCAGCCTCCTCGAACAGATCGCCGCGCGTCACCCCGTCCGCATGATCGAGCTGCTGCGGGAGGAGCGGACGCGCGGCGAGTCCAGCGGCGATCAGGACGCCAGGTCGTAGTCCTGGCGCCGGCTGGTCTTCTCCTCCACCACCGGGGCGACCTTCGAGAAGATGGTCTTGTAGGCGGCGTGCGACGCGACCGCCACGACGGCGACCACCTGGAGCACGGTCTGGCCGTCACTGATCGAACCGTCGGCGAGGCAGCCGACGACGCCCAGCGCGACGGCGACCGCGATGGCCACCGCCTGCCGGGTCGACTTCGACCACTGCGGCTGGTTGACGATCGAGACGAGCAGCGGGTTGATGACGCCGAGCAGCAGCGCCCACGACGGGGTGTCGAGCACCCAAGCGAAGAGAGTGGTGTCCATGCCCGCCACGATCGGCCCCGCGAGGGGTTAGCGTCCCGTGGCAGCTACTCGCCGTCGTGGGCGCACAAGGTCACCTGCCGTGTTCCGCCGGTGGTGAGCACCATCGCCTCCTGCGGGTGGTAGCCGTCCGGGCAGGCCGGACCGTCCTCACCGGCCGGTCCAGACGGGCCCGGCGGGCCGGGCGGCCCCGAGGGGCCCGCCGGGCCTTCCGGACCGCGCGCCCCCGCCGGACCCGACGGTCCGGCAGGCCCCGCCGCGCCGGCGGCACCGACCCGGCCAGCACCATCCGCGCCATCCGCGCCGTCATCCCCGGCCGGGCCAGACGGGCCCGGCTCACCCGGCCACCCACGCGGACCAGGCGGGCCGCTCGGACCGGCCTGCCCGTCGGCGCCCGCCGGCCCTGGATCGCCGCGCAGCTGCTCGGGGTCCTCCACGCACGTCATGCCAGCCTGCCGCACCTGGTCGCACAGCTGCTGCGCCACCGACACCGCCGTAGTGGCACGTCGCTCCGCCGTCTCCGTGCGTACCGTCGCGGCCCGCAGCGCCCAGCCCATCATCACCCCGGTCAGCGCGATCAGAGCTGCCAGGGCGATCGCCCGGCTCCGCGGCCACCGCCGCAGCGTCGTCGCCTGCTCGCCGTGCCTCATGCCGCCGCTCCGTTCAGCCTGGCCACCTCTTGCTCAAGGTGGGTGATCCGGTTGGTCTGCTTGGTGACCTGCTCGGTCAGTGCCTCGACCTTGCGGCCCAGCTCGGCCACCGAGTCCTCCGCCTTGCGCCGCAGATCCCGTTCCCGGTCCAGCTCCGCCTGCGTCTCGGCGTGGTCCCGCACTTCCTGCTTGTACCGCTCGTCGGCGGCCACCAGCTGCCCGCGGTCGTGGCCGATCATCCTGGCGAGGATGATCACAGCGGTGCCGAAGGTGCCGAACGCGCCCAAGCCGGGGATCAGCGTCTCCAGCTGTGACGTGTCCACGATCCCCCCGTTACCCCCGCAACCCGGACCGCGCCACCGTAGGGCCGTTCCGTCCCTTGCGTCCTCACGGACCGTATGGCGGGCCGGCACCCCGCATAATCGCCCGGTGGCAACCAACCCTCCGACCCGGCCCGGGCGGTCCTGGCACGGCGTGACCGCGGCCGTGTTGGCCGCCGGCGCCGTCGCGCTCGTGGCCGTCGCTCCCGAACCGGTGCGGGCGACCGCCCGCCCGACCACCGTCCTGCTGATCGCGCAGCCCACCGTCAGCGCCGCGGCCGCCATCCACCGCGCTGACGGCAGCACCGTCACCCCGGCGCCCATCGGCCGGGAGATCCAGCTGAGCGGCCGTCCAGTCGGGGTGCAGGTGTTCCTCCGAGCGCCCGAGGGTGGAGTCGAGGTGTCCCAGCCGGGTGTGGACCTGCCGCTCCGCGCGACCGCCGCGTACTGCGCGATCGTCATCGACGGCGAGGTGGTCGACCAGTCCGGGCCGTCGTCGGTCGCGTCGTGCCAGTGGGACGGCTAGCCGGCGGCGCGCCGCTCCAGCTCCACCACCCGCTCGGCCAGCTTGGCGAGCTGCCGGTCCTGATCCCGCACCAGCAGCATCAACGCGGCCGTGAACCGGTCGTACTGGACGCCGTCCGGCTCGCCGTGGAGGTAGGTCACCAGCTCCCCCAAGCCCAGCTGGTCAACCTCCTCGGCGACGAACCCCGCGTACCAGCGCGCATCGTCGCCGCGTTCCTCGACCTCACCGCGGTCGCGGAACCGGACCGGCCGCAGCGACCGCAGCGCGTCCAGGCTGAGCTCCAGATCCTCGACGTCGGTCTTGTACCTGATGGATGACGTCGACCGGCTGATCTTGTGGGTTCCGGAGTCGATGAAGCAGTTCGCGGCCGACGTCGTAGTGGCGTTCGTCCGCAGCCGCAGGGAACCGATGAACGCACTGCCGGCGCGCGGACCGAGGATCACCTCGCCGTTGCCGGGAGTGTCCAGCCACCACCGGTTGTTCGACCCGCCCGCGCCGGCGTTGTCCACGTAGATCGAGTAGCCCTCGTTGAACGTGATTGCCTTCGACGCCGCCGAGTGCGGCAGGGACAGCTCCAGCCCTCCGGACGGCGTGAACCGGTAGACCGAGATGGCAGTGATCGGGTCGGTCCAGCAGGAAATCTGCCACGCGAAGTCGGTGTCCTCCGCGACCATGCTGGTGCCGGCGGCGCCGAGGGTGCCGGCCGGGCCTCGGATCGTGAACCGACGGTTGGAGCCGGTGCCGATCTGGTTGGCCTGGATGACCGGCTCGTCCCAGCCCCGGCCGAGCAGGTCCCACTTGATGGAGGCGACCGCGCCGCCCTCGTACGCGGTCTCGCCCATCTCGACCCGGGGCGCGGCCGACCGGGTGAAGAACGTGCCGCCGGTGATGACCTTGCCGGTGATGGCGTTCGCGGACAGCTTGTCCGCGGTGATCGCACCGTCGGCGATGCTGACCGCGCTGATCGCCCCGGCCGGGATGACATCAACCGCTACCAGGTCCACCTCGGCGGTGCCGTTGCCCGCCACGGCGTTGAGGTTCAGCACCGGCCGCAGGTAGCGGGTGCCGGTGACGGCGGCGCCCGGGTTGTTCGGGTCCGGGCGGGCCGTACTCGTGCCGGTGGTGGCGGTGCCGCGCAGGTAACCGGTGAACTCCTGCCACCCGGCCCCGGCCACCAGGACCGCGTTCGCGGCGGCGACGTAGTGGGCGTTCGTCGGCCCGGGCGTCGCGGTGCCGGTGACGTCCACGTACGTCGCGCCGTCGGCCATCACCGCGGCGAACCCGGCGGACACCTTGGACGCGGTGGTGTCACCGGTCGGAGCGACGGTCTGCCGGACCCGGATCTTGATGCGGTACAGGGCGGTCGGGTCGAACGGGATCACCGGCGTCCGGACCAGCCCGGTCACCGCTCCGCCGGCCCGGAACACCGTCCCGCCGGTCACCGAGTCCACCACCTGCTGCACGGTCAGCGTCCCCGCGACGCCGGCCGCCGCCCAGTCGGCCAGGTCACCACACGCGTCGACCACCCGGGCGGCGATCGCGCCCTGGCTGCCGACGGTCAGCTTGTCGGTGCTGATCGACCCGGCTTCGATCTTCCCGGCGGTGACCGCGTTCGCGGCGATCTTGTCCGAGGTGACCGACCCGGCTTCGATCTTGTCGGCGGTGACCGCGTTCGCCGTCAGCTTCGGCGTGCTGATCGCGTCGTCGGAGATGTCCGTCTCGGTGATTGTGCCTGCCGGCAGGTTCAGATCCTGCGCGACGACGACACCGCCGTTGACGCCGGCCACCGCGTACGTGCCGTCGCCCTGGTCGCCGATCACCAGCACCGGGTTGCCCTCGGCGTCGGAGACGGTCAGCTGTCCGGCCTCGATGGAGGAGTGCCCCAGCTGCGAACCCCGCTCCAAGGCGGCAAGCCTGGCCTCCGTCTCCGATAGCCGCTTCGCCAGCTGCGTGATCGCCTGATCGGCCGCCGTCGTCATGCCACGCTCCCGTACGTGTACCGGTCGGCGCGCTGGAGCGCCAGCTTCGCCCGGTGCTCACCGATCAGCGACCAGCCGATCACCCGCGACCACAGCGGCACGTCACCCAGCCACGGCACCCGGGCCTGCACGAGGATGTCGTCGCCGACAGCCCATGACCCGATCCGGGCGTTCGGGTGGTCGACCACCTCGATCTCGGTGATCTCGACCAGGCCCCGCCGGCGGATCAGCTCGTCCCGGCAGATCATGTCCAGCCGAGACCCGGAGGTGACCGCCTTGTTCGACACCACCGCCACCCGGCGTAGCCGCCCGTCGATGATCGGCAGGCGGGTGTGCACCAGCGTTCGGCCCTCCCCGGCGCCGAGCCCGAACACCTCGTTGGCGTAGTCATCGCCGTCGACCTGCACCGGCACGGCGGACACCACGTTGTCGCCCTGCACGAACGCCAGGTCGTCGCGGCGGCGACCGAGCCGCGGGTACCCGAGCCGGATCCGGTGCACGATGCTGCCCCCGGCACCCCAGGCGACGTCTTCCGCCCAGTCGAACGGCGTCTGGTTCGCCAGCTGCTCGAACTCGCCCCCGCAGTCCTTCGCGTCCCACCACGCCAGCAGGTACGGCTCGGCCGGCTGCGCAGCCACCGTGCGGGTCTGCGTACCGTCGTGCTTGACGAGGGTGCCCTCCCGGTGCGACGTCGCCGAACTGGTGCCGTAGCCGCGTTCCAGGCCGGTCAGCTTCGTGCCGGTCCGGCCGGTCACCCGCATCGTCTCCGCGCCCACCGTGATCAGGTACGGGGGTGCCAGCTGGTCGTACAGGCCCATCGCGGCGAGGGTGAGACTGCTGTCGTTGGAGTCGATGCCGGTCTTCAGCTTCGCCGACGCTGACGGCTCGACCGAGGACGCGGGCACCGCGTCCTTCCGCACCCACTTCCCGCCCAGGAACACCTCCTCGAAGGCGGCCACGCCCGGCTTCCCGAGCCGGGCCGGGCTCTTCGTGCCGTCGAGCACCACACCCAGATCGCCGTTCGGAAAGGACTGAAGGTGCGCCCAGATCTCCCGCGCCGCGTCCAACGGGTCGACGCCGACGCGGGAGTATTCGCCGAGGTAGGGGATGCCGCGCGGGTAGGCGGACACACCAGCAGCCTCGATGCTCCACTGCGAGCCGGAAAACCGGGACGACACGATGATGCCGCCCCACCGCAGATGCCCGTCCGCCTCGGCGAACAGCTCGGTTCCCCACTCCTCCAGCAGCAGCCGCCCGTCAGGAGCGCGCAGCTGCCCTATGTCCGGGTCGATGCTGCCGCGCAGCGACCCGGAGCGGCGCAGCCCCCACGTCAGCTCATCCCGGTGCAACGGCAGATCCCAGTCGAGGATCTCCCCGGTGACCGCGCGGCGTGCGATGTACCGCCACGTCACGCTGGCTTCTCCACGAACTCGTAGTCGATGGTGATGATCGACTGATAGTCCGCCTGGAAGGTGCCAGAGCCACCGGAGCGGACCCCGGCAGCGGCGAGGGTGCGGGTGGTGCCGCGGTGCGCGGCCGGGATCGCGTGCTCACCGGCCACCGAGTAGTAGCCGCGGCCGGCGACCGTCTCCACCAGGATGCCGTTCTCCGACGAGTAGTCGCTGCCGTTGTAGACGGTCTTCAGACCAGCGACCGTCGGGGTGCTGGCGCCGGGAATGTGCTCGATGCCCTGCAAGGTGATGTTGACCCGCACGTGGGTCGCCCAGGCCGGCACCTCCACGCTGATCTGCGACGCCGCCGGCCACACCCCGTACGCGGTGCCGGAGATGTTGTTGTCGCCCCCCGGGAACTTCACCACGAGGTCTCGCTCGCGGCGCGGATTCGCGATCCGCCGCAGGTCCGCGATCATCGCCTGGGTGACGGTGGCCGTGGACGGGGGAATGTCCACCCGCGCCAGCGCGATCCCGGAGAACCCGAGGCCCAGGTCGGTGAGCCGCCTCGTGGTCGGCGGGACGCCGGGGATGACGACGGTGTTGATGTACGGGCCGACCGCCGGGTCGGCCGGGTCGGACCACGGCTCCCCAGCGAGCCACGGGTCTTCCACCCTGGCGATCACCAGGTCGGACCGGCCCGCGCCGGCGCCGGTCGCTGCGATGCCCGCCGTGTCCTGGGTGGCGCATCGGCCCGCGTACGCCTGGTGCAGTTGCCCGGCCGCTCGGCAGAGGATCGAGCAGGCGCCCGGGTCGACGGTCACGCCCGCGCCGGGCACGGCCAGGGCCTTGACCTTCAGGTCGTCGGGCCCGACGACGCCTTCGTTGCCGCGGAAGGCGACGAAGGCGAGCATCCGGGCTACCTCGGCGGAGTGCTGCGCCCCACCGCCCACCATCCACGGCACGCCGTCCCAGCCCACTGTGCCTCCTACAGCCCGCCGTACGTCTTTTGCCAGGCGAATTGCATCTGAGCGGTGCCGCTAACGTCCTGGCCCCGCATCACCACCTCGTACGTGCCGGGTGGCACGGCAGCGTCGGCCAGACGCACGCCAGTCCGGGTGAGCGCACCACCGAACGACGCGCCGTCGCCGCGCAGCACGCTGCGCCGCCACGGCCGGGTGTCGATCGTCAGGTGCTGGCCGGCCAGGATCGTTACGTTCAGGGCCATCGTCCACAAGCCCGTGACCTGCACGACCGGGTTGGTCAGCGGCGCCGACACGGCCCGCAGCGTAATGACCGGCCACGCCGGCAACTCGCCGCCCACCACGATGCCGCCCGGCGCGGCGCCCGTCGGCACGGTCGTCAGCGGGGTTATCAGCGGCGACACCAAGCCCCCGGACGGCGGCGGCACCAGCGACACCGTTTCCTGCTCGAGCACCGGGTCGTACCAGCAGTCGTCCACGGCGGCGAAGTCACACACCACGGGAATCACGCCCTGCCGTGGCTGCTTCGCGGCGGGCGCGAAGCGGCGGGGCCGCCCGTACGCCACCCGGGGCCGCCCGGCGATCACCGTGGACAGCTCGGCGACCATGCCCGGCACGGAGCGCACCGCGTCGGCCCGCCACGCCAACGCCAGATCCGTCTGCCGCTGCCGGACCGCCAGCTCGCTGTCGCCCAGCACGAGCAACTCGAAGGTGATCGTCTGCCCGCCCCGGAAGTCCTGGCCGAAGAGCCGGCCGTCGCCGCGCGGTCTGGGCGCGTCGTCGGTGAGCAGTTCCACCGCCCCGATCTGCGGTTCCGTGGCGAGCATGATCCCGGAGGCGTACGGCCCCCACGTCAGCGACCGGCCCGGGTAGGTCAGGGTCCACTCGTCAGGTGCCTGCAACGACTCCACCTCTCCGGATCACCCGCAGCCGGAACATCAGCTCCTCCAGCTGGTCGTTGAAGCTGCCCTCACTGCCCTGGAACGTGACCTGCCCGATCAGCGGCGACGGGCCCGCCGCACCGTCGCCGGCCGGGACGCCGGCCATCGGCGTGACCGGGTTGCCCGCGCTCGCCCCGTCGGTGACGGCCGCGGCGAGCCGCTCGGCTGCCTTCACCGCGGTGGGGGCGTTCTTGTCGAGGCCCACCGTGTAGCCAGCCACCAGCTGACGGGCGATCGCCATGAACACCCGGCTCGGGCTCTTGATGCCGAGGGCGTCTTTCGCGCCGCGGATGCCGGAGTTGATCACGCCCTTGATCGCGCCGACGGCCGCGCCGGCCATCGACTTCACACCGTCGATCAGGCCCCGGATCAGGTCCTTCCCGGCGCCGACCAGCATGGATCCGAGGTCGCCGAGCTTGCCCGGGATGCCCTTGACGGTGGAGACGGTGTTCGACACCCCGTTGGACACGGCGCTCTTCACGGCCGACCACATCGCCGAGAACGCGCCAGTCACCCGCGACTTCGCGTCCGACGCCGCGGCCGACAGCCGGCCCGGCAGTTGCAGCGCGAACGTGACCACCGCGGCGACCCCGGCGGAGAACAGCGCCCGTGCGCGCGCCCACAGATCGGTGACGATCGCGGCTACCCGGCCCGGCAGCAGCTGGAACCAGGTGATCACGGCGGACACCGCGTTGCCGACGAGCACGCCCAGCGCGGTCGCGGCAGCCATCACCCGGCCCGGCAGGTCGATGAAGAACTTGATGATCGACCCGATGCCGAAGCCCACCCAGTAGGCCGCCTGGGTGAGCAGGAACATGAAGAACGAGGCGAGCTGGCCGGGCAGGGCGGACAGGAACGCCATGATCTGGCCCGGCAGCGCCGCGAACCACGAGCCGATGCCGGAGATCCAGCCGGGCAGTGTGACGGTGAAGAACTGGCCGATGGACGATCCGGCGCCCCGTACCGCCTGCCACGCCTGGGAGAGGAAGCCGCCCACGGCGAGCGCGGCCCCGAGGAGCACCTTCCCGAACGCCTGGGTGGCGTTCAGCGCGGTGGTGAGCCAGCCGGCCAGCATCGAGATCGGCTTGGAGAGCCCGAACAGCCAGACGGCGAGCTTGACCGCGATCAAGCCCATCTGCACCAGGTACGGCACGAGGGGGATCGCGGCGACGAGCAGCTGCGTCATCGCCAGGGCTAGTTGGAGGCCGGCTTCCACCAGTTCGGGAAGCTGCGGGGCGAGCGCCAGCAGCGCCTCCAGCAGCGCCCCGGACAGCGCCTTGGCGATCTTGATGACGGCGGGCACCAGCTGCCCGGTGAGCAGCGCCTGAAGCTCCGGCAGGTGCTCCAGCAGTTGGGAGGCGATGACCTGGGCGAGCTGCACGATCACCGGGACCAGCGGCATGAACGCCTTGGCGATCGCCAGCCCGGCGGTCGTGGCCGGGCCCAGGCCGCCGGAGACGAGCTGCTGAAGGACCGGCAGGAGGGTCGTGGCGAGCTGGACGCCCATCCGTGCCCAGACGCCGAGTAGCGGCCCGGCCTGGCGGGCCACGACGGACAGGACGCCGGCGGCGATCGTGAGGACGTTGGCCAGCTGCGCGCCGATCAGTGGCAGCAGCGGCGCGACGGCCTTGGCTACGTCCGACAGTGCCCGGCCGACCGGCGCGGCGGCTGGCGCGAGCAGCCGCAGACCGTCGGCGAGGGCGTTGACCAGCACGGTCAGCCCTGGCGACACCGCGACCGCCAAATCACCGACGATCTTGGCGAGGGGACCGAGCCCGCCGACCACGGCGGTGAGAACCGGCGCCAAGGCGGATCCGACCTGCGACAGGGCGGTGAACACGGCGATCAGGGCCTGCTGGCCCTCCGCGCTGTTGGCGGCCTTGTTCAGGGTGTCGAGGGCCTGCTTGACGAGCGTGAACGCGCCGCCGCCGGTGGCCTCGTTCGCGGCGGCGAACACCCCGCGCAGGATCCCGATGACGTCCCGGCCCATCTGGGCCAGGTCGCCGAGCATCGACAGTCCGTCGGAGATCCACTGGTGCAGCCGGCCGTCCGACGCCGCCGCGCTGATCTTGTCGGCGAACGTGGTCGCCCACTCAGCCAGCCCCGACGTGAGACCGGGCAGGAACGCGCTGCCGACCTGGCCGATCTGAAGCAGCGCCTGACCGATCGGGCCGAGCGCACCGAACAGGTCCCACGCCGCCTGCCCAGTGTTGGCGAGCAGGCCCGCCAGAGCCGACGACGACGCGGCGTTGTCCAGCCAGGTGAGCGACTGACGGAGCCCACCGTTGATGTTCGTGGCGATGTCGCCGAGGCCGGTCTTCAGGGACGGCAGGTACCGGTCGGCCAGATCCCGCACCGCGCCGTTGAGGCCGCGGAAGAACTTCTCCTGCACGTCGAGGCGCAGGCCGTTGAGAGCTGGCGCCATCCGGGCCAGCTCCTGCACGAACGAGCGGGCGTTCGGCGACAGCTTCGCCAGCGCCTCGTTCAGTTTCTCCTGCTCAGCGGCGGTCAGCTTCCCGCCGGCAGCGAGCTTGGAGTAGGCGGAGAACGTCTCCGAGATGGCGTCGTTGACGCCCGACAAGGCCAGCTTGAAGGTGGCGAGGATGCCGACGCTCGCGCCGATGATGGCGGGCAGCAGGCCCGCCGACTGCGCGGCGGTCGCCGCCGCAGCGGCGAACCCGAGAAGGTTCGTGGCGGCCGACGCCGCCCCGGCCGCCACCACGGCCAGACCGACGCCCTTGGCGATCGTCACCCCGAACGACAGCGCGCTGGCTGCGGCCTTCTTCAGCCCGGCCTGGAAGCCTCGGGTGTCGACGTTGAGCTGGACCCGCTGGTGCTTCAGCCCTTCGATCGCGCGGCGGGCCGGCTTCGTGTCGGCGTCGACCCGCACCTTCGCGGCGGCCTTGTCGCCGGCTTCCTTGACCGCCCGGCGCAGCTCGGTGGCCGGGATCCGCACGCCGATCTTCGCGAGGGCCTTGGCCTTCTCGGCGGCCTCCTTGACCGCGCGCCGGAAGTCCGCGACGGGGATCCGCACGCCGATCTTCGCGGTGACCTTGCTCTTCTCGGCGGCCTCCTTGACCGCCGTCCGCAGCTCGGTCCGCAGACCGGTCGTCTTGACCTTGACCTGCACCTTCGCCGTGACCTTCGCCGCCGCGGCGTTGACACGGCGGCGAAGGTCCGTCACGAACCCGCGTAGGTCCGCTACGACCGAGAGGTCGAGCTGGCCGGCGTCCTCACCGCGCCCCGGCTGCGTCACCGTCCCTGACCACCCTCACTCTGCCGGCAGCGGCCATTGCCTTGGCCATCTGCGCGATACCGACCGAGCCGGGGGGAGGCGTGGATTTCTTACCTGGTCGAGGGAGGCGGAGCGGTTCCTTGCGGCGGTGGTCCGACGACAGCACCGACAGCTCCTCCAGCAGCAGCGCGAGCAGCTCGTTGTGCTCGTTCCACGGCGCTTCGCCGGGCCGTCGGCGGATGGCAGCGTCCGGGGGCAGGCTGCGGATCAGCGCCCGGACGCGGCGTACGCCGATCAGCTCCGGGTGCCACGCCGGGAGCCAGATCCGCCGCGCGTCGTACCCGCGGGCTTCGAGGTCGGCTTCGAGGTCGTCCCACCGGTGTCGGCAGAGGGCGACAAGCCCAACGCTTCCCCCAGGCTCACCCCGTACTCGCCGAACGCGGCGCGGCCGAGCCGGAAGTAGTCACCGAGGCCGGGCCGGCCGGCGAGCCACTGCGCCCACTGCTCCTCGCCGAGCAGCTCGGAGAACGCCCGCCGGATGGCCCGGAGGGTGGTCGACAGCAGGGCAGGGTTGCGGGCCAGGATCGGCAGCAGCTTCATCGGGTCGAAGTCGACCCTCTCGGTGTCGCCGTCGCCGATGAGTTCGATCAGCAGGGCGAGCAGGTCGTCCAGCTCACCCTCGAACAGCGGGTCGAGCACCGACGCCGGGAACTCCGGCGGCAGCGTCCACTCCCGCCGGTTGAGCAAGACGACGATCGGCTCCCCGGCCCCTTCGCGGGCCGGGGCGTTGACGTCGAGGTCGATCACACGGGCCACAGGGGGGCCGCCTCTCTCGGTAGGGAAGGGATCGCAGGTCAGGGGGTGGGCTCCGGGTCGAACGCCGCGTCGTTGGTGACCATGTACCAGGCGTCCGTGGAGTCCCCGCCCAAGATCGACAGGCGGAGCGGCAGTTTCGCCTCGGGGTTCTTGTTGAGCTCCAGCTCCACCTCGGACTCGTTGAACACCCGGGCGGCGATGAACCGGTACTTCTTGGCCCCGTCGATCACGTCGAGGATCGCGGCCAACTCGTCCCGGTTGCCGAAGCTCGGCGGCACGAACTTGTACAGGTTCGGGGTGCCGCTGATGGCGGTGATGTTGCCGCCGCCGTACACGGCCTTGAAGTTCGCGCCGTTCCATTGGAGCAGGTCGACGTCCATGCCGGCCGCGTCCGAGGTCTGGAGGATCTTCACCGGGTAGTTCGACTGGTGCGCGAACACCCGCTCGAATTCCGGCGACACCCGGAACCGGCACGACTCCGGGTTGGTCAGGCCGACGTTGAAGAACCCGCTCCCGGGCGCGGACAGGTCCGCCGGCAGAGTGGAGCCGACCACACCGAGGTAGAGGGCGATGGTCTTGGCCTGGACAAGCTGGTTGGGCTGCGTCATCTCACGCCTCGCGGTGCTGGTCGATCAGGACGACCGCACGCTAGGGCCGGGCGACAGTTAACGTCCCAGGCCGGTCAGCCGTTGTCCGGGTGAGCGACGATCCGGACGGTATGCGCCCAGCACAGCTGCCCCGTCGCCGGGTCCGGCTGGAGGCGCCCGGAACCCACCGTGTACGCGTCCGTGACCACCGGCCGGCCCGGCACGTGCGGGCGGCCCGCCGCCCGCACCAGGTGGTGCACCGCCAGGTACAGCAGCCGGCGCAGCGCCGCCGAACCGGGCCGCCCGTCGGGGCCCGCCCAGGCCAGCAACACGACCTCGCCAGTCACCGACCACACCAGCCGGCCGTCCTCACCGCCAGGGGAGGGCCGGACCTGAAGATGCGGATACGGGCCCTCGTTCAGCCCGGACACATGTTCGGCGCCGCCGGAGCCGTACTCGGCGAGCATCTCGGTGGCCGAGGTCAGCTCGGCGAGCGCGATGGCCACCGGGTCGACGTCGACCACCGGCTCGATCACGGCCGCGTGTCGCTGTCCGGCTCTTCCAGGCGGGCGTACCCCGCCCAGACCCACGACTGCGCCACGTCGACCGGCACGGTCAGCTTGTCGCCCGGCTTGTAGCTCTTGCCGTCGTAGTCGTGGAAGTGCGACAGGACCACCTTGACGCCCGTCTCGGCGGCCTGCTGCGTCTCGGTCGGGGTCTCCTCGGCGGGTGCCGGGTTACTGCGTGCCATCGCTGCCTCCAGGTGCTCGACGGCCCGCACGATAGGCGGCCAGAGCCGGTAGCGTCCCGGGCCGCCCGTCTACTTGGCGCGCAGCCGGCGAGCCACCTCGGACACAGCCCGGCCCATGAAGCGGGCCGCCTCGTCCTTGTCGGTGCCGAACTCGGACTCCACCACCCGGTGGCCGTGGCAGGTGACCGTTCCCTCCACCCGTGAGCCGGACACCCGGACCGGGTGGGCGTGGATGTTCCGGGCGATGCCATCCGGGTCCTTCACCGCCTGGCAGCGGCAGTTCTCCGTCAGCCCCGGAGTGCCCTCCCGGTCGCGGGGCTCCCGCAGCTGCTGGTGCGGGCCGGCGCCGTAGTGGTGCTGGTCGTACTCCGGGGACTGGAGCACGAACCGCAGGTTGTCGGGCTGCTCCTGGCCGTGGGCCTCCCGGTGCTCGGGCCGGACCACCGCGTCACCCTTGGACACCCACGTCTTCGTCGGCGGGGCGTTGCGCTGCGCCGCGTCGGCCAGGTCATCGGTGATGCGCTGCACGCGGGGCGCGATCAGCCGCGCGATCGCCTCCTCCAAGCCCGGACGGGGCCGGTACCGGGTCACGTCACGCTCCTCACCGGGTAGCCCCGGTCGACGTCCGGCGGGTCCTGCACCGCGGTCACCGCCACGTAGTCCACGTCCGAGTGCCCGGCGACCTGATGGCGCAGGGGAGTGCCGGTCACCACCCACCGCCGGTCGTCGGCGACCCGGGTGATGACGTCCCCGGCCGCGACCGGCCAGAGTGCAGGGTCGAGGCGCAGCGACCAGGATCCGTCGACCTGCCGCGTCGCCGCCCCGTCGGCCGGGCCGACCGGCGTCGGCGGCGGTCCGGGCATGGGGGTGCCGTGCGCGTCGCGAGGTTGCGGGTGGACTTCCTGGAGGAGCAGGTACAAGCCGTCCGCGAGCAGCACCGCCACAGTCACCACCTCCGCCTGCATGGTGCCGGGCGAGGTGGAGTTGCGTCCTGGAGGCGAGCCTCCAAAAGCGACTTTTTTGCCGCTACGAATGTCACCTTCTTCGCACAGCCGTTCGATGCGAAAGGCTGATTTTTCAGGCACTTTCCGTGCTCAATGCGCCCTTCGCTCCGCATATGTCCACGTAGACGCCCTCATTGGTGACCCTCTGTGTTCCGAACACTACGCGCACAAGGTTGCGGAGGATGACCATGCGCGGCATAGGGTGTACCCCGATCCACAGCGGCGGACCTCTGGTCTGCGTCACGGTCTACGCTATGGGTCGCACCACGCTGATCCGTCTCGCCTTGCTGTCCCCCGGGGGGCAAGGACGCTCCCGAACCACCAGGAGTGCGACGGAGAGGACTGTGGTGGGAACACCCAACCGCCGGCGATGCTGCCGGCACTGCAAAACAGCTCGGCGGAAGGCCACCGATCGGTGGCGGAACGCCGAGCGAGCGGCGAACCTCCTCGCGAGGATCGCCGTGATCGTCGAAGCGGCGCACCAGGTCGCTCGCGACGCCGGGCTGATGTGACCGGTCACGGTCATCGACGCCCGAAACGGGTGTGACCCCACCTAAACGGCAGGGTCACGATTCCGTGCGGTTAGGGCAAGCGGATCCCCGCTGGGTGGCCGCCCAGTGGAACAAGGGTCCGCTTGTTCCTATTTACGGGCCATGTTACGGCCCGGTATCGCCCTCGCAGGTTACTCCAGAGTTCTGGATGAGCCTGACAGGAGCGAAGTGTGGCACAGCGTTCGTTGTGGCGAAAGCCCCGGGGGCGGCGCAAGTTGCCCCGGTCAAGATTCTCACAGCGCCGAGGTGAGCAGCTTGCTGAGCAGGAGAAACGGCCTTCACCTGCGCAAAGGCGTGTCCTAGGACGGACTAAACGGCACGCGGTGTGTCACACGCCCGAGGCGCCTACCCGCCGGTAGTTTGTTGGGCGGTGAGCCCGGCCTGGAACGTCCGGACCCACCACCAACACCCCACTAGGGGAAACGACCCCCCCGGATCGTGAGCGCACAGTATCGACCGTCCTGACGTAGCGTCCCTCGCCAAGATCACAGCGCTACAGCCAGGGCAAACCATCACCGGGAATGGTCTCGGCGCGATCCGACCGCTGCCACGCCAGCCCATCGGCGGACCGCCAGAAGTCGAGCGACGTCAGCGGCGGCACGCCCGCCGTCGGCGCCGCACTAGCCCCCGGGATCGGCTCGTACGACACGGACTGTCCCTCGGCGCTGACCGACCTCACCTCGCGCCCGGCGGACCCGGAGAGCCGACGTACCGCTGGGTGAACCTGCGCCGCCGCTGTCACCCACTCCCGGATCGCCGCGTACTGCGGCTCCCGGCCGTCGAGGCCCGTCTCGTACACGACGGTGAAAAACCCGGTCTCCCACCCGGTCGGGTCGGTCTCCGGCGTCACCGACACGATCCGGGCGGGCGGGTGCTCCAGCGGCCATCCGGAGTCGAGCGGCCGGACCCCGCGCTGCGTGAGCTGCACCGGCACCACCATGCGCCGCAGGTAGCCCTCGGCCGCCGCGGTGGCGGCCCGGATCGCCGCTTCCACCGCGAACTGCACCTGTTCCTCGGTGGGGTCGAGCCCGGCCAGCCGGGCCACCTGGTCGACGGGCACGATCAGCGGGGGAAGCGGCGCCGTCACCGATCAGCCCTCGGTTGCAGGGGCGGCGGCGCGGGCCAGCGCGATCGCCTCCAGCGCGGTCGCCCGGTTGACCTCCGTGCCTTTCGGGAACGCCAGCGACATCAGCTCGGTCCGGGAGTTGCCGCGCCGGATCAGGGCGTTCGCGCGGACCTTCGCCACCACGATCGTGCCGACCCCGGACATGTCGAACAGGTCGTCGGGGTCGATCGGGTTGCCGGCGTCGTCCACATAGCCCAGGAAGGCGTCCGCGTCGGCGGGCGCCACCGGGGCCGGTGCGACCAGCGGTGCCGCGGGAGCGGTGTTCGGGCTCGCCGGCGGGGCGAGCGGAGCGGCGGCTGGTTGAGGCGCGGCGGCCGGGGCCTGCGCGGTCGGCGGTGCCTGCTCGGTCGGCGGTGCCAGCGGTGCGGATGGCTCCGGCGTGCTGCTCGGGGCCTGCGCGGCGGCCGGGGCCTGCGTGCTGGTCGAGGGCTGCTCGGCCGGCTGAGCGGCGCCCTCCGCCTGGCCGCTTGGCTCGGCGGTCTCCTTGGGCGCGGTCGGCGCGGCCGGCGCGGTGGCCTTCCTGGCGGTGCTGCGGCTCATCAGGATCTCCTGCTGACGGGTGACGGATCGTCCCGCACCGTACGGCCGCAACCGGCTAACGTCCCCGGCTAGAACACCACGTCCTCTGGCGTGGGGCCGGGCGGCGGCACCGAGGGAGGGTCGCCGGTGATCGTCAGCGGCCCGGGTACGACGTGCAGCACCACCAGGTACTGCCACACGGGGTCCGTGGCGCTCAGCGGCGCGTACGCCGGCCCGGTTGGGGTGATCGGCACCGCCCGCCCCTCGAACGCGGTCAGGTCCGCGAACGTCGCGTCGTCGCAGTCCAGCTGCCCGTTCTCGCCGAGCGCCGCCCACCGGCCGTCTCGGCCTTCCACACGCCAGGTCACCGGCTCCTCCGCTTCCTCTTCGGCTTCGTGGTCTCGGTACGGGCGAGGGTAGCCAGCACACCCAGGGTGAAGTGCTGCAACTCGTCGTCGCCGAAGCGCGGGTTCCGGCCGAAGGTGTCCTGCAACCCGACCTGGAACACCTCCCACGGCCGAGCGCCCGGGTCGGGGTCCTGCACGAACGGCCGACCGTTGACGCGCCCGATCTGCTCGTACGACTTGCCCGCGTACGGGTTGCGCCAGTCGTCCGGGAAGGCCACCTCCCGCTCGTCGTAGCCGCTGTGCCGCACGATGTCCTTCAGCCGGGCCAGTGGCTCCAGGCTGCTGCCGCGCATGGACCGGCGCCGCACGAACGTGAACTCGAGTTCCTGCAACCCGGGCACCATCATCTCCATGCGGTGGCCCATCTCGTGGACGTTCACCTCGTGCGTGTAGTCCCGGAACGCGCCGATGTAGACGTCCTGGTCGCGTGCTGTGACCGGCATGGCCAGCAAGGACGAGTCGTGGCCCCGTCCACCCGCGTGGAAGGCCCGCTGGCTGGACGCGATCCGCAGCTCGGCCTTGGCCGACAGACTCAGCCAGTCGTCGGGGAAGTACGCCTCCGCCTCCCGCAGCCGCGCCTCCCAGTCTGGACGGGCGGCCTCAGCGCCATACACGCGGCGGCTGCTCTCTCCAGCCGGGGCGGCCTTATGCCGCACACCGCCGAACGGCCTCACCGAGGCGAGCAGCTGCTTCAGTAGCTCATGCTCCCGGCGGGTCTGTGCCTTCTGCGCCGCGTTCCGCCGGGCCATCAGGTCGTGCCGGCCCGGGTCCTGGGCGGCGAACGCCTTCCGGATCGCCTCGGGGCCCAGCTCCCCGTCGAGCTTCCGTTGCAGGTCGTTGTACTCCTTGTCGCGGCGCTTCGCGTCGAGGAAGTCGTCGTGCAGCGCCTTCCCGGCCTCCAGCACCTGGTCGAGGGCCTTGTGGTACTCCTCGGGCGGCAGCACCCGGCCCACCGGGTCCTTCGGGTAGACCATCTCGACCTGCGCCGCAAGCATGTTGCCGAGACCACGGTTGGAGGGCTTCGCCAGCTCCTCCGGGTTTTCGGCGATGCCACGCATCCAGGCCAGCTGGGACTCCGCCATAGCCACGTCGCGGATCTCGTCGGCGAGCCGGTCGTTGGCGATCTGCTCCCGCTTCGACTTCGGGGTGCGCTTGCGCCGGAACTCGTCGGCCAGCTCGGCGCGCCGCTTCGCGAGAGTGTCCCGGACGGCGGCCAGCTCCGCTTCGAGCTCAGCGACCCGCCGGTCGACGGCCCGCTCTGCCGGGCGGATCTCCTTGCGCACCGCGGACCGCCACCCGGCCTCGTCTGCGGGCAGCGCCTGACGTGCCCGCTGCGCCGCCTCCCACGCCCGAGTGGACGCGACGTGGTTGCGGGCGGACGGCCGGCGGGGCCGTTTCGGGCCGCCCGGCTTCGGGATGAACCGGCCGGTGCGCGGGTCACGAGGGTGGTCCTCGGCTCGCCACAGCTTCACCGCGTAGCGGGCGTAGCCGAGCGGTGTGAGTAGGGGTGCCACCACCTGGTAGCGGGCCCGCGTCGACAGCATGGTGCTCCTCACCGAGGCAGGGGACAGGGCTGGTACGAGGCGGGGCCGCAGGAGAACGTCCTGCGGCCCCGCCCTCACGTGCCTCGTCAGCCGACGTGCAGGGTGCCCTGCACGAACGCCTCCGGCCGGTCCACGGTCAGACCGACCCGCTCGTGGCCCTTCAGGGTCACGCCGTCGCGCTCGAACAGGTCCTGGTTCTCCGTCGACACGTCGACCTGGACGCTGCGCCGGTCGAACAGCTGCGCGCCCAGCCCGAACGCACCGAGCAGGTACCGGCCCTCCGGCATCGCGGTGGTCGCGACGACCGGCAGCCGCCACACCCGCTCCTCGGCGCCGACGGCGATGGAGGTGACCAGGGTCAGGCGACCGTTGTCGTCGGTCTCCAGCTCCATGTCCTCCCAGTCCAGCGGGTTGATGATGATCCCGGTGGGGGCCATCTCGGCCAGCTGGACGCGGGTGATCGCCCGCCGCAGCGTGACGGTCTTCTTCTCCGACGGGTTGCCGGAGTTCAGCGGCTGGTTGTAGGTCTGCACGCCGGTCGTGTTGAGGATGCCGCGGATGTTGGCACCCTGACCGTTACCGAAGAGGATCTGGTCGTCCTCCTCCAGCCGCACGCCCTCGATCAGCTGCCGGTTGATCAGGCCGCGCATGCGCGGCTCGTCGTCCAGGGTCTGCTGGTGGGCGTACATGACGTGGCTGATGGTGGCCAGCGGGTACGTGACCACCTCCAGCGTGAGCTTGCTGCGGGGCGCGCGACCGAACACGTCGGTGTCGCCACCGGTCGGGGCGCTGGTGCCGTCGGCGGCGGTACGCTCCCGCACCGCGGCGGCGTTGTTCACGAAACCGGTCTGCCGGATGCCGTAGAGGATCGCGGCGGTGGTCTCGTCCGGCGGGAACAGGTTCCGCACGTGCATCAGGCGGGGCAGCTTCTCCACCAGGGGCCGCTGCTGGTGGTTGCCGAGGGCCTGCACGCCGGTCAGGTTGCCGGCCATCGCGGAGAAGACGTCCTTCGCGCCGATCTCCCCGGCGTCGACGCCCTTGCGGAACATGCTCTCGCCGTCGACCTCGAAGGTCATGCGACCCCGGTAGCCGCGGCCCTTGTACTCGGCCCACGACTCCGAGGCGAGGAACTGCTCGCCGAGGCTCTGCCCGCCGTTCATCGCGTGGTGGGCGGCGCTCGCGGCGCCGGCGACCGACCCGCCTTCGGGGGCGTCGAGCCACTCCCGCAGGCCCGCGTTGCTGGCCTTGGCGTCGATCAGCGCCTTCAGCGTCTTCGCCTCTTCGGTGGCCGCGAGGTACGCCTTGGCCTGGTCACCGTGGAGGCTGACCTTGCCGTCCTTCACCTCGAACGCGCCGGTCATGGCGTCGATCTCGGCGGTCTTCTCCTTCAGCGCGTTCTTGAGACCGGTGATCTCGTCGCGCACCTTCGTGCTGGTGGTCATGGTGGTCTCCCAGATGGGCACGGATTCGTTGTCGTGCCCGGGCGGGAGGCGTCGCGTCGGCCCGGCCACCGCCGGGAACGCCCGCAGGCCGATCGCCCGTGGCTGCCCGGAAACGTAGAGGCGGGCCGGGGTTAACGTCCCCGGCCCGCCCGTTACCCGTTCGGTCAGTCGCGCAGCGCCGCCAGGTCAGCCTGCATCTGCTCGAAGTCGAGCACCATGCTGTCGTCCGGCTCGCCGGTCTTCTCCTCCACCTGGCCGCCGGTCTTCTCACCCGGCTCGCCGTCGGGGTCGAGCACCGCGCCCAGGTCCACGCCCGCCTCGGTGAGCGCGTCCAGCAGCTGCCCGACCGACGCGGCGAGCCGCTCCGACCCATCACCGGCAACCTGGGCGCCCTTCACCCCGGCCGCGTCGGCGGCCACCGCCAGGGACAACTGCGCGGTCGCGTCGGCCAGCAGCTCGGCGACCGACGCGACGGTCGCCTCCGCCACCTCCGGCACGTCGCCGGACTTGGTGGCCGGCACCACCTGGGCGACCAGCTGCACCCGCAGCATCTCCCCGAAGCTGATCGTCCCGTCCTCGCCGACGGTGTAGGGGATCTGCCAGGTCTGCGTCTCCCCGTCGTCGCGGGGCGACCGGTTGACGACCACGTGGTCGTCCCAGGTACCCACGACGTACACCCACCACTCCGGCTGCCCGTGCTGATCCCTCGGCCCGGCCAGTGCCTGCCGGGCGGCCTCCCGCAGCGCGTCCCGCCGCTCCTCGTACGAGCCGGGAAGCACGTCCCTGACCTTGGTTTCCAGCGTCACCGAAGCGCCCTTCTCGCCGGTGTCACCGGCGGTCTCCTCGTCGCCCACCTCGTCGGTGAGCGCATCGTCGTCCACCGCCAGCTCCAGGTCCCCATCGAGCTCCGGGTACACCTCGGCGGTCTTCTTCCCTCGCTGCGCGGCCGACCACTTGCGGCGCCGCTCCCGCTCGGCGTCCCGCGCGGAGTCGAACGCCTCCTGCCACTGGCGGCGCCGTTCCCGCTCCGCCGCCTGGAGTTCCTTCTTCGTCTCGCCGGTCGCGGCCTCGACCGTCCGGTCGGCGTCCGCGCGCCGTATGCGCTCGGCGGCCCGCTCCCGGTCGAACGCGGCCTGCACCTTGTCCCGCCGGGCCGCCTCGGCGTCGCGTTCCTTCTTCCGCGCCGCCCCGTCGCCCGACCCGGAGCTGCCCGAACCACCGCTGCCCTCGACGAGCGCGCGGTCGCCGCCGAGGACCCGCTTCAGCCAGTCCGGGCCGAGCTTGGCGTTCGGGTCGCCGCCCGGCCCGGCCGGGGCCGCGCCGCCGGACCCGCCGGCCGTCCACTGGCCGGAGGCGTCGCGGGGCTGCGACGGGTCGAACTTGGCCTCCAGCTCGTCCGGCTGGTCCAAGGCGGCACCGAACCCGCCGCCCGTCGCGTCCTTCACGCCGAGGGTGGACGTCTGGGTGTTCGCGCCGTGCAGCACATCGGACCACTCGAAGAAGTCGACCTTCGCCATCACCCGCGCGCCGTCGCCCTTGCGGCGGGTGACGTGGCCCGGCACCGCCCGGTAGCCGATCGACCACTGGCCCTCGTCCGCGTAGAACTTCGCGTTCGAGTAGCCCTCCTTGCCGTCCTTCGTGTCCAGGTTGTACTGGCCCTTGATGTACAGCGCCCCGGCTTCCTTCGGCCACGGGGAGCCGTCCGGCAGGGTCTTCGGCAGCCGGGAGTCACCCGGCAGCCACTCCTCCTGGACGAGGGTCTTCGCGGCCATCCGAGCCCAGTCGTGGTGCCGGACACCCTTGCTCTTGCGCCTGGCGAGCGTGTCGGCGTACGCGCCGGGGGTGATGATGTCGCCCTGGTCGTCCTTGATGCCGGTGATCGACACCAGGCACTCCACGATGCCGTGCTCGTCGTCGTGGTCGAGCAGCACACCGGACGCGCCGGCGGCCTTGTACTCCAGCTGCGGCGGCGGAGCCGACAGGTCGAGGTCGGCGGTGCCGGCAGATGCTCCCATGAGCGTGCCTCCAGATGGGCGGGCAGAGTCTGCCCGGCATGGTCGCTCCGCCGCCGGGTTAGCGTCCCGCTCGTGTGGCCCGCTTGGCGCTGAGGGTCAGCCGACACCGGCAGCCGATCGTCTCCTCCAGCGGGCCGTCCGGGTCGCGCGGGTACCGCAGCTGCGCCTTGCCCACGGAGAACGTCTTGCCGACCGGTCGGGCTTGCCCGTTGGCGTTGCGGTGGGTGGTCCGGACGGCGCTGTCACGGCGGTCCCGCCACGTCGCGGTCACCTCCAGCCCGAGCGCGGCAGCAGCCCGCGCCGCGGCGTACATGCCGCCGGTGACAGCCGTGCGGACGGCGTGACCGGCGACGCTCTTCGCCCAGCTGAGCAGCGACCCGGCGTCGACCCGGGCGGTGAGCTGCTCCATGGTCTCTCCGGCGGCCTCCCCGGCGGCGAGGGACGCGGCGAGCTTGAGGCCGGCCGCGCGGGCGGCGTCAGCGGCGGCTGTGACCGCTGCGGTGGCCACGGCCGCCGCTTCCCGGCCTGCGGCGGCCGTGCCTGCCGACGGACCGGCGAGCAGCCCCACCGCGGTGACGGCGGCGCCCGTAGCTGCGGCCGCGATCAGCGGGCTCAAGGCATCCTCGGTGTCCTGCGCCCACACGTCGGGGTCGACGGCCGCCGTGGTGTCGAGGGCCTTCAGCCCGACCCGCCGGTCCACCTCCATATCGGGGTCGGCCGTCCAGTGCCGGGTGCCCTTGCGGGCCTTCGGGGACCGCAGCCGCGCCGACGTCCGCGCCGCCCATCGGGCCGTCAGAGCCGTCAGTGCCGCGGTCACCGCGGCCTCGGCTGCCTCGCCGCCCACCTGCTCGCTGCTCACCGTGCGGGCTGGCGCGGCGGCGGCCTTCAGCCCGTACCGGGCTACCCCGAGGGCGGTTTTGCCGGCCGGTTCGCCGGCTGGCTTCTCACGGTCGGCGGCGTCGCGTGGCTTCCTGCCGGCAGGTGGCTTCGTCTCGCTGTCCGGCTTCTCGTCCGGCTTCTTCCCGGTGGGGGGCTTGTCGCCGGGCTGCTCCTCGTCGCCGCCGTCGGCCGCAGGGGCCATCTGGGCGGCCATCTCCTCGCGGCGCTTCTCGGCCTCCTCGACGTCCTCCGGTGTCTGCGGGATCTGTGCCTTCCCGGTGTTGGGCAGCCACAGCGCCCGGGTCTCGGGCGTGGAGTGCACCTCGTAGCCGGCCAGCTCCGCGTACGACTCGATGGTGCGGAGGCCCTGCTGCACCTCCAGCCGGGCCTCCTCGCGGACGGCCCGCTGAGGTAGCCGCAGCGCTTCGACACCGGACAGGTCGAACTCCGGTTCGAGGTCGCGCTCGTCCAACGGGTCGACCATCTCCGCTGCGATCAGCTCCAGCGGCGGCGGCATGGTCTCGGTCCAGAAGTTGTACTTGTCCTGCGCGGCGTTGTCGAACGTCGAGCCCTTGGAGATGCCGAGCAGGCTCTCGGGTACACCGATGCCGCCGAGGATCTCCTCCCGCGCGTTGCGGGTCAGCTGCTCGTACAGCATGTCCTTCGGCCGGGCCGACAGGTCGGCGTAGCTCACCTGGTCGGAGTTGACGATGGTGACCTTGCCGGCGTCGACCGGACCCCGACCGAAGCGGCGCTCCAGCTTCGTGGTGTCCTCGCCGTTGAGGCCGCCCTTGATGCCGACGATCGCGCGTACGTGCCCGTCGTTGAGCATCCAGTGCACGTTGATCTGCCGGGCCAGGTCGTCCATCTCGACGGACGCGCCGAGCGCCGACATCACCGTGTCCGCCCGGAACGGGTCCAGCGGGTGCGGCTCGCGGATCCACCACACCCGGTCGAACGGCACGGTCCGGACCGAGCCGTCGGGCATCTTCGTCTCGAAGTGGGAGATCAGCCGGTCACCGGCCACGACCCGCCCACTCTTCGCGCTCTCGGTGGGCACCGGCACGGTGCGGCCTGGGGGCAGCAGGTCCAGGCGGATGATGTCCCCGCCACGGGAACGGGTGAACTCCACGAACGCGCCACGCGGCGAGTACATGACCTGGATGAACAGGCGCCGCTTGAACGCGCGGCCCTTCTCCAACGGGTTGGTCTGAGCGTGCGGCTGGAGCAGCCGGACCACGGGGTGGTCGTCCACGTACTCGTCGGTCCCGGCGACCTTGTACCGGAACGGCAGCCGGGAGAAGTGCCCGGCCATCAGGGAGGTGCCCCGCCACAGCCAGACGGTCCGCTCATACGCCTGGTAGACGGCCCGCTCGACGTCCCACTTCTGCTGGCGGCGTTTCCCGCCGAGCCAGTCGGGCATCTGCCCGCTGTCGGTGGACCACCGGATCGTATCGACCGTCTTGGTCTCCACGTCGTCGGCGCGGCGGCCGAGGCGGAGGCTGGGGAACAGCGGCACCCGGTTACTCCCTACCCAGCAGGAAACCGACTCCGGCGGTGAGGCCGCCGGCCAGCGCGGCACCGGCGAGCGGATGCCAGCCGAACGCGGCGACCACTGCGGCAGCCGCGACGGTCAGGACCCCGGCGGCGAGCAGGACGGCGCCGGTGATGTCGCGGGCGCGGCGGCTGGTCAGAAGTCGGCGGCTCACGGCCGGGACGGTAGGCCCACCGAAGGGCTAGCGTCCCCCGGGCGCGTGGTCAGGCGACCGCCATCGCGGGCATGGGAGGCCGGCCGTAGTTGTGGGGCTCCTCGTGCAGGTGCTCGCAGGCGTCCCAGGGCATCAGGTGAGTGGGGCACTTGCGCTTGCGGCGCCCGTCCGGGCCGCCGCGCAGGTGAGCGGTGCCGACGGTCGCGGCCGAGCATGTCTGTCCGCGCACTGCGTCGTACCAGCCCTGGCACTGAGCGCACCGCAGGTCGAGCACATCTACCCTGACCCCCGCGGTCAGGACGATGTACCCGTCTTCGAGGGCCTGTTCGGCGGACTCGGGTTCGATGGTGACGTTTGCTGCCGCGTACCACTGGTGTTCGGGGCTGAAGACCGCTGCTGGCAAGGGGGTGACCTCCAAGCACGAGGGGAGGGATCTGCTTGTTTCGGCGACATCTGGGGCAGGGTTGCGGCCCGCCGTCCTCCCCGGCTCGCGTAGCGAAGTATGTCGATGACCAGCGAAAACCGGTCGATGTCGCTGGCTGCTGTGATGCCCGAGCATACGGTGATCACCCGCCCCCGCGTCAACTACAGTGAACGAATCTAGCGCCAGGCCGTCCGGTTGACTTGACTGGCCGGATGGCCGAGGGAAGCATGGTGGAAATGTCGACCCCCCCGCGGCAGACCTTCGCCGAACTCCTCGAACATCTCTTCGTCACCCATCCGAACCCAGCAACCCGGCGCCGCTACAGCGACGCCGAGGTCGCCATAGCCGTCGGAATCTCCAAGACCGCCGTCTGGGCGTTACGCACCGGCCAGTCGAGCAACCCCACCCTGGAGACCATCTACGGCTTGGCCCGCTTCTTCGGTGTGACGCCCGGCTACTTCTTCGGTGAGCACGACACCATCGACCCCGAGCTGCGTGCCGCGATGGCCGACGCCGGCGTGCGGCACATCGCCGCCCGCGCGGCCGGCCTCACCGAGCAGAGCCAGCAGATGGTCCTGAACGTCCTCGAACAGGTCCGCCGACTCGAACACCGAGGTGAATAGTGGCAGTCAACACCCGATCGGGGCTAAAGTCCCGTTAACGGGATCGACCACGCTGGCACTCATCGGCGGGAATTTCATCCCTGAGTGAAGATCCTTGCCAGAAAGCCCTCCCTCATGCAGCGTGGTGGACCCCCACCGGTACTGGATCCACCGGAGCGCCCCGCCCCATGCCGATCAACCAGCTCCGCCGACAGATCACCCCCCTCGTGGACCGGTTCTCACCACCGGCCCCCTGGGACATCGCCCGCTACGTCGAGACGATCAGCGCCCGACGCGGACGACCCATCCAGCTGCTGCCGACCGACACCGCCGGCGGCGTCTGCGGCCTATGGGTCGCCACCGACCAGGCCGACTACATCGCCTACGAGCGCGGCACCTCCGGCCCCCACCGCGACTTGATCATCCTGCACGAGCTGGGACACATCCTGTTCGGCCACGACGGCCGCACCCTCGCCCACACCGGCTCCCGCTCCCGCTACCCGGACATCCAGGAACAACAGGCCGAGGTGTTCGCCACCGAGGTGCTCCAGCGAGCCGGCCAGAAACGCCCAGCCCCGCCGTCGCGGCAGGCCGTGGCCATCCTCGCTACCTTCAACGCGATAGGACCCGCCCGTGCCGCCCACACTGCTGATCCTGCTGCTGTGCGCCGCCACCGCGTACGTGGCTTGGGCGCCGCTGCGCAGTACACCTGAGCCGCCCCGCCGGTCACCGGCCCGCCAAGCACTCATCCTCGGCATGGCGTTCCTCACCATCGGCGTGTGGGCCGGCTACCAGGCAGACGACGCTCTCAACAGGCTCACCGGCTGGACCGGCACCTCCGAACTCAGCCAGCACCTCGCCATCATCGCCTCGCTGACCGCCCTGGAAGTCATGCTGCTGCACTGGCATCTGCCGCCGGAAGCGGCCCGGAGCGAAAGCCAGTGGCGCTACATCCTCGCCCTCGGCGTCGCGGTTGGCATGGTCGGCTTGTTCCTGCTCGGCGGCCCCGACGCCCGCCCCGCGACCGAGGGCGCCTACTACCGGGCGACGCCAACCGTCGCGATCCACGAGAGCGTGTACGCGCTGCTCCTCGCCGCCGCCACAACAGACCTGGCCGTACAGTCCGGCATCTACCGCCGTTGGCTGCGTGACTACCCGTACAGCTGGTGGGGCCTGACGGCGTTCGCGGTCGCGGGCTGGCTGGCCCTTCCCTTCGCGCTGCTGTCCGGTATCGACGCCGCCGCCGAAGGACTCGGCCTGTTCGAGGTGAGCTCGCAGCTGCTCGCCGCCACCGAGTCCCTGATCCTCACTGCCTGCGCCCTGTTCGCCGTCGGCGCGGTCCTCCCCACCGCCGGACCGAGGATCGCCGCCGGCGTCCGTCGCGTCCGCCGCGCCCGAGCCGCCCAAAAACTACGGCCCCTGTGGCAGGCCGTCCTCGACGGAAACCCCGGCTTGGCCCTCGACCGGCCCCGAGGAGCCGACTCCGCAGGCGAGGTGCTGCGCACCCTCATCTCCGGCGACGACTGGCGGGTCTACCGCCGCGTCATCGAGGTCCGCGACGGCTACCTGGAACTGCGGCCCTGGCTCGACCAGGACGTCATGAACCTCGCCCTGTTCAAATGCCAGCAGGCCGGGCTGACCGGCCACGACCTGCACGCCGCCGTCGAGGCAGCCGTCATCGCCGCCGCGCTGCGCGCCAAGGACCGCGCTGACCAGCCCCGCGAGGGCACCCACGTCGACCCGGGCGGCGCCGACATGTCGGGGGAGATCCGCTGGCTCGCCCGGGTGTCCCAGCACCTCCGCCACCCCGTCGTACGGGAGGTGCTGCACGAACTGGACCTGCGGCGCGAGTCCGAACGTAGCTGGGTGGACCAGCAGCTGGACAAGCTCGGCATCAAGCGATGAGCCGGGCCCGGTGCACCGCCGGCTCGTACACGGCCAGGCAGCACGCCTCCGCCCGGTCCGGTGACCGGACGCCCCGCTTCCGCATGCTGTCCTTCGACTCGACCACCGTGTTGCCCTGCGAGTCGGTGGAGTAGCGCGGCGCCGACATCTGCGACACGGTGCGGTCGTCCACCCGCAGCCGCACGATCGGATCCCCATCACCGGCCGCCGCAGCCAGTAGGCCCCGCATGGCCAGCCACATCTCGTCGCGCTTGCGCGCCGGCCGCAGCGTCGCGGTGTCAGCGTCCCGGTTCGGAGACTCCCGCACGTCGACCGGAACGATGTCGGCCTGGTGCTTGCCCTCCCGGCCCCACGCCTCCAGCAGCCCGAACACACCCCAGCCGACGCCGATGATGTCGACCTTCACCCGCACCCGCGCCGGCGTACCCAGCGCCCGCGCCAGGTCGGTGGCCCGTTTGATCTGCTCCAGCACCATTCCCGCGACCGCCACGCTGTCGGTGTTCGCCTGCCCGGCACTGGTCTTCTCGATCGTGATCAGGTCGCCGACGCAGCGGGTGATGGCCAGCTCGTCACCGCCGTCCGCCGCTACGTCCACGCCGAGGCGTACCCACGCGCCGCGCTGCACCCGATGCTGCGCGGTCTCCGCCCGCAGGCCCAGGTCGCACAGCCGCACGACGTCCGGACCGTCGGCGGGTTCGTCGGCGCGCACCGCGGCGTCGACCCACGACCACGGGATCAGCGTGTTCGGCCCACCCCTCGGGAACTGCGCGCGGACCTTGGCGATCACGAACCGGGAGTCGTCGCCGTGGTCGGCGATCGCGTTGGCCACCCACCGCTGGTCGACCAGGTGCGTGGCCAGGGGATGGGGCGGGGTGGCCGGCGGGCACGACCGGCACGTCGCGGTCGCCTCGCCCGTGAAGTTCGGGGTGCCGTACGCATCGAGGGGGATGACGCTGGTCCGGTCGTCGGACGCACACAGCCGCTCGAACCACGACCCTTCCTCGTCGGTGGGCGGGTTCCCGATGCACACCATCGCCGCGTTCGAGCCGGTCAGCAGACCCCGCATGTTCTGGCCGATGGTCTGGGAGATACCGCCGGCCTCGTCCACGACCAGCAGCAGGTTCGGCGCGTGGATACCCTGCACCGCGTCCTCGGCGTGCGGGGCCGCCGCGATGCCGTACGCCACCACGTACTCCTGCCCGGCGACGGTAGGCACCTTCCACTGCGTCGTGTCCACGGACCCGAACAAGTCCGCGCGTTTGGTGACGCCCCGGATCTCCGGCCAGATCTGCCGGGCCACCTGCCGCCACCGCGGCGCAATCGTCACCACCACGGCGGTGCCCGGCGGGTACACCGCCCCGAAGTAGGTGGCGGCCAGCGCCATCGAGCGCGTCTTCCCGGATCCGAAGCACGAGGGGACTGCCGTCACCTGGTTGCGGACCATCGACCGCAGGATCTTCCGCTGCCCCGACCACAGGGCCTCACCGAGCACCTGCGTCGCGAAGCCCACCGGGTCGCCCTGCCACACCGCGTACGGGGTGCCCAGCTCTACCGCCGACGCCGCCAACAGCGCCACCAGATCGTCCCGGTCCAGCGCGGCGAGCACCCGCCGCCGAGCCGGCACGGGCGCGGCCATCAGGTCGGTGAGCATCCGCGCCGCGGCCGTGGACCGGACAGCCCGGCGGCCTGCGGCTACCCGGGCGGCGCCGGCGACGTCGAACACATCGTCACCCGGGGGAGAGGCACACCGGGGCGCGCGGCAGCAGCGACCCCCGTCGTGGACATGCCGAAGATCGTGCAGCCCGGCGGGGTCTTACGTCCGGATGCCGTCCGGGCCGCAGTGCTGGCAGCTGCAAGGCAGGCCGAGACGCGCTCGCCGCTCACGGTGGCGCCGCGCGAGGGCCGCCACCCGCGCCGGGTCGCCCGGGTCGCAGCCGGCCCGCGCCAGGTAGGCCCGCGCCGCCGGCTCCCACCAGTCGTAGTCCTCCAGCCCGGGAAGCCGTGCCCACAGCTCAAGCTCCCCGAGCCAGCCGTTGCAGCTGCTACACAGCAGGCCCCGAACGCATCTGCCGCAGGTCTTGTGATGGTCCTGGCAACATGCGTGGTCATGGTCGATGTAGAGCGGTGCCGGGCCGTCGCCCCGGAAGTTGGCCCTTCGGCAGATGCCGCACTGCCCGTCCTGAGTGGCGCGGAGCCGCCGGTAGTCGGCTGCGGTGAGGCGATGCCGACCCAGCGCGCGAACCGGAAGAGCCGTGCAGCACACGTCCCGCCACTGAGGTACGGCGACGTGGACCAGGCCGCCCCGGCCGTACGTAAGTGCCATGACGTGAGTGTGCCGGTGGGCCGGACGGCAACTCCGCCCAGCCCACCGGCAACCTGCTGCGTCAGCCCACCCAGTCCGCCATCTCCGGGATCGGCCGGTAGCCGACCTCCCGGCTGTCGGTGTCGACCCGGGCGATCACCCCGGATCGGGCCAGCGCGGCGAGGTGCCCGCTGACGGTGGACCGGTCGAGCACGATCAGCGCGGCGACGTCCCCGGCGGCGGTGTGCCGGTAGCCGTCGGGGTGCCGCAGCATCAGGTCGGCGTGCTGGTGCACCGCCAGGTACACCAGCTGCCGGGTGGGCTTCAAGTTGGTGCTGCCGGCGAGCACGACGAACGCGCCGGCCGTGAAGGTACGCAGCCGGCGGGCCAACTGCTGGTGCACCTCGGGGGAGAAGGGCATGGGGTCTCCGATCGCTGGTGGCGCCGGGTCGCTCACCCGGCGCCGGGTCTACTGGGACGTCGCCGACTCGCGGCTCTGCCCGGCTGCCTGCCAGCGCTCGGCCAGGCGGATGACCTGCCTGCCGGTGAGGTGCGGCGCGTACCCGACCCACGCCACGTTCGACGGCTTCGGGGGAATGGCGGTCAGCTTGTTGACGGTGCAGCACCAGAGGGTGCAGCCGTCGACCGGGCGAGTGGCCACGGGGGTCTCCTGTTCTGCGCGGGTCGCTCACCCGCACACCCCGAAGTGTAGCAAGCCTACAGTGTGTTGTCGATTGTCTGCGTCGTAGGGTAGGAATACGGCGGCCTTGGGTCTTCACCTGCCCGCGGGTGGGCGGCCGTCCGATCCCCTCAAGAACCCCGGGAGCCAGCGTGACCGATTCCGAGGAGCGCCGTATCAGGCTCTTGGAATGGCTCTACGAGCACGACGGTGCCTCCATGCCGTCGATGTACGAGTTCCTCGGCGAGGTTCCTGACGAGAAGACCGAAGAGTTGTGGCGCGGCACTCTCCGCAGGCTGTTCAAGGATGGCCTGATCATGCTGGGCGAGACGTACGAGATCGCGCATACCTCCGCTGACCTCACAGACGCAGGGCGAGCCAATGTGGAGGAACGCCGTCATCGCCAAGCCGCCGAGCGAGAGATGCAAGCGCGTCGGCGCGCAGATCCTGCACTCCGCCGCGCCGCGGCAAGCAACGGACTGCTGCGCTGGGCTTACGACCAGGATCCCGACGGCGGCAAGTGGCTGTACGTCGACCAGTTCCTGTCGAGCGGGCACGCCGTCTTCGAGGGGGAGAGCCTCCCCGAGAGCGTGGTTCGGCGCGCCGCACTCAACCTTCAGGAGAACGGTCTGGTTCGCGGCGACAGCGGCGTGGCCGAGATCGAGGGGCCGATCACCCTGCAGATCACGTCGGCCGGCCAAGACTGCATCGAATCCGGAGGCGACGTGGCTGACTACCTGCGGCGACGCAACGATCGCGCTGCCAACATCACCAACTTCCACGGGCCGGTGTCCGGCAACGTCAGCTGGGACAGCACCCATGTCACCCAGACGGCCACCACGACCGGCGTGGCTGGCGACGAACTTGCCGTACTGGTTCGCGCCATCGCTGAGGCCATCCCCGTGCTCGATTTGTCCGAGGAGCAGCAGGCGGCGGTGCGGCGCAACGTGGACGTCATCGAGGGCGAGCTGGAGCAGCCGGAGCCTGACCAGCACACCGTCAAAAATCTGATGCGCCGCACGCTCGACGTCATCGAAGGCTCGACCACCAGCGCGCTCGGGATCTTGCTCACCGGGTACGCCAAGGAGTTGATGAGAAGCGCCGGCGTTCCGATCGGGTAGGGCGTTCCCTGCCTCGCAGTACCGCGCATAATTCCGATTATGTCCGCGCGTCGGAGGGGATTCGCCGACCGCCGACCGTAGGCTCGACGGCATGACGACCCCCGACGCGGTGAGCGACCGCGACCTGGAGACCCAGCCGATCCCACTGCCGAGCGCCCCCGCGCCCGCCAGCCCTCCGCAACTGAGCCTCGCCAACGCACTGCGGGACACGACCGCCAACCTCTCCGCGTACATCGAGCAGCGCGCCCATGAGATCGCCGCGCCCCGGATCGCCAAGATCGAGCAGGAAGCCGCCGCGCGGGTCGCCGCGGCCGAGAGCGAGCGCGATGTCAACGCCCGCCGGTTCAATGACGTCGAGGTGGAGTTCCGCCGCCAGTACAAGGCCCTGGAGACTCGCCGCGACGAGTTGGCCTGGGCCGCTCGATACCTGCCCGCCGGACTGCGGGGCTTCGTCCTCGGCGATGACACGCGGCGACACGTCTACCCGCAGCCCCGAGAGTCGTTCGCCGCCGCCGTCGACCAGGCCGCCGCCGGGCTCGGCCTCACCCCGTACGCCGAGGAGAGCCAGTGACCACGACCGACACGTCCCGCCCTCGCTGGCGAGGCCCGAAGACCCACAAGATCACATGGGTGGTCGACCGGCCCATCGACGCCCGCCCCGACAGCCCCTGGACGTGCTCCTGCGGCAAGGTCGGCGACGGGACCGACCTGCCCGCCCAGCAGCACCTCGCCACCGCGTCAGCATCGGCCTTCAAGCGGCTGGAGCACCACCAGGCGTACGCCATCCTGGGCATCAGTGCGTCCGGCGACGACAAGACCGCGATCGAGGTCCTGTTCATGCACCCGGCCTGGCCCCAACTCCGCCGGTACGTTGCCACCGGGTACGACCACTGGGGCATGCTCACCGCCGAGGTGCGCTGGAACGACGTTGCCGTGGCGCTCGACGCCGGCGACATCACCGGCGAGGACGAAGACCTGCTCGTGCTCCGGTTCGCCGCCTCCGTCGTCGGCGCCGGTTCGGTGAACGTCGGCCGGCTCTCCCGAATCACCTTCGACCAGCACCGGAACCGTCGCATCCGCAGCGCGATCGACGCTATCTTCCCGCCAGCGGAGGAGAGCGAGTGACCGACCTGGCTCGGTTCACCACCACGGCGGTCGTGGCCGGCGAGCAGGACGCCCTGCGGGACTTCACCGAGCGGTGGCTGACCAACCGGCGGCTGTCCGAGCACACCCGGGCCGCGTACCGCCGCGACGTCGGCCTCTGGGCCGCCTGGTGCGCGGAGCGCGGACTGAACCCGCTGCAGGCGACGTTCCTCGACGTCAACGCGTGGGGCCGCCACCTGGAGCAGCCAGACCCGCGCACCGGGAAGCCCGCCTCCCCCGCCACGGTCGCCCGCCGACTCTCGGCCGTGTCCAGCTGGTACGACTTCCTCGCGAAGCTCGGCGCGGTGGCCACCAACCCGGCCGCCGTCGCTGATCGGCCCCGCGTCGACCGGGACCACTCCCCCACGATCGGGTTCACCGCTACCGACGCCACCGCGATGCTCACCGCAGCCGCCCGGGGCGACCGGTGGATCGGCTCAGCCGGCCCGGCGGTCGCCTCCATGCTGGTAGACCTCGGCATCCGGGTGTCCGAACTGTGCGCCCTCGACGTCGAGCACCTCGGCCACCGCGAAGGCCACCGCACCGTCGACCTGCTCGCCATGAAGGGCGGGAAGCGGCGCACCCGGTCCATGCCGCCCGCCGTGGCCAAGGTGGTCGACGCGTACCTCGAGTTCCGGGCCGGCCGGGAGCAGATGCCGGTCGAGCAGCTGCACGGGCCGCTGTTCCTCAACGCCAAGGGCCAGCGGATCGGCCGGCACGAGGTGTACCGGTTCGTGCGCCGGCTGGCCAAGGCCGCGGGCATGGCCGGCTGGGAGAAGATCAGCCCGCACTCGTTCCGGCACGCCTGGAACACCATCGCCCGGGAGCGGGGCGCTGATCTGGAAGACCGCCAGCACGCCCTCGGTCACGCCGACCCGCGTACGACCCAGCGGTACGACCGGAACCGCGGCGCCCTCGACCGCGACCCGTCGTGGCTGGTGGCCGCCGCAACGTCGGGCAGCTGACCGTCGCAGAACGAGCCGGCACCCGGGAACGGGTGCCGGCTCGCGGTGTCAGCGGAGGGCTTCAGGCTGGCTGAGGGCCTTCACAGCCTCGGCCAGCGACTGCGCCGACGACTGCTGCTCGGTCAGCGCCCTGCGGAGCAGCGCCGCCGCCCTGCCGCGCCCAGCAGCGTCAGTGGCATCGGCCAGCTCCCCGATGCTGTTCCCCAGAGCAATCGCTGTGGCCCGGATCAGCGCGAGCAGCACGTCGGGATGGTCGACTTGAACGTCACCTCGGAGGCACGCGGCCAACTCGAACGCCGACTCGCGCATCTGCATCGCAGGGCCGGCGTACCCCGGGACCGGTTCTGGCATAGGTCTATCGTGCCAGCGGCCAGCCGCCGGTGCCCGCCCGACGATCAGACGTTGAAGCCACGGCCCTTCAGGTACGCGACCAAGCGGTCGTACGAGCGTCGGGCCTCGCCCAGGAATCGACGCGCACCGCGCAGCAACTCTCGCTGGAATCGTTCGTCGGCGGGTCGTCCCGTCGAGTCCGGCATGGAAAGCAGCTGATAGCCGATCAAGCCGGACGCGGCCATAGCTGCTTGTCCGGCCGCCTTCAGTGGCAGCACCTCGGCGCCGTCATCCATCGTGGTGTCACGCAGCTGGAACGCCATCACGCGGAGCCGCGCGTCCATCAGGCGAGCGGCGCCCAGGCCATCGTTGTCAAGCTGACGGGCGTACCCCTCGGCGAACTGCTCGATCTCGTGTACGTCGCTGGCGTGGTCGTGCAGCCCGGCCTCCACGGAGGCGGTCAGCTGTCCGAGCAGAGCAGGCAGGTCGTCCGGGGTGGGATCGTCCAGCATGACCGTCGGCGTGCCGAGCGCAGCGAGGGCCTGAAGCACACGGTCGGCCGTGAGGGGGCCGCCGTGGCGAGTCGTCGTCATCGGGTTAGTTCGTCCTTTCGCGGTACGAAGGGTTCGGCGAGCACCGGAACGTCCGGATACAGCCGCTGGTAGGCGGCGCGGTGTTCGGCGACGTGGGCGCGGCCGGCGTCGGTGAGGCACACCAGCGCGACGTTGGCTGGCAGGTTGAGATGCACGCCAGGACGACGGCCCGTCTGAACGTCGAGGACCTCGACCAAGGCGCCACCCGGATACGCCTTCAACCTGTTCACCACGGCCGTCGACCGGGCGGTCTTCTTCACGTGCGGCAGCGTCATCCCCGGCGGGATCGCTGCCACCTCAGCTGGCATCTCAACGCGCTCTCCCGGCGACACCCACCGGTTGTAGCTGTCGTACTCCTGGATGATCCGCCGCAGTAGTGGGCACCGGCCGCCGGACTCCAGTCCGGCCAGCTCGGCCAGAACCCGCCAGTCCGGCTCCCGGACCAGGTGCTTCGGCCGGCGCGTCGGCGAGTGATCGGCCAGGCCGGTGTGCGCGCCGTCGACCGGCTCCGGATCGGCGGCCTTGACGTCGGGGTGCAGTTCCCGGTAACAGGCGTGGTGCAGGTCGTAGTGCCGGCGCCCGGCCGGGGTGATCCGTACCCACCAGTCCCCGCGACCGCCCGGGTGGAACTCCTCGATGTACGGCCCGTCGCGCTGGTCGTCGCGAAGCTTCTGCAGTGCCCGCCACGTCGGGGTGCGCTCAGACAGCGGGATTTCGCGCGGTTGCAGACCCATCGTCATGCCGTCCTCGCCAGCCCGGTACAGCTTGGCCAGGGACTCCCACAACCACTCGGAGAGCAGACCGGCCGGCTTCTTCGCTGGCGCGGCGGCGGCCGGAAGCCCCGCGCGGGCGGCTGCCCGGCCGGGTGTGGTGAGGGTGACGTACACGCACTTCACCACCATGATGCCCAGGTCCGCCCAGCCGTGCTCGGTCTTGACCAGGCCGCGCCGTCGCAGAGCCGCGAGCGTCGCCCCGGCACCGGAATCGTGCTCGCCGGCGGCCCGGAGAACGTCCTGGACGGTGGTGTACCCGAACAGCGTCCGGGGCAGCTCCAGGGAGAACCGCAGCTTCCGCCACTCTGCCGCCGGCGGAACCTCGATCCGGGCGAGCCGCTTCCCGGCGATCTCCTTCTCCCGCTCCTGGTCGGCGTTGTAGATCGCCGTCAGGTACGTGCGCTGCCGGTCGTTCAGACCCGCCCACGCGGCAGCGGCTTTACCGGTCACCGCGCCGGCCGCTTCCTCGCGATCGTGCTTCGATCCCGGACCAGCTGATGGGTGAGGAACCCGTACCCGATCACCAGGGAGGCCGCCGCGGTGGCCCAGGGCAGCCACAGTGGAGACGGGCCGGGCAGCAGCTGCACGACGGCGCCGGCCGCTGACACGGCGGTGATGGCGGCGACCATGGCCACGGCGGCCCGGGTCACTCGGCCGCGGCGGCGCAGGTGCACGACCGCGCCGGTGAGGAGGATCCCGGGGGCGAGCCCCATGACCGCGATGGCGAAGCCGAACCCGTCCATGATCACTGCTCGGACTCCCGCCGCGCCGCCTCCGCCAGCTGGGCGTGCGTGGCCTTGATCTGCTGGACCAGCCCGTGCATGGTGGGGTCCACCGGCGTACCCGTGGTCAACCCGGTCGGGTCGACGCTGGCCGGCGGGTAGGCGAGTCCGCAGCCAGCGCACCCGAGGACCACCGGGTCGGTCTCCTGTGGGCTGGCGATCCGCCAGGCGCAGAGGACGTCGTGGATGACGCGGGGCACGATCCGGAGCCGGTAGCCATCCACCTCGTCGTGGCGGAGCACGGGCAGGCGCGTCGTGCCGGCGGCGATCGAGTCGGCCAGGGCGCGCAGTTCAGCGGAGGCGGTCGCGGGGTCGATGGGCTTCATCAGTAGTCATCCCCCATGCGCCGCTTGTAGGCGGCGACGGCGGCGCGGAGCCGTTCACACGTCTCGGCGTGCCCGCTCTCCTGGTCCTCGGGGTGCGGGTCGTACGGGCCGTGGTCCTTGATGCCTTGGCCGCAGGCACCGCAGTCGTAGTAGACGTTCTGGTCGCTGAAGCTGTAGCCGAGGGCGTACTCGAACGCGGCCACGGCCAGGTCGTAGTCGCCACGCTGCTCGGGCAGATCCAGCACCTTGCCGATTTCCGCCCAGGTCGCGCCGGCGCCGCGCGCCTTCGTGATGGCGCTGTGAACCTGCTGGTCGGCGCGACCACGCAGCCAGACGGCCGCCTCCAGCCGGGTCAGCGGCCGGACCGTAGGTTCGGTGGTCTTCGCGCCTACGAAGATCGGCGCGTTGGCGACGTGGGCCGGATCCTCCAGCATCAAGGCAACCCGGTGCACCGCGTTGTGCGCGGCGCTCATCATCTCGCTCTGCGCATTCTGCCGGCGTTCCTGCGCCGCCGGGTCCTCGTGCTTTCGCATCGGGGTCTCCTTCTGTTCGCTCTCGGTGAGGATAGGCCGCCGGGCCGACACAGGGTCGGCCCGGCGGGCGCGGGTCAGGGTTGTGGGCGGGCGACGGCGGCCCACAGGTCGCCTTCTTCGCGGCGGATGATCAGCCGGTGGTTGAGGTACACATCCCAGCCGAAGTTGGTCATCGTGTACTCGCGTCCACGGCCGTGGTCAACGAGGCCACCCTCGGCGAGGATGCCCTTGTCGCGGAGGGCGTGGATGGTCTGCCGGTAGGCGGCGTCGCCGTGGAAGTGGCCGGTCGATGTGGTGATCTTGCCGCCGTTGCAGGCGGCCCGCTCGATCTCCTCGGCCTGGTTCTCGGACAGCCGTACGCCTCTCGGCGTGGCTGGCTTCGTGGCCTTGGTGGGGATGGGCTTGGCGGCGGCTTCGGCCTCGGCGAGCAGGTCGGCGGGCGCGGTCCACGGTTCGCGGCTGTAGAGCACGACAAGTCCGCCGTACCGGTGGCGCTGTTCGGTGGTCCAGTCAGCGGTCCGGTCCCTGCGTGCCTTGTGGGTGGCGACCTGGGCGTAGTGCCCGCCGCCGGTGGACACGCACGAACCGAACTTGACCTTGCATTTGGGGCAGGGCACTGCCTGGTCGGCCATCCAGTAGGCGCGTGATCGCTGGTAGTCGGTCAGCTCGACGGCCGTCATCAGGGTCTCCGTCCCGTGCGGGTCGCTCACCCGCACACCCCAAAGTGTAGCAGAACTATGCCGGTAGGGGGTGCCCGCCGCCGGGCCGACATCGAAGCCGACCCGGCGGCGCGGGGTCAGCGGTCCAGCAGGGTCAGGTTCATGGCCGTAAGCCACTGCTCCAGCAGGGGCACAACGTCTGCGCCGGGCAGCTCGCGGTGCTCGGCCTTCACAGCGGCCAGTTGCTCGCGGAGAAGCAGGATGGCCTGGCCTTCCCGGGTGGTCGGGTCAGGCGTCCACCGCCGGTCCAAGGGCTGCCGGTCACGGATCGCTGCCTGCTCGGCGTACGCGGCGTGCTGCTTCGCCAGATCCTTCAGCAGCTCGGCGAGTTTGACGTTCAGCAGGTCGACCTGGTTGGCGTGCATGCGCATCCGTTCGGGGGCGAGGTGCCACCGGTGGAGCGCGATCAGCTCCTGGTGGTCGTCGCGGCCGAGCCAATGCCGGACCAGCGCGTGGACGATCTGCCCGGTGTAGCGGCGGGTGCCGTCGGGCACGCTGCGGATGCCGCTGTCCCGCTGGAGGGACAGCCAGCCGTACGGGCTGGCCGGGTTGATGGTGGCCGGGCTGAAGCGGGACGCGCCGTACAGCGTGACGCGGTTGACGACGGGCCGGTCGGGCAACTGCTCGTAGCGGACCCAGCGGTGTTCGCCCTCGACGCGGCCGAAGGTTACCTGCACCCTGTCGTGGCCGTCGTAGATGTGTGCGTAGGGGTCAGGTTCGATGGTGAACGCGCCGATGCCGTGGACCTGGTAGACGCAGCGGCCGTACTGATCGGGTGTGGCGGTGAAGGTGATCGACCGGCGGGCGGTCAGCTGGATGGTGGTGCTGTCCAAGAGGGGTCTCCCGAAGGTGGCCCGGGGGCGGGGTCGCTCTCCCCGCCCCCGGTGGGTGGTCAGCGGTCGGTGGTGCGGGCCTCGGCCAGCGCGCGGCGGGCGTCAGCGCCGCGCACGGCGGCCTTACGCATCATCGTGAGCAGCCACGCCGCGCCGACGCTCTCGTGCACGATGTAGCCTGCGCCCATCGCGATGCCGGTCTGCACGGCCAGGGGCATCGTGTCGGAGGACAGGAGCACGATGTCGCCGCAGTGCTCGGCGTTCGGCAGCGCCGAGGTGAGCACGGTGGCAACCATGTCGGAGGCCACGACGACCAGCGGCGCGGACATCCACCCGTCGGCGGCGGACCCGCTGGTGTCAGCGGTGGCCACGGCCGCGCCGGTGTGCTCGGCGTAGACGGCGAACTCCTGCTTGCGCCGGTCGTCGCCGGTGAGGAGGAGAACGTCGGGGAGTTCCATAGGGGTCTCCAATCGATCGGCGGGTCGCTCACCCGCTTACACCCCAAAGTGTAGCACATATTCGCCTATAGATGCAGGTCAGGGGCCGGGTTACTACCCAGCCCCTGCTGCCCCGCTCCCCCGGTCAGGCCGCGTCGCGGATCTGCACCACCCGCTCGTCGGTGAGCCGCGCCAACCGCGCCAGCTCCGCCGGACCCATGCTCGCCGACAGCTCCCGGATCGCCCCGTCCCGCGCCCGCGTCAGCGCGGCCCGCAGCGCGGCGAGCCTGCGCACCTCACCGGCGCGCTCCGCCACCAGCTCCGGGTCGGCCTCCGAACGGGGCGCCGACGCCTGGTGCGGGTAGATGTCCCGCACGGCGGCGCCGGCCAGCTGCGCGGCCTGCCGGTTCGACCAGCCGGCGTGCTTCGTCAACGCCGCGGCGGCACGGTTGCGGGCCTCCACCGCGTCGGCGTACGCCCGGTTCGTGGTCTCCAGCTGACCGGCGGCGGCCTCCAGGCGCGCGATCGGCACGTCGGGCAGGTCCAGCACCACGTCCGCGTCCGGGCTCGCGGCCACGGCCGGCTCGTTGGCGAGCGCGCGGGCCTGCTTGTAGAGCGCCCACAGCTCGCGCACGTCGACCTGCGCGATTTTGAACGCCTCCTCGGCGCGTCCGGCGCTCACCCGCCGCGGCGGGGTGACCTTCTCGATGGCCTCGCGCACCTGGGCGACCTTGTTGGGTCGGCCGTGGATCTCGGTGCACAGCTGGGTCCAGGACCAGCCGTGGTGGAAGTGCAGAGCGGCGGCGTGCCGGTCGCGGACACCGAGGGCCTTGCGGTGCTCGGCGCGCAGCTCACCGGCGAGGATCCGGCCGGTGATCGCGCGGTCCGGTCCGGCCCGCTCGGCCGCTTCGGCGAGCCGTGCTCGGTACGTGTGAATGGCGGGGTTCATGGGGGTCTCCAAGTTCGCGGGGCGCCGGGGGTGGCTGTGTTCAGGTGTTGCCAGGTCAACGGCGGGGCGGGGCGGGGCACATGACCACCCACCCCACCCCTTACCGTATCAGAGGTTAACGGGGGTTCGGTTGGTCGGCGTGCAGTTCGGGCACGACCGGCGGGCGGCGCCGACCACCTTGATCTCCGGGATCGTGCTGGCCGGCCGCGACGGCTTCGCGTGCATCCGGGGCGGCCCGTCGGCCAGCTCGGTGAGCAGCTGCGCGGCTTCGCGTGCAGCAGTCGCGATGGCGTCCATGAGGTCTCCGTTCGTCCGGAACGGGTCGCTCACCCGCTCACACCCCTCAATGTAGCGGTCATTAACGCGGGAGGGCAAGCGCGCCGGCCAGATTGCGCCCGCCGCGCCCGCCGCTCCACCGCCGCTACCAGAACAGCCTGGTGATGATGTCCACCGCCGTCACGATGGCCCTGATCAGCGTCAGCATCCAATCCGCGCCGGGACGCTGACGCCTGCCTGGTCGCCGCCGCCGGCTACTTCTATTTGACTTGGCCATGAGTGCCTCCTTGGTGAGTGGGCACGCTTCTCGCGCCTCTTACTCACGTATCGGCACTCACGAAGCCGGAATACAGCATGGGTGACGCATGATCTGCGTCACCCATGCCGGGAACGGGCCGGGCCCGCCGGAGCGGTCAGAACAGCGCGCCCACCGGGACGGCCACCGGCTCGGCCGTGGTGGTCGACGGGTAGAGGAACGACCGCATGTCGGCCAGCAGCTCGGCCTCCCACCGCTCGTCGGCCTCCCGGTCCGCCTCCGGGGTGAGCGCGTCCATGACCCGCTGAAGGATCGCCTCCAGGTAGAGGCCACGGGCGGCGCAGTCGTCGGCGGCCACGAACCGGAGCATGTCGGTGATGGTGGCGCGGGCCTCGTCGGCGCTGTGGTTGAGGCGGGCGCGGACCGGGGCGAGCACCTCGCGGGCCTCGCGGCCCCAGCCCTGCATGACGGAGCTGGCGAGGCCGTCGTTGAGGATCTCGGCGGCCCGGGCGAACATCGTGTCGGTGATCATGGGGTCTCCCTCAGTTGAGCGGGTCGCTCACCCGCTTACACCCCAAAGTGTAGCACAGATTAGATACTGCGGCACTGGTGGGCCGCCCCTGACGCAGACGGGCTCGGGCGTGCGGGGCCGGTTCGCCCGCTCCATGAGGACCCGGCGGTGGCACACGTCCCGCTCCCCCGGCTCGGGCAGCGGGCAGTAGCAGGCCAGGTCCCGGCCGACCAGCTGGTGCAGGTGTGCGAGCAGGACCACCCGGGTCCGCTCCTGCGGCGGCTTCGGCACGCCGAGCCCGCAGTCCAGCCACGCGGCGAACATCTCCACCGCCGCCTCTCGGGCGGTCTCGGGAACGGCGATGCCGCACGCCACGACGTCCGCGGCGGTGAACGGGTTCCCGAACCGGCTGGGCCGGGTCACGATCACCGCGCCGTCCGGCTTCCGCCAGCCCTTGCGGCGGAACCGCTGGATCGGCTCAGGCATCGCTGCTCCCCTCGGGTCGCCGGCAGCCGTCGCAGCGGGAGCCGGGCAGGGCGTTGATGGGCCGGTAGCAGCCGGCGCAGGCCACCAGCTCGTAACCGGCCGGTCGGGACGCGGCCGGCGCGGCCGGCGCCGGGAGGTCCGGGGCGGGTCGGCCTTCCCGGGCGGCGGCGAGGGCCTCCCGGACGAGGGCGCCGCCCCGGGTGGCCCTCTGGCGGGCTTCGTCGGGGGTGCGCGGCTCGCGGATGGCCAGTTCCCGCTCCCACGGTCGGTGCCTCACCGGACGGCCGCCAGCAGCGACGGGTACTCCTCGATGACCTCGCCGTCCAGCTCGTTGCGGTGGCGCGGACCGCGCTGGAAGGTCCAGGACTCCCGGGTGTCGCCGCAGAACCTCAGCGTCCAGGCGGGGTCGTTCAGGACCAGCTGGGTCGGCGCGGGATGCCAGTCGCCCCACTGCTTGAAGAAGAACTTCGTGCCGGCGCTGTTCCGGCACTGGTCGCGAAGCGAGCGCGCCCAGTCGGGGTGCATCGGCCGACAGCCGGGGCCGGTTTCGCCGCCGACGACGACCCAGTGCAGGCCGAGCTGGTCGCGGACGTGCCGCTCGGTGAAGGAGGTGTAGCCCATGCTGCCGTCGGGCAGCGCGAGGCGACCGATGTTGTTCCAGGCGTGGATGTACCGGCCGGTGTGCCGGTCGGCGGGAGAGCCGGCCGGGCGCATGCTCGGGTGGGTCGTCCACTCCTGTCCGAAGGCGGGCGCACCGTTGTCGTGGGCGTTCTGCAGCCAGCGGCGCGGGCTCCTGCCGATGCTCTCCGACCAGAACGACTCGATCTGCTGGCGGGCGTCGGCCGGCACCCAGTCCGGCCAGGTCCACTCGTGCCAGGTGGCCGGGGCATCGGCCGAGTCGGCCGGGGTGCGGGGTGCCATCCAGGCGGTCAGGTCGACCGGGCCAAGGAGCGGTTCGGCGGAGATCCAGCGGACGGCCGCCGGGGTGTCCAGCAGCGCCGGGATGCGCAGGTTGGCGGTGGCCTGGTCCTCGACGCTGACCCCGATCCACACGTTCGGCAGCGGCGGCATCGGCTCGCCATCTGGCCGGTCCGTGATCAGCTTGATCGCGGCATCGATCCGCTCGGCCGGCACCCGCCTGTCTTCGGCCGGCGGCTCGGCGAAGGTCCGGACCCAGTCCCACACCAGCCGGGCGAACTCGGCCGACCGCAGGACCGACCGCATCCGGCCGTGCCGCTTGGTGAGCAGCTGGTAATGGTGCTGCGGGGTCAGCGCCATGACGGCGAACGCCTCGGCGATCACGCCGATCGGCACGTCAGCGTGGAACAGGTCGCTCATGGAGTTGACGAAGATCCGGCGCGGCTTCCGCCACGTCAGCGGCTTGTGGAGCCGGTCCTCGACCACCCGGACCTGCCCGGTCCAGTCGAGCCGGCCGGTCTCGTTCCGCTCGACCAGCCCGGCGTACGCGGCGGCGATCTTCGGGTTCGGGTTGCTCTTGCGGATGTTCGCCGTGGTGATGGCGTAGCAGCCGTCGCAGCCCTTGGTGACGCGCTCGCAGCCGAGGAGGAAGTTCCACGTCTCGTCGGTCCAGCCGATGTTACTGCTCACGCGATGCTCCTTGGGGGAAGGTGATGTGGAAGCCGTGCCCGAGCGGGCACGGGCGGACGGTGGGTGCCGCGCCGGTCGCGGCGGCGATCGACGCGGCGACCTGGACGGCGATGGACTCGCTGCCGAACCGGGCGACGCCGCGGCAGGGGCCGCAGCGGCGGGGCCGCTGGTGGCGGCGGGCGGTCCGGAGGCGGGGGCGGCAGCAGCCGGACAGGCCAGCACGGCAGCGGCGGCACCGGCCGACGAGGACGGTGTGAGCCACGGGTTTCTCCGATCGGTCAGGTGGCGCACGGGCAGAGGACAACGCGGGCGGGTTTGCCGCCTTCGGTGGTTCCGGTCCACACACGCCAGCCGGCGGCCCGGGCGGACTCCTCGCTGGAGCGCCGCCGGGCGCCGCATTGCTGGCAGGTCAGTCGCCGTCGTGGGGCGGCGGGCGGTGGACGGAACAGGGCTGGGGTGTGCACACCCCTCAGCCGGGCTGCTGCTGGTGGCGCTTGCCGTAGAGCCGGGCGTGCATGTCTTCGGTCCACCGGTGCGGGGGCAGCCAGTTGTAGAGCGGGGTGAGGTCACCTCCGGCGACGCGGGCGGCGTCGTCCAGGGCGAGGGCCTGAAGGTTGAGGTTGTCGGCGATGACCGGGTGGTCGCCCTTGATGCCCCGGGCCAGTTCGCGGCGGCCGTCGGCGGCGGCGCGGAACGTCTCGGCGAGGACGGCGGTACCGGTGACCTCGGTGAGCAGCTGCATGCCGGCGTCGAGGGTCTCGCGCGCGGTGGCGGCCTCGGGGCTGGTCGGGTCGAGCCACACGATGGCGGTGGGCTGGGTGCCGCCGTGGGAGTGGATGTGCTCGGCGTCGGCGACGGTCCGCCACACGACGGTGGACGGCCGGTCGGACAGCCACTGCACGAGGGCGCGGCCTCCGGGGAGGGTGGCGCCGTAGGCGACGGTCCCGGTGCCGGACATGCCGGTCGGGTCGGCGTCGCGGCGCAGCGCGAACAGGCGGTCGATCATGACGCTCCGATCAGGTCTGGGAGACGACGACGCAGGGCGGTCATCGCGGCCGAGGCTTTCCCACCAGCCCGCCAGCACCGCAGTCCCTGCCACTGCCGACGGGGGCTCCACCAGCGGCGGCGATGACCGCCCTGCGCGTGACAGCGGGCCCGCTGGTACGGGCGCGCTGTTGGAGGTCCAGGTCCGCCGCTCGGGCGGTGGTGGTGTGGCTCACCGGGGCCTCCTCGCGGTGCCGGGTCGCTCACCCGATACCGATGTATGCGATTCTATGCGACACCCCAAGGTGTGGCAAGCCTTCGGGCCGGGTGCCTTGACGGTGACCCCGTCCGGCCGCCCGCCGGGACGCAGCGGGCAGCCGGTGGGCGGGCAGTGCGCACAGACCTCCGCCTTGCCCGCCCCGACGTGTTCCATCAGCCGTTGACCAGCCGCGCCCAGGTCTTCGACCCGACCACACCGTCCACGGTGAGGCTCTTGGCCTTCTGGAACGCGCGCACCGCGGCGGTGGTCTTCGACCCGAAGTCCCGGTCGACGGCGACGTTCCAGCCGGCCGCGACGAGCAGCGCCTGCGCCAGCGCGACCGCGAACCCGCTGTCGCCCTGCCGGACGGTCGCCTGACCGGCGAGGGCCTTCGCCCACGTCTGGTCACCGACGATCCCGTCGACCGTGATCCGCTTGCGGGCCTGGAAGGACCGGACCGCCGCGTAGGTACGCGCCCCGAAGTCGCCGTCCACCTTCAACTGGTAGCCGTGCGCGACCAGGGCGCCCTGAAGCCGGCCGACCGCCGCGCCCTTCGAGCCCTTGCGCAGCGTCGGACGGCCGGAGGTCGACGGCTTCGGCGCGGGCGGCTTCGGCTTCGCCGGCGCGGGCGGCTTACCGGTGCGGTACCGCTCGTAGTCGGCGAGGATCGTGCTGTCGGCGTACTCGCTGCCCGGATCGAACGACAGGTGCAGGTGCACGTCGCCGCTGTAGGACGGCTTCCAACCGGTCTTCTGGTTGTAGTGCCGGTTGTTGATGTTCCAATACTTGACGTGCGGGTACGCGCCGGCCTTCAGCCGTCCGAGGAACCACGTCTCGAACTTCTGCGGCTCGGGCACCCGGCCGTCGATGGCGTACACCCAGCCCGACTTCGGGTAGACGGTCTTCCCGCCGATCACCGTGCTGTGGGAGCTGCGGGAGGTGTGGTCACCGGTGTTCTTCTTGTTCCAGTGCGCCGCGTTGCCCACCACGCCGAGGCACACGTACCCGTCGTCGGCCGACGCGGTGTAGAACTGCCACTCGTCCACGACCGGGCCGATCGGCCGCCAGCTGCGGGTCGTCTTGTAGTACGTGTCGTAGACCGTCCCGCCGGTCAGCGCGCCCATCAGGCGTCGCCTCCGTCGGCCGGCTCGTCGCCCTCGCCCTCGTCGCTGTCGTCGGCCGGGCACTCCGGCATCAGCTCGGCGGCGGCGTCGAGCGCCTCGTCGGTCTTCTCCCAGGGCTCGATGTCCGGCGCCTGGGCGGTGTCTTCGGTGATCGGGTCGGCGTCCATGCCCGGCACCATCACCCCGGCTGGCGGTTAACGTCCCGGCCCTAGATCAGCCGGTGGTGGACACCGATCCGACCTCCACGAGCAGGCCGATCATGGAGGACAGCGTGGCGGGGCTGGTGCTCGCGGTGTCACCGCCGTAGACGGTGCCGGCGGTCGCGTCACGGTGGCCGAGGGCCATCCGCAGGTTCGCGCTGCTGGTGTTGCGGCTGGTGCCGTGGTCGACGGGCTTCGTCCAGCCAGCGGCGAGGTTCAGCGCGGTGGGCGGGGTGCCGGAGCCGATCCGGGAGTGCACGTTCGCGAGGATCACCGACCCGGCGAGCGCGGCGGTCAGGGCAGGCAGGGCCAGGGAGCCGGCGTTCGCCGCGGTCGAGTTGGCGACCTGGCGGATACGGTCCGCTCCGCGCAGCACGATCAGCTCCCATCCGGCAGTGATCGCTCCGGACGGGGTGAGCGGCGGCGGGGTGTCACCGGCCTGCAAAACACGCGACCACAGGTAGAGGCGGGAGTTGCTGCCCTGGTCGAGTGGGGACACCGCCGGGTGTGGTGTCCAGTCCGGGAAGGGCGCGGACAGGGTGAGCGCGGTCGCGGACCCGTGCCCGAACAGCAGCGCGAAGTCCCCAGCCGCCCACCCGTCGGGGAACGCCAGGTCGAACGGGGTGTTGCGGGTGCCGCCGCCGGTGTTCCCGGAGGTGGGTGTGCCGACGACCGTGACCTGCGTGGCCGGCGGCCCGAACGGCACCGACGCGCCGGCGGCGTTGCGGTACCGGCCGCTGGTTGCTGCCACGACCAGGCCGCCTGGGGTGCGGTAGCGGAGACTCATGACGGCTGGATCCAGATGTCGCCGGGGTTGACGGTCGGGTCGCTGCTGCCGCCGATGTAGATGACCGCGCCGGTGACGGCCTGGTACTCGGTGCCGTTCCACAGCCGTACGGTGGGCCGGCTGCCGAGGCCGGGCACGGTCGGCGCGGCGGCGGTACCGGCGAGGTCCCCGGCGAGCTGCACGATGCCGCGCGTGCCGGTGGTGGCGTCGGGGAGCCGGGCCACGGCGAGGGTGCCGGAGCCGATGTCGGAGGCGGGGTGGGAGTGCGATGCGGCCGCCGCGCCCGCTTCGGCCGGGCTGTGTGTGTGGCTGGCGGGCGCGGCCCCGGCCTCGGCCGGGCTGTGCGTGTGGCTCGCTGCCGCCGCGCCGACCTGCGCGGCGGTGTGGCTGTGCGCGGCGGCTGCCGCACCGACCTCAGCCGCGGTGTGCCCGTGGCCTGCGGCGGCGGCCCCGACCTGCGCGGCCGTGTGAGTGTGTCCGGCCGTCGCGGCCCCGATCTCAGCCGGCGTGTGCGTGTGGTCGGTCGCTGCGGCGCCGACGTCAGCGGCTGCGAGAACGACCACGCCGGTGCGGCCGTTCACGGACAGCACCGCGTCCGCCGGGGTGGGCAGCTGCTTCCAGCTGGCCAGCGCCGACGGCGGGTCGGCGGCGAGGATCAGCGCGCCCGGCAGGTCGGTGCGGATCGCGACGTCGCCGCGCTGTGCGGCCAGGGCCAGCATCTCCGCCTCGCTGGCGACGGTGAACACGTCGGTGATCGCGAGGGCGGGCAACTGGCTGGTGGGCAGCACTCCGCCGACGAGCGGGCCGGCAGGGCCGCCTTCGACTCCGACGGTGGAGGTGGGCACGTAGCCGGGGTGGGAGTGGACGTCTTCGGCCTTCGTGGCGAGGGCCTCGGCGACTTCGGTCTCGGTGGGGTACCGGTCGTCGTGGTCGTGGACGGCAGGCGCGGCGCCGACGTCCGCCGCGGTGATCGCGGGTAGCTGGCTGGCGGTGAGCTGGCCGGACCCGTCGAGGGTGGCCACCCCACCGGCGGTGCCCTTCTCCACGACCGGCACGTACGGGTGCGCGTGGGTGGGGGCCTTCCCTGCGAGGGCGGCGTCTACCTCCACCTCGGTGTAGTAGCGGTCGTCGTGCTGGTGCACGGACGGGGCCGCGCCGACGTCGGCGGCGGTGAGCGCGGGCAGCTGCGCGGCCAGCAACCGTCCGGACCCGTCGAGCGGTGCGACACCGCCTGCCACGCCGACCGCGCTGGTCGGCACGTACGGGTGGGCGTGGTCGGCCGGGGCTCGGCTGGCGAGCGCCACGTCCACCTCGGACTCGGTGTAGTAGCGGTCGTCGTGGCTGTGCACGGCCGGGGCGGCTCCGACCTGCCCGGCGGTGATGGGCGGGAGCTGCGCGGCCGGGAGCCGACCGGACCCGTCGAGGGACGCGACCCCGCCGGCCTGGCCGCGCGCCGACTTCGCCAGGTACCGGTCGGACAGGTCGACGGCGCCGGTGAGGCCGTCCACGGAGTCGACGGCCCCGCCGCCGCCCGGTCCCCCACCACCGGCGGGGAGGTGCTTGGCGGGGACCAGGCCGTCCGGGCCGAGCGGGGCGACGCCGTCGGGCTGGCCGACCTGCGCGGCGAGGACGTACGAAACCGTGCCGCGGGACGGTGTGGCCGGGGCGAGGTCGGCCAGGTTGACGGTGGCCGGGCCGGGCGGCAGGTGGATGTCGTAGGTGCGCGGCTGCGCGCCGGTGATCCGCTCGACTACCCACCAGGTCACTCCGGCAGGGCTGACGGCCGGGCTGGCGACGGACGGCAGCTCCACCTGGAGTTGCCCGTCGACCAGCTCGGCGTCCACCTTCTTGGGGATGAGCACGAGGTCGTCGGCGGGCACCTGCACGGTGTCGCGGAGGCGGAAGGTGACGGTGCCGGCCGCGGGCGTGCCGCCCTGGTCGTCGGCCAGCTTGTAGGTGGCGTTGACGGTGACGGGGGCGAGGTTCGGCGGGTACGACACGAGGGGCATGGTGGCCGCTCGGCCGGGTTAGCGTCCCTGCTCACCGCCCGCTGGCGGGTCGGCAGTCGACGTCGAGGGCCGGTGGAGGGCACCTATTCGACTTCTGCGCTATTCGTCGATCTTGGCATTCTCGGTGGCATGCAGCCGGCACTACTAGGTATCGCCGGCCATGAGCTGCCGAAGGTGCCACCGGTAACCCATCTTCTTGATCACTACGCCTCCCACATCCGTCCGAGCCGGTCCTGCAAGGCGCGTTGCAGCAGCTGATTGCGGTACTCGTTGGACACACCGGTGTAGATCGCCGTGGTGCTGGCGAACTTGTGCCCCACCTGGTCCTGCACGAACTTGACCGGGTAGTCGAACTCGACCAGATGGGTGACGTAGGAGTGACGCAGGCAGTGCGGGTCGAGCGCCGGGTCCAACCCGGCCGCCTTCTTCGCGGCGACGAACGCCTCGTTGACCAACCGCGTGGACACCCGCCCCCGACGCTCGGTCACCCACAGCGCCGGATGTTTCCCCGGTCCCAGAGCCGGGCGGACCTCATGCAACCAGTGCTTCACCACCGGCACCATCCAGTCCATCTCTGGCACCAGCAGCACGGTGCGGCGCCGCGGTGGACCGCCCCGCGATGCCTTGCCGTAGCGCACCATGACCATCCCGCACCGGCCGAACTGCGGCGCTTTCGGATTCGATCGCACGTCAACGAGATCAAGCATCGCCACCTCGCGTCGGCGCAGCCCGAAGGCGTACGTCAGCTTCAGCATCGCCGCGTCCCTCAGCGCGGACAACGCGCCCTTCACCCCTCGCGCTCTGATCTGCTCCGCCCGTCCGTCGGCGGCGTCGAACAATGCCTGCAACTCGTCGTAGGTCAGCGGTCGCCGGCTCGGGTCGCCCTCGTAGTCCTCGACATGGATCACCGAGTTGTCCTGGTGAAAAACCTGCTGTGGTGCCATGCCGAACCGGTCGACGCACAACGAGGCCCAGCCGTACCGTGCATCAAGCAGGTACTCACAGAACATCCGCAGGTCAACCTCGTACGCGCGAGCCGTCGACAGTGCCAATGGCCTGTCGCCGCCGCGTAGATGAGCGATGAACGCTTCTCCCTCGGCCGGCGTCCACTGCCACGGATACAGCCCCGAGAACTCCGCCAGCCGCCGCGTCAACCGCAACCGCTGCGTCACCGTCGCCTCAGCCAAGAAGCGACTGCGTTGCTGTGTCGCCCACCCCCGCAGCATCTCCTCGAACACCACGGGCGCCGGGTCCAGATGCACGACGTTGGGCGCCAGCACGAGGCTCGCCGAGCCAGGGTCATCACGCCGCACTCCGACGTTGTATCAGGTGCATCATTCTTGCAGCTACCTGACGCGCCCTGAACACGCCGAGAAACACCTCGACGTCATGCGCGCAGAGAGCCCCGTTCACCTGGGATTCTTCTCAGACCGCCGACCGCACCAATGTTGCATCTAATGCAATTCCGCGCACTTGGGCGGGTCGTGGGAGACGTCGCCGCAGCCGGGCCACCGGCAGGCCAGGATGAGGTGTCCGCCGCACGGGCAGGTCGTCCAGCCGCGGGCGGCGCGGGTAGCGGATCCGCCGTCGTAGGGGTGGCCGTTCGGGCAGGCGGCGGGCGGGTCACCGGCCAGTTCGCGGACGGTGCGGTGCTGGTGCCGGGTGATGTCGGGGTTTGCGCGCGCCCAGGCCACCAGCTGGCGTAGCTCGGCGACGGTGTCGACGCGGCGGGCGGAGAGTCGGTCGCCGGGCAGGCCGGGCCGCCATCGGACCTCGATCTCCCAGCGTCGTACCCACTCGGACACGCCCTGACCTTATCGAACAGGCGTTCGATTAAGCCTAGTTGACGGGTGTACGCGGAGCACTACGCTCAGCGAGTGAGTCTCGATGACGCGATCAACGCGATCCACCGCCAGAACGAGTACCAAGAACGCGAGGCGGCGAAGAAGCGGCAGCAGCTGCGCGAGGAAGACGAACAGGTCCGCCAGCTGTGCCTGGAGGCGGTCGAACGGCTGGCCGGGCTCGGCAACGAGGAGTTCGTGCGCGTCGAGCCGAAGCGCAGGATGCTCTGGCCGCCGTACCGCGACCCGCAGGGCAACCGGTACGCCGTGGTCTCCCGCCGCCGCTGCTGGATGATCGTGGACATCAGCGGAATCCGCGAGTCGGACCGGGAGGCCCGCGGCCCGATCCGGAAGTCGCCGGTCCTGCTGCTCAGCGACGGCACGCTGGGCCGGTTCTGGCCGGAGCCGCTCGGTCTGCGGGCGACGTCCTGGGATGAGGAGCGAGCGGTCGAGTACGTGTCGTCCGTCGACCTGGACCCGGCCGGGCGGGACAACTTCACGATCGGCAGCTACAACTCGAACTTCGTGATGCTGGTCAAGGACCGGCTCGCTCATGCCGTTGTCGCCTACCAGCGGCGGGCACGCGGGTGATCGTCAGCGTCTAGAACGCGATGATCGGACCGCCGCCGGCGAGCCCGGCGTACAGGCCGGGCTGGCCGGTGAGCACGTAGCCCTCGTTGTCGACGGCGGCGAGGAGCGCGGCTGCGGCGTCGAGGCGACCTACCGTGTCGTAGACGACCGCCAGGGCCCGCCAGCTGGACGGGTCGACGGTGAGCACCACGGCGGCGGGGTGGTTGACGAGCAGGTCGAGCCGGTCACCGTCGGCGGCGGCGCGGGATGCTTCGGCCAGGCACATCACCGGCACCCCGAAGCAGCAGTCCTCGTCGGCCAGCTCGGCGATCACCTCGCCGACGTGGATCGACTCGCGGCAGAACGCGAGGATCGCGGAGGCGTCGAGGATGATCCGGATCGGGCGGTCGTTCACGCGGCGCGGGCGGGGAGGCCGATCTGGGCGCGCAGTTCGTCACGCAGCTCGGTGGTCCACCGCTGGTCGGCCGCGCGGAGCCGCTCCCGGGCGCGGGCCTTGCCCTCCGGGGTGACGACGATGCCGGCGGCGGCGAGGACGTCCTCGCTGCGGGTGCCGGTCTCGGGGCTCTGGTTGGCCATGTCCGCAGGATACCCCCGTACGGGCGGGTAGTCACCCACGACGCGGAGCGGCCCCGCACCCGGGCAGGTTGCGGGGCCGCTGGTAGCGGTGGGTCAGGTGGTGCAGAACGCGATCACCCAGTCGGGCAGCGGCTCGGGTTCCGGGGTGAGGTGCTTGGCCGCGTGGACGCCGGTGAGGGCCTGGCCGAGCGCCCGGTCCAGGTCGGGCCAGGACACCCAGTCGGAGTCGATGTCGCCGAGGACCCGGCCGGCGGCGACGGCCAGGCGGACCTGTCGGGCGGCCTCGGTCAGGTGCTGGGCGGCCTCGACGCGGGCCTCGTGGACCCGGACCGCGTGGTCGAGCTCGGCGGTGTGGGCCGGGCAGAGCGGGCTGCCGTCGGCGTTCGGCTGGCCGCAGGGCCCGGCCGCGTCCGGGTTCGGGGCGGGGCAGGTCCGGACGGTGGCGGGGGCGGTCATGCGGGCTGCCCGGCGTCGATCCGGGCGGCGATGGCGCCGCCGTGCTCGCGGATCAGCTCGTCCAGGTCGGCGACGATCGCCGGCCAGATGTGCTGCTCCCACAGGGCCACGTACGTGATGGTCGGTTCGAGGGGCATGCCCGCCTGGGCCAGCGCGGAGCCTTCGGCGTCGGTGAGCTGCCGGAAGAACTCCCGGTACGGCTCCGGCGTGGTGGTGATGGCCTTGGCCCAGAGGCCGGTGTCGGCCGGAGCGGCGGTGAGCCGGCGGGCGAGGTCGCGCATCTGGGTCGCGGCGCGTGTGTAGGCGGTGGCGGTGCCGTCGTGGTGGGCGGCGCCGCTGGCCGAGCCGGCGTCGCGGTGACGCTTCGCGGTCTTGCCCTCGTGCAGGGCGTACAGCTCGAACTGCTCGGCGATCGCCGTGCACACCGTGGCCGCGAGGGCTGCGGGGTGCAGCGGGGCGTCCACGGCGGCGCGGATCCGCGCGCCGAGGTCGGTCGTGGGCTGCTGCTGCATGGATGGGTCTCCACTTCCGGGCCGGTCGCTCACCGGCCCACGGGTTGCAGGGTAGGCCACCGCGTCCAGCGCGGCGACCGGCCCGGCCGTCACCGCGTTGCGGCGGCCGGGGCGTAGCGGGCGCGGTACTCGCGCGGGTCGTACACGTCGTAGCCGAGGTCGACACCGCCGAACTCGTGCCGCCACCACAGCCCGTCAGCGAGGCGGGTAGCGCCGGTGCAGGTGACCGGCCGGGCGGGCCGGTAGTCGGCGAGCGCGGCGGCGACCAGCGACGTGTCCCGGTCGACGGTGACGCGGCGGGGCAGGTAGATGACGACGCCTTTGCCGTGCAGGAGGCCGGTGGGGCTGGTGGCGGCCTTCATGCCGAGACCGGCGGCCCACACGATCGGGAACACGGCGGCCAGGGCGGCGCGTACGTCGGCGAGGGTCGCGGCGGGCGCGTAGAGCTTGTGCCCGGACCACGAGTCGGGCATGAGCAGCTGCTTCCACGCCGGGGTGGGCACGCGGCCGTCGTCGGCGATGCGGTGCCAGCGGGCGATCGCGTCGACCGCGTTGGTCGCGACGACGGCGCGTTCGAGGGCGGTGAGGTCGGCGGGGTCACCGAAGCGGGCAGGGCCGGCGATGTCGTCGGGCAGCTCGGTGCCCTGGATCTCCCACCAGTCGGGGGCGGCCGGCGCGGGGTGGATGGCTGGCGGGGCGACGGTCGTGGTGGTCACGGGGGTCTCCATCCTGCGGGTCGCTCGCCCGCTGGCCGGGGTGGATCAGATCAGGTGGAGCACGTTAAGGACGACGGACGGTGTGGCGGCGATGAACGCCTTCACCCGGTCCGGGCCGATCGCGGCCATCAGGACAGCGGCGGCGCCGAACGTGGCGGCGAGGGTGGCGTAGAAGCTGCGCGGCATGGGGGTCCTCCGGTCTCTGGCGGGTCGCTCACCCGCACACCCCAAAGTGTAGCGCAGGTTAGGCGCTCCGCATAGCAAGCTCGGCGTCCAACTCGTCCACCAGCTGCTGCGCGGAAAGGTCAACCCGCAGTCTGTGGCCGATCCGGCCCTCCAGCGCGGCCACTTCGCGGGCCTTCGCCGGCCACAGCCGTGTGGCCTTGCGGAGGTCGCACGGCGAGGCGAGCACGCAGAACGCGCAGGACGCCCGGGTAAGGCCGTGGTCGTACACCGGGTGGTACGGCACCCCGGACGCCTTGATCCGGTCCCACACCTGCTCGTCGGTCCAGGAGTGGATCGGCAGCCACCGCCACACGTGCCGGGTCGTCAGCGACGTGGCTCCGTGGTCCAACTCGAACGGCTTCAGCTTCTGCCGGCCGCAGGACTCGGCGCCGCGCATGCCCATGACGTTGAGGACCCTGACCGGCCGGCCGAGCGACTTTGGGCCTCCCAGCTCGTCCACCAGCTTGGTGATGAGTGCACGCACGGGCGCTCGCTTCTGGTCGGACGTGCAGTACCTGGCGGCCGAGGAGGGGAACATGCCGCGCTCCTCGATCTGCTCCAGCAGGCCCTGCCGCTTGCCGTCCTTGGTGCGGCGGCTGACGACGATGAACCGGACGCCGTACGCCGCAGCGTGCCGGCCAGCCAGGTCGGCGGTCCCCTTCCAGTCCTTGGCCAGGGGGATGGTCTCGTCCCACTCGCTGTCGCGGAGGTCTGCGTGCACGGCCACCACGCGGTCGAGGATGCCGAGTCGGCGCGCCTCCGTGGCCACCACGTCGAGGATGGCCTGGGAGTCCTTCCCGCCGCTGATGTTGACGATGATCCAGTCGAACCAGGCGAGGTCGTCCGCGAGTTGTGGGGGCAGCGGCAGCGCTTCGAGCGCGACGCGTCGCAGGATCGCCCGGATGTGCGCCTTGGTGAGGTGCGGGGCGTAGCTGGCCCAGTCGTCGTTCGTCAGGGCTGGCGGGATGTCCGCCAGGCGCTTGGTGGTGCAGCAGGGCCGGTCGCAGCCGTCAACGGTGGCGCGGGCCATTGGGTCTCCGATCGTCGTGCGGATCGCTCATCCGCAGGGGTATGACGATGGCCGGGCCGCGCAGGGCGGCCCGGCCGGGGTGGTCAGGGGCAGTCGCAGTCGCCGACGGGCAGGTCCCGGCAGGTCGGGCAGAGAGGCTCGACGGTGTACGCGCCGGGCCGGTTGGTGGCGTCGGCGTTGTCGGCGGCGGCCAGCTCGGCGAGGGTCGGGTCGTCGTGGGTCTCGACCAGGCGGTCGCCGTCGAACACGCCGTACTGCTGGGTGGGCTCGGCGAGGCTGATGGGCCTGCGGATCAGGGTGAGGGCGGTGCGGCGGGCCTCGCGGGTGAGGATGTCCCGGGCCAGGGTGCGCAGCTGCCGCTCGGCGATGATGCGACGCGCGGCGGCTTCGTCGGCCTCGGCGACCGGGCGGGGGGCGGGCCGGTCGGCGGCGGGCTGGATGCGGGTCTGCTGCACGGGGTCTCCCTCGTTCGGGAGCGGGTCGCTCACCCGCTCACACCCCAAAGTGTAGCACAGTTTAGAGGTTGGGTCAGTGCCAGCCGATCAGGTGATTCCACTGGCCGCCGTACCACAGCGCGGCGTCGCGCTGCTCCGGCGTGATGGTCTTCTGGTTGGACTCGGGCGCCAGGGTGAACCGCTTGTCGACCTTCGCGGCGTGACGGATCGCGGCGTGGATCTCCTCGATGGTGAGGTCGAGGGCCTCGGCGACGGTCCGGATGTTCATCCAGGAGCCGGCGCCGTACTGGTGGGCATGCAGGTCGTATGCGCGGCGGATCTGGCTGATCGCCCACTCGGCGGTGCGCTCCATGATGGCCTCCGTTCGTTCCGGCGGGTCGCCCACCCACCTACACCCCGGAGTGTAGCAAACATTAACTCACGGGGGGAAGCCCCCGACGCGATGCCCGCGCACGTACTCGGCAGCCTGGGCGGCGGTCGCGTCGCCGACCGCGTTGCCCTGGCCGACGAGGGCACCACCCGGCCGGAAACCCGGCCGGGGCTCCCCCGACGGCGCGTCGGCCGTCCACCACGCCCGCAGCCGGCGCCCGGAGCGGGTCGCGGCGGACAGCTCCACCACCTCACGGTGGACGTCGCCGCACCGCAGCGGCCCGGTCGTGGTGATCCGGCAGTCCCAGCCGGCGTCGTGCACGGCGTCGACCAGCAGGTGGTAGGAGCGGGGCAGCCTCGGCGCGATCTCAGGCTTGTCGAGTACGCCCATCACTGCCTCCTCGCCGTCCGTTGCGACACGGTTACCGAATGGAGAAAGGGTGAAGGATAAGACAGGTTTCCGTCTGCCGCACTGCGCGGGCCGGGGCACTCACAACCCCGGCCCCGCGTCAGCTGCTCTGCCAGTAGGACGGCAGAGCACCCTCGGGCTGCGGGAACTCGCGTACGCGCCGCTGCGCCTCCAGCATCACCGCCACCGCGTCGGTGTACTGGCGCATCTGCTTCAGCTGCTTCGGGTCGCGCAGCGCGGCCACGGCGGCCTCGGCGGTGGGGAACTGGGCCTCCAGCCAGCCGCCGGTGTCGCTGACGCTCCAGGCGCTGCCGTCCTCGCGGGCGCGGCTGACGACGCCGTACGCCTGGCTGCTCCACTCGCTGCGCCCGGGGATCTCGATGACGGCGAACCGCAGCTGCTGAACCCCGTCGCCGTCGGTGCGGTAGTCGCAGGCGGCCGCGGTGTCGCCGATGGTGCTCAGGGTGTAGCCGGAGCTGGCGGCGATGTCCCGGAGGGTGGTCGAGATCAGCTGGCGGTCGGGCGTGACGGCGGGCTTCTTGCGCTGGACGGTCTTCGGCAACGGGGTCTCCTGTGGGCCGTGGGCGGGTCGCTCTCCCGCCCGGGTGGTCAGGCTGTGGTGGCGGCGTGCGCGCCGGCGTCGATCGCGGCGGTGCTGATGCCGCGCTCGACGGCACCGAACAGCACGTCGGCCTGGCCGAGGTGCGCGGCGAGGGTGGCCGGGTCGGTGGTGGCGGCGTCCTGGTCGCTCCAGGTGGTGCCGGGGATCCGGGCGACGAGGACGATGGTCACGGTGTCGGAGCGGTCAGGCAGGGCCTCCACGGGTGCCTCCGGTGGGTGGGAGGGCCGACGCTGGGTCGGCCCTCCGGGGGTGGTCAGAACGGGATGTCGTCGGTGGTGTTCTTGCTGGCGAGGATGCCGAAGGGGTCGGCCATCGCGGCCTGGTAGCCGACGCTGGTCCGGGCCAGCTTCTCCCGCACCTGCTGTGCGCTCTCGGGGGTTGCGAGGGGCTCGGGGGTGCGTACGGTGAAGGTGTAGGTCCGGACGATGCGGGCGGCCTCGTTCATCGGGGGTCTCCTGTTCTGCGCGGGTCGCTCACCCGCACACCCCGAAGCGTAGCATAGTTTCGCCAGGTCTGCGCGACAGTCCCGTTCACGGGATGTAAGTGCATAACGAGCGAGGTGGCGAGAGGGCACGCGCATAAGTCCCGGTTTTCGCGATCTGTCGAAACGGGGCCATCCGTCGCACAGGCCATCATCGACCGTCGCTTGGTTGCACCCCCACGCATGACGCGCCTTCACTGCTCCTAGCTGGGAACATCCGCCATCCCCAACGCCCGCCGGGAGCAACCGCTCCCGATTGGACAGCCTGGGGGCCGGAGTACCCACGAGGTGCGGGGAGGCGATACCGTCTCTCCTCGCACCTCCTCCGGCTGCGCCTGCCGGAATCCGACGCACGCGCGGAAGGAGGTGATGATGGTGGACGCGAGTCAGGACGGTCATGCCCCCGACCGGAAGACAGCCCGGTTGTACGCCTGGGCGGCTCTTCTCGGTGCGGTGGCCACACTGGTGAGCGCCCTGGCTGGATGCTTCCCCACCTGACGGGCTAGCCCGTCAGGTGGGGTGCACCGGCCGGACCGGCCGCATAAGCGTTCGGGTCGTGATGGCGGCCGGTCCCCCTCAGCTGGACCGCGAGAAGCTGCCCAGGGTGACGTGGCGACTCTAGTAGGAACGCCTCTGCTTGGGTACACGCATTCCGTCACACCGCAATTCGGACTGGCCCCGCGCCACTGGCCATTCATCTGATCGGTCAACGAATCTCCCTGCTCAGACGACCCGCCATGAGCACATGACGCCATGAGCGCATGACGTCATGTCGACGCTCTCAGATGGCGAACGGCCCTCTATCGCGAGTTAGCAGATGCCGATAGGCTGCCAATCGGCATCTGTGCCGCGCAGCGATCGGAGACCCCATGACCACCGACACCATCAACACCGACCAGCTCAGCGACGCCCTCACCCGCCTCGACCGGGCCCGGAACCTCCGCGACGCCCTCGCCCCCCTCGCCCGCCTCATCACCG